>NZ_JAFGYL010000092.1:0-462 GCF_017491835.1 Pseudomonas sp. 67(2021)
GCGCTTTCACCGCGCCATCGATAACCGTAGAGTGTAAACCATTGAGCGGAAAGTCTTCCGCGTAACAGACAGGAAACCACCATGAGCAAAGTTTTAGTTCTGAAATCAAGCATTCTTGCAGGCTACTCACAATCAAGCCAGCTCGCTGACTTCTACATCGAACAGGCAAAGGCCCAGGGTAAAGAGGTTACCGTACGTGACCTGGCGGCTAACCCGATCCCGGTACTGGATGGCGAGTTAGTGGGTGCAATGCGTCCCTCTGATACCCCGCTGTCACCTCGTCAGCAGGAGGCTCTGGACCTGTCTGATGAACTGATTGCAGAACTGCAGGCTCATGATGAAGTGGTGATTGCCGCGCCAATGTACAACTTCAACATCCCGACGCAACTGAAAAACTATTTCGACCTGATTGCCCGTGCTGGCGTGACGTTCCGCTACACCGAAGCAGGCCCGGAAGGTCTG
>NZ_JAFGYL010000093.1:0-457 GCF_017491835.1 Pseudomonas sp. 67(2021)
TATTTATGGTCTGGCACCCCAATTACCTGTACGTCCGAAACTGCCGGATGGGTATAAAGAAAATCTTCAATTTCTTTCGGGAACAGGTTTTCCCCGCCACGAATGACCACATCCTTGATTCGACCCTTGATTTTGACAAAGCCTTCATCATCCATTTCAGCAATATCACCGGTATGCATCCAGCGCGCCGCATCAATCACTTCTTGGGTTTTGTCCTGATCTTCCCAATAACCCAGCATCACCGAATAGCCACGTACACATAGCTCACCCAATTGACCACGTGGAACCACCTTGCCATTTTCATCGACAATTTTAACTTCCAGATGCGGATGTACCCGGCCAACCGTACTGACACGTCGCTCGACACTATCTGCCGTTGAGCTTTGTGCACTCACTGGCGCAGTTTCGGTCATGCCATAACAAATCGTGATTTCAGACATATGCATCCGTTCAATCA
>NZ_JAFGYL010000094.1:0-457 GCF_017491835.1 Pseudomonas sp. 67(2021)
GTGCACGCACCGTGGGCGCTCGCCGTCAGCGCCCGGATGGCGGAGCGGTTCGGCGTCGAGGTGCAGGCCATGCACACCGATGACGGGCTGGTCTTCCGCCTGCTCGAGACCGAGGGCGATGACGACACCCTGACGAACGCCCTCACCGAGGCGACCGTGCTCGACCCGGACGCTGTGGCCGACATCGCCACCCTTCAGGTCGGCGGCACGCCCCTGTTCGCGGCGCGATTCCGCGAGTGCGCCGCGCGTGTGCTGCTGCTGCCGCGCGGTAACCCGGGCAAGCGTCAGGCGCTGTGGCAGCAACGTCAGCGGGCCGCGCAGCTGCTCGAGGTCGCGAGCGCCTACCCCAGCTTCCCGATCGTCCTCGAGGCGGTGCGTGAGGTGCTGCAGGACGTCTACGACGTGCCCGGCCTCGTGAATCTCATGCGTTCCATCGCCAAGCGCGAGGTGCGTGTCG
>NZ_JAFGYL010000095.1:0-455 GCF_017491835.1 Pseudomonas sp. 67(2021)
CGACATCTGAATACATCTGGATGAAGCGGCGATAGCTGTCCCACGCAAAGCGCGCATCGCCGCTGGTGGTGGCAAGGCCCGCAACGGTCGCGTCGTTCAGCCCCAGGTTGAGCACGGTATCCATCATCCCCGGCATCGACACGCGCGCGCCCGAGCGCACCGACACGAGCAGCGGATTGGCGGGATCGCCGAAGGATTTGCCGGTAATGCCCTCAATATGCGCAAGGCCAGTGGCGACTTCAGCGCGCAGGCTGTCAGGGAAGGCCTGGCCTTCTTCATAATAGCGCGTGCACATTTCGGTGCTGATCGTGAAGCCGGGGGGCACGGGCAGGCCAATCGAGGCCATCCCATCCAGATTCGCGCCCTTGCCACCGAGCAGTTCCTTGCTCAGCCCATGGCCATCCGAAACACCGCCGCCGAAGCGGTAGACATATTGGGTCATATCAACCTTCTAT
>NZ_JAFGYL010000096.1:0-451 GCF_017491835.1 Pseudomonas sp. 67(2021)
CCATGGCCTGCTGACCACAGGGCGCAGCGTGGCCGAAGCATTCCTGCGCATGTATTACCTGGAGAAGGCCTGCGAGATCCAGTTGGCGGCGCAGAGTGCCGGGCAAGTGATTTTGCCGTCGGCCGAAGTGTGCGCGCATACCGAGCGGCAGTTCAATGAGCCGGGGTGGGGGTTGAAGCAGGGCGAGCTGGCGGACCCGGATGCGTTGCAGCTGGCTTGGCAGGCATTGCTACGGATGCTGGAAAGGGTTGCACCCGGCTATCGGAACTGACGCCGCCCTGCAATCGCTGCGTCAAAATTTGCTCAATAACAGTCACTGTTGCGCAGCTCTATGCCGCAACTGTGCTGGTCCCTGTCAAAGGAATAGCCTTATGCTGTAACGAAATATGTCTAGAAAGCTTGAAGAAGGATGTCGCAATGCCGCTCAAGGACCTGCTCATCGCCCTGGTGG
>NZ_JAFGYL010000097.1:0-447 GCF_017491835.1 Pseudomonas sp. 67(2021)
GGTCAACGGAGGGGGCAGAAACGAAAAAAGGAGCCAAGGCTCCTTTTGACAGCGATGACGTTAATGGAACGCCATGCGGTAATGCGATGTGGAGCGGGTAGAGGGAATCGAACCCTCAACTAAAGCTTGGGAAGCTTTCGTTTTGCCACTAAACTATACCCGCATCTGCGCTGCACTTTTTACCAGAACCCTCCACGAATTAGAAGCCCAAGTTATATAAAAGCTTGTCGGCACCCCATAGCCTGCGGGTATCACCTACGGGGCGCCGATGCGCTCAGATGGCCAATGCATGCTGCCCCTGTTGTACGTGCTGGTAGCGTTGACGAGGCTCGCGCACGGTCGGCTTGAGGAAGCCGAGCAAGACGCTGCGGGTGTCCTCGCAGGCGGCCTTGTTTTCCATGTCGAGGAAGTGGCCCGCGTCACGGATCACGCTGAACTGGCTCTTGC
>NZ_JAFGYL010000098.1:0-446 GCF_017491835.1 Pseudomonas sp. 67(2021)
TTCCAGCTCCGATTCACGGAACTGCGCATAAGGCGCAGGCTTGAAGCAAATGGCGATTTCGGTGTCACGCACGCTCATGCGCTTGCCGGTACGCAGGTAGAACGGCACCCCGGCCCAGCGCCAGTTGTCGATCATCACCTTCAGCGCCACATAGGTCTCGGTCTGGCTATCGGCCGCAACGTTGGCCTCCTGACGGTAGCCGGGCAACTGCTTGCGCCCCTGCTTGCCGGCGCTGTACTGGCCACGCACGGAGTTTTTCAGGGCCATCTTCGCCGACCATGGGCGGATGGCACCGATCACCTTGGCCTTTTCGCTGCGCACGGCATCAGCGGCAAACGCCGCCGGGGGCTCCATGGCCACCATCGCCAACAACTGGAACAAGTGGTTGGGCACCATGTCGCGCAGCGCCCCGGTGCTGTCATAGAACGCGCCTCGGGTCTCGACAC
>NZ_JAFGYL010000010.1:0-188346 GCF_017491835.1 Pseudomonas sp. 67(2021)
GACCTGGTCAGGCGCGAACATCACGCCGAACGTCGACAACACGGCGTCGTAGCTTTCATCGGGAAAAGGCAAAGCCTCGGCATCGGCCACCTGAAAAATCACCTCCAGATGTTCGGCCCGTGCGCGATCCTGACCACGCTCCAGCAGTGCCGCGACGTAATCGGTGGAGGTCACCACACAACCGCGCCGCGCCGCTGCCAGGGTGGCGTTGCCGTTACCGGCGGCGACATCCAGCACCTGTTCATCACAGCGCAGATCGCAGGCCTCGGCGAGGCTTTCACCGACGATCTGCAAAGTCGTGCCGATCACGGCGTAGTCGCCACTGGCCCAAGCGACTTTCTGACGTTCCTTCAGGGCAGTGAGATCAATCGGGGTACTCATGACAGCGAGCTCCGTGGCAGAGAGAAAGCACAGGCTGCGACGCGGACCGTGCTTGCTCACTATCGCGCCGAGGCTGCCCGGCGTCCCTGTCAATCGTCCGGCAACCCCGTAAACCGGGCACTTTGCCGATGAGTGGTGAAGATCTGTCAAGCGCATGAAACACTCAGGCTGCCGGCGCCTTGGCCTCTTCCAGCAACTGCTTGATCATCTGCTCCTGCTCGGCATAGCGACCTTCACCGAAGTGGCTGTAACGCATCTGGCCCTTGGCGTCGATCAGGTAATGCGCCGGCCAGTATTGATTGTCGAAGTTGCGCCAGATCGCGTAGTCGTTGTCGATGGCGACCGGGTAGGTGATGCCGAGTTTTTTCACCTGATCCTTGACGTTGTTGATGATGCGTTCGTAGCCGTATTCGGGGGTGTGCACGCCGATCACTACCAGGCCGTCCTTCTCGTATTTCTTCGCCCAGTCTTTGACGTACGGCAGGGTGTGCTGACAGTTGATGCAGTCGTAGGTCCAGAAGTCGACCAGCACCACTTTGCCGCGCAGGGATTCGGCACTGAGCTCTGGTGAATTGAGCCATTGCACAGCGCCCGACAGCGACGGCATCGCGCCCCGGGCCTCGTCCATCATCGAATCGGCGCGGACCTTGCTGACGAAGTAGTCGACCACTTTCGGCACGTTTTCCAGGACGTTCTTCTCGACGCTGGCCACGCCCTCCGAAGACGTATTGGCGAGCAGGGTTTTGTCGGCGCCCGTCGAGATCACCGCGACCGTAGCAAGCACCGCAACCCCGGCACCGCGACGCAACCAGCCGCTGAACGGGATCGACGGTTTCAGCCGATTGACCAGACCGCGCCCGGCGAAGATCAACGTGCCCAGCGACAAGGCACTGCCGACGCCGTAAGCCAGCAGCAACAGGCTGGTCTGGGCATTGGCGCCTTGCAACATCGCGCCGGTCAGAATCACCCCAAGGATCGGCCCGGCACAGGGCGCCCACAACAGGCCGGTGGCGACACCGAGCATGATCGAGCCCATCGGTCCTGCACGTTTACGCGTGTCCTGATCGAGACGATTGCCCAGCGCGACAAACGGCCTGGTCAGCCAGTCACCGACGCGGGCCGAGATCAGCGACAGGGCGAACAGCGCCATGACCAGCAAGGCGAAGTGGCGGCCGGTGTTGCTGGCCTGAATCACCCACTCGCTGCTGACCACGGCAAGGCTGGAGATCAGCGCAAAGGTCAGCGCCATGCCGGCGAGAGTCAGGAGGATCGAGGAACGGGTACGGTTGGCGCCAGCGAACAGAAACGGCACCACCGGCAGGATGCACGGACTGAGAACGGTCAGCAGACCGCCGAGAAATGCAATGAGGTACATAAGGGGTCACCTTGAAATGGGGGCTGGGCACACAACCGGGCAGCGAGGGAAACATCCCCTCGCTAGCTCGCTTTATTTACGCCGTGGCTCATGCAGTCTGGCCGTCGAGCAACTGCCCTTGAGGCGTACGACTGGCACCGTTTTCCGCGACCAGTTGGCCTTGCGGTGTGCGGCTGGAACCATCCGCGGCAACCATCTGCCCCTGCGGTGTGCGGCTGGAGCCGTCAGCGGCAACCATCTGCCCCTGAGGTGTGCGGCTCGATCCGTCAGCGGCAACCATCTGCCCCTGTGGTGTGCGGCTGGAGCCGTCAGCGGCGATCAAGGCATCGCTGCCCTCCTTCGCCACGGTGGTCAGCTGGAAGCAGGTGCTGCTGGCGCAACTGCTCTGCTCCACAGCACTGTTGGCGTGGGCGGCGGCACCGGTGAAGGCGAAGGCTGCTGCGGTCAGAAAGCGCGAGACGTTGTTCATGGCAAAACTCCTTGCAGAAAAAGTAGGGATGACTCAGTTCTGGTTGTTGCAGCCGTCAGCGAATTTGCTGTAATCCAGCTCGCGGGTTTTGCCCGCGGAATCGAGGTAGGTCATGCGCGCCTCGGTGATGCCGCAGGTCACCGAGGTGTCTTCGGTCATCGACAGCACTTTCTGGATATCCAGATGGGTGCCGTAGGTGTAGGTTTGCCGGCTGACGTCAGCCTCGGCGTGGGCCGACAGGGTGCAGATGTTCAGAGCGGCGAACAGGCAGGCGGCGAATACGGATTTGTTGTTCATGGTGTAGTCCTCAAGGCTTCAGTGGGTTTGAGCCGAGGCGGTCTGTGTGTGCCTCGATGGAGCCTATTTGAGGCCTTCGAGGTATCGCGTCTGTGTCAGGAAAGGACAAGAATCACTCGTTGTGTATCCATGCAGCGTGTAGATACAGAGCGATACAAAACCCCGAAAAAATCGTGATTTTGCGTCGGTGTGTATCCGCCGCTGCGGCAGATACACTGCAATACAAAGGCAGGCAGGCGTGCGGTCTACGGCGCTATAGACTGCACGGCATTCCCCCTTTGACAGAGGCTTGAACCGATGGAACATGTCGATCACATTCTCATCGTCGACGACGACCGCGAGATCCGTGAACTGGTAGGCAACTACCTGAAGAAGAACGGCCTGCGCACAACAGTGGTCGCCGATGGCCGGCAGATGCGCAGCTTCCTTGATGCCAACACCGTCGACCTGATCGTGCTCGACATCATGATGCCCGGTGACGATGGCCTGCAGTTGTGCCGCGAATTACGCGTGGGCAAACACAAGGCGACGCCGGTGCTGATGCTCACCGCGCGCAACGATGAGACCGATCGCATCATCGGTCTGGAAATGGGCGCCGACGATTACCTGACCAAACCTTTCGCCGCCCGCGAACTGCTGGCGCGGATCAATGCCGTATTGCGCCGCACGCGTATGTTGCCGCCGAATCTGGTGGTCACCGAAGCCGGACGCCTGCTGGCGTTCGGTCGTTGGCAGCTGGACACCTCGGCTCGCCACCTGCTCGACAGCGACGGCACCATGGTTGCCCTCAGCGGCGCCGAATACCGCCTGCTGCGGGTGTTCCTCGACCATCCGCAACGGGTGCTCAGCCGCGATCAACTGCTCAACCTGACCCAGGGCCGCGAGGCCGATCTGTTCGATCGCTCGATCGATCTGCTGGTCAGTCGCCTGCGTCAACGCCTGCTGGACGATGCTCGCGAGCCGGCCTATATCAAGACCGTGCGCAGTGAAGGTTATGTGTTTTCGCTGCCGGTCGAACTGCTCGGAGCTTCGGCATGAAACTCAAGCTGCAATGGCCGCGCACCCTCGCCTCGCGCCTGTCGCTGATCTTCCTGATCGGGCTGATTCTGGCGCAGGGCCTGTCGTTCGGCGCGCAGTATTACGAGCGTTACCAGAGCGCGAAAAGCACCATGCTCGGCAACCTCGAAACCGACGTCTCGACGTCGATGGCCATCCTCGATCGCCTGCCCGCGGCCGAACGCGAGGCCTGGCTGCCGCGTCTGGCCCGGCGCAATTATGGCTACCTGCTCAATGAGGGCGAACCGGGCATGCCGGTGACCTCGGCTGAAAAGTCCGTCGCGATCGCCTCGATTACGGCGGCCATCGGCGACACTTATCCAATCGTGTTTACCGAAGTTCCCGGCGGTCCGAGACAACATTTCCAGGGCCACTTGCGCCTGAGCGACGGCAGCCCGGTGACCATCGATATCCGTCCGGCGATGGTGCCGTTGTCGCCGTGGTTGCCGGTGGTGCTGCTCGGCCAACTGGCGTTACTGATCCTCTGCACCTGGCTCGCCGTGCGCATCGCCATCCGCCCCCTCACTCGCCTCGCCAACGCCGTGGAAACCCTCGACCCCAACGCGCACCCGATCAAACTCGACGAGCAAGGGCCGACCGAAGTGGTTCACGCCGCGCGGGCGTTCAACGCCATGCAAACGCGCATCGCCGCCTACTTGAAAGAACGCATGCAACTGCTCGCGGCGATTTCCCACGACCTGCAAACGCCGATCACCCGGATGAAACTGCGCGCAGAATTCATGGACGACTCGGTCGAGAAAGACAAACTGAGCAGCGATCTCGGCGAAATCGAGCATCTGGTGCGCGAAGGCGTGGCTTACGCTCGCAGCGTTCACGGCGCCACCGAAGAAAGCCGGCGTACTGATCTCGACTCGTTCCTCGACAGCCTGGTCTTCGACTATCAGGACATGGGCAAGGACGTGCAGCTCGGCGGCAAAAGCAAAGCGGTAATCGAAACCCGTCCGCAGGCCCTGCGCCGGGTGCTGGTGAACCTGACCGACAACGCCCTGAAATTCGCCGGCGCCGCGCAATTGCAGGTCGAAGCGCAGGGCGACAGCCTGTCGGTGAAAGTCCTCGATCGCGGCCCGGGCATCGCCGAGGCCGAACTGGCGCAGGTGCTGGAACCGTTCTACCGCGTGGAAAACTCGCGCAACCGCGACACCGGCGGCACCGGGCTCGGACTGGCGATCGCCCAGCAATTGGCGTTGGCGCTGGGTGGCTCGCTGCTGTTGAGCAATCGTGAAGGTGGCGGGTTGTGCGCTGAACTGAAGTTGCCGCTGCCACGCTGAGAAAAACACCGACTAGACTCATTCATTACCCAGTCGAGGGGGCCGCAGGACGTCTGCTGTGCCCTGCCCCAATCCGTGACCACCGCCCGGTGGCGCCTGCCTCGACATTCAACGCCGCCGGACGGTGATCCTGTTTCAGGAGCACACGTGATGAATGAGGCGAAGCTCAACGAATTCATGGGCAAACTGGTCAACGACATGGGTGGCGCGGCGATGCTGGCCAATGTCATTGTCGGCGAAGAACTCGGTCTGTACCGGGCAATGGCCGACAGCCAACCGATCAGCCCCGAAGCCCTCGCAGCCAAAACCACCTGCAATCCCCGCCTGGTGCGCGAATGGCTCAGCGCCCATGCCGCATCCGGCTATATGGAACACGTTGACGGTCAGTTTCGCTTGCCGGAAGAACAGGCACTGGCGCTGGCCGTGGAGGATTCGCCGGTGTACGTCGCTGGCGGTCTCGGCGTGGTGGCGTCGTTTTTCCATGACAAGGACAAACTGGTCAAGGCCATGCGCGGCAATGGCGCCTTGTCGTGGGGCGATCACCACCCGTGCATGTTCAGCGGCACTGAACGCTTCTTCCGCCCCGGCTACAAAGGTCACCTGATTGCCGAATGGCTTCCGGCCCTGGACGGCGTGGTGGCCAAGCTGGAACGCGGGGCCAAGGTTGCCGACATCGGCTGCGGTCACGGCGCCTCGACGGTGATCATGGCTCAGGCGTTTCCGAAATCGCAGTTTGTCGGCTTCGACTTCCACGCGCCGTCAGTCACAGTCGCTACGCAACGGGCCGAAGAAGGTGGCGTGGGCAATCGCGCCAGATTCTTCGAGGGCACGGCGAAAAACTATCCCGGCGGCGACTACGACCTGATCTGCTTTTTCGACTGCCTGCACGACATGGGTGACCCGGTCGGCGCCGCTCGCCACGCTTATGAGTCGCTGAAAGATGATGGCACGGTGTTGCTGGTCGAACCGTTCGCCAACGACAAACTGGACGACAATCTCAACGCGGTCGGGCGCCTGTTCTACGCCGCCTCGACGTTTATCTGCACGCCCAATTCGCTGTCCCAGGAAGTCGGCCTCGGGCTTGGTGCGCAGGCTGGGGAAATGCGCCTGCGCAAAGTCTTTGTCGAGGCTGGGTTCAAGCAGTTCCGCCGCGCCACGCAAACGCCGTTCAATCTGATATTGGAGGGAAGGAAATGACTTCATCAAACGGCACATACTGCAGAAGAATCAGCCGATGTGTGCATTTCCAGAACATCGTACGGCACCTTAAAATTCGTTTAATAATGCGATACCCTTTCGTTCAATACAGCTTTTGCAGGGAAGTCCAGAAATGTCGGAATGCGGCGAACAGTATATTGCTGACATTAAATCCATTGAGAATTTGTATACCAATAATCACAACATAGTTTACCAATCAATTCCTTCGGCGAATCAATGGATACCCGAATTGCATCTCGCCGCCTTGGCAAAGGGAGATGAGACTGTCGACAGTGTCAAAAAGTTTGCGTCAGCAGATCACAGCGTGAACTTCAGGGCATTGATTAACGCCATCCTGAAAAGCTATCCCGATTCCCTCTCCGAATTTAAGCCCTCTTACGAGAAAACTCTGGCACTCAAAGAAAAAGCTGAGCACCTTTTCACCTATGAACATGATTTATTACGTATGCTGCATGACGCCTCGTCAGTAAAAGAACGGTTATGGAAAATCGGCCGCCATGCAGAGTCCGGTTACAAAATAGAGATCGCCAGCTCTCGACAACGCACGGCCATGGATTTGCTTTCAGAGAAAGCGGATTACCTGTCGCGCCCCGATTCGATTCGGTACATGTTGGACCATCCAAGGCATGATGCAAACTTTGTGTCTTTCGCGCTCAAGACAAAACTGACCGATCTCAGCCCCATAACGATTGGGACCGAAAGATCCTGGCTGGATTTCCTATCGCGGCTGGGTATTCGCGAGGACGAATTATTGTTGTTCCAGGCGTTACTACCCTATATCCATAAGCGGCAGCGTCATTTCTGGTTTAAAAAGTCAGATCTGGTCAAGATTACCCAGTCGCTCAACAAGCAATATAAAGTGGCGAAAACGTCAAGTGCCCAGATTGAAAATCTGCTGGACAAGCTGATCCCGGATTTAAAAGAAGCTGCCGATTCGGGACTCGCAGTGCCTTTTGTAAAAATCGGTGAGTGGTATATGTTCTGGCCGTTCGCCTATAGTGTCCTCCACCCAAATCTGACATTACTCGCTATTTTGATGAAGCGTTCCCAAGACCATTGGAATAACACCGTCGGATCTCAATCCGCCACCGTCGCAACTTACCTCGCCAGCCAGTTGAAAAAAAGTCCTGACATTGAAGTTACCACTTGCAGAGCCAAGAAAAATACTGGCGACATAGACGTCGCCATTTACAACAAGACCAACAACACACTGGTAATCTGCGAAGTAAAAACCGTTTTCGACCGGTTCAGAACCAATCACCAACACAAAAATTTCAGCCAGCAGCGCGTCAATTACAAAAAAGCTGCGCAACAGCTCATCGCTACCCAAAAAGAAATTGAAAACGAAAACTGGCAGATAAATGACATCTTTCCAACACTCCGACCAGCCACGACACCAAAGATCCTGAAAACAGTACTTACATGGTGGGACATCTTCGACCCTTATAAGGGAACAGAATTTTCAGACATCGCGACTTCAAACTTCATAACGTTTATCTATGCCTTCAACCAGTGCGACGGTGACTTGCAGGGCCTGCATCATTCGTTACTTGAGTTGGCAGCATTGCCATGCCCGGCCATGCGTATTTTCAATGCGATAGACGAACAGGAGTTCCAGTTAAAGTGGTCGATCGACAAGCAAACCGATTGCCTCCCCCCTGACAATGACCCACGCTGTATGGTCCTCTCTGGCTTAAGCAAGCAGTTGCTGAGCGAGATAAAGCGCTTTCCGGAAAACTGGAGGCAGCAAATGGTTGAAAGAAAAGAAGATCCAAACTGTGTCGTGTTTCCCTAAGCTATACGTCGTCACAGGTCTGGCCCATTCTTGACAAGCCGAGGAGTACGGACATGAGCAGTGAGCGAGAACTTGACGCTCTGGCCGAGTGTATGATCAACGGGTCTTTCCTGGTACTTACCGGCGCTGGTATCAGCACGCCATCGGGCATTCCGGACTATCGCGACAGCGACGGCGTGCGTCGTGGGCGGCAGCCGATGATGTATCAGGAGTTTCTCGCCGCCCCGGAATCACGCCGGCGTTATTGGGCGCGAGCGATGCTCGGCTGGCCGCGCGTGCGAAAGGCCCGACCGAATGCCGCGCATGAGGCGCTGGCGACGTTGCAGCAGCGTGGCCGGATCAGCGCTTTGATCACGCAGAACGTCGATACCTTGCACGATCAGGCCGGCAGCCACGATGTGATCGAACTGCACGGCAGCCTGCATCGAGTGCTGTGCCTGGATTGCGGGCAGCGCAGCGAGCGCGACGCGATCCAGCAGCTGATGGAGGCACACAATCCCTACCTGAGTGGTGTTGATGCGGTGCAGGCGCCGGATGGCGATACCTTGCTCGACCCGGCATTTGAAGCGCGCTTTCAGGTACCGCAGTGCCCGCATTGCGCGGGTGAGCGGATGAAACCGGATGTGTTGTTTTTCGGCGAGAACGTGGCGCAACCGACGGCCGCGCGGGCCTTGGCCGCTGCCGAGAATGCGGCGGGGTTGTTGGTGGTGGGATCGTCGTTGATGGCGTATTCCGCGTTTCGCTTGTGTCGGGTGATTGCCGAGCGTGGCAAGCCGTTGATGGCGATCAATCTGGGCAAGACCCGGGCGGATGATCTGCTCGATTTGAAGATTGAAGGCTCGTGTGAGGAGCTTTTGCCGTGGTTGGTGGAGGAGCTGGGGCGGTGAGATTTTGAGTAATGGGTTCGGCTTGAAATCGGCCCCTCACCCTAGCCCTCTCCCGAGGGAGAGGGGACTGACCGAGGTGTTTGTACGGGATTCGTCGACCTGAAATCACTCATCGAACTCAGATCTTTGACTGCCGTGCTGGTGCCGGACTCAATGCGCCCGATCCAGCCCCGCCAGCAATGCGCTGTCGTGGCTGTAGATGTCCGGCGCATAACGTACATGGCCGCTGCTGTCGACTTGCGCCGTCCAGTAGGTCATCAGGATCGGCACCGGCGCCGACAGGCGAAATTCATGGGTGGTGCCGGTTGCCAGCAAAGTCTCGGTGCGAGCTTTTTCTGCCGGGGACAGCAGCAGATCGCGCAGTTGCAGCGGGTGCTCGACGCGCACACAACCGGAGCTGAACGCCCGTGGGCCTTTGTCAAACAGCGCCTTGCTCGGCGTGTCGTGCAGGTAGACCGAGAACGGGTTGGGGAAACGGATGACCATTTGGCCCAGCGGATTGCGCGGGCCGGCGTCCTGACGCAGGAGGATGTTGCCGGGGTTGTCCCAGTCGATGTCCGCTGCCGCCAGAGGCTGACCGTTGGCATCGAGCACTTGCAGGTTCTGGCGGCTGAGGAAAGTCTGGTCCTTGCGGATTTCCGGCAGCTTGTCTTCTTTCCAGATGGTCGGCGGTACGGTCCAGGTCGGGTTCAGCGTCAGGCGGGTGACGCGGGATTTGAGCAGCGGCGTCTGGCGTTCCGCGCGGCCGACCTGGGTGCGGGTCTGCCACACCGGTTGACCGCCCTGATACAGCGTCAGCTCAGCGGCGGCCACGTTGACCACCAGGCCACTGGGCTCCATGTCCTGGGCGATCCAGCGGAAACGTTCGAGATTGACGCGCAACTGATCGCGGCGGGTCAGCGGGCTGATGTTCAGCTCGGCAATGGTGCCCGGCCCGACCACGCCGTCAGCCTGCAACGAATGACTGGCCTGAAAGTGCTTCACCGCTTCCACCAGCACGTCATCGTAGGCGTTGTCCGGTGTCACCAGTGCGTGTGTCAGATAACCTTCGTTGTACAGACGACGGGCCAGTTCCGGCACGCGCGGGTCTGCCATCGCCGGACGCAGCAACGGGCCGTTGCCCACCGGCTGCCATTGCGGCAGGGCTTGCAAGCGTTGCGCGGCGTACAGCTGACGCAGGCTTTGATATTGCGGTAGATGCGGACGCGCCAGGTCGAACGCCGCAGCAATATCGTTCATGCCCGGCACGGCAATACTGAGCAGTTGCGCCTGACGATCGGTCGGCGGGCCGTCGACACGCCACAGCGGTTCGAAATGCGATTGCAACAGACGGCCGTAATGCAGATCCTGCAAGGCCTGCAGGTAGTTGCGGCTGATGTCGATGTCGGCGCACAACTCGCCATCCTGCGGCGGCGTAGTGGCCACGGCGTAGCGATTCGGATTCAACCCATCATCGGCCAGCAGCTGCAATTGCGCGCGCAATGCCGGCAAGCGTGCCGACTCACTCGCCCACACCGGCATCCAGTCCTGCTGTTCATAAAACGCCTGCAATTGGCTCAACGCCGGGCCATTGAGACGCGGAGCGATGGCCGGGCACGACTGCGCCAGGCTGATCAAAACCGCCTGCAACGGGCTGCGCGGCTCGACCGGCAATTGCGTTTCAGGCGTCGGCAGGGTTTCGAGCGGGGGCAGCGGCTCATCGGCGCAAGCGACAAACGGCGCAGCGAGCAAACAAATGCTCAAGTAGCATGCGTACTTTTTGAACAACTGCTTTACTCCAATCCATGGCCGTCCAGATGACGGTCAACCTTACATCAGGTGCGCTAAACAGTCAGGCTCGAACCGCGAGCCTGCGGGTATTGACTGGGAGTCAGGAGCCAAAGTGCCGTTTATGTAGCAAGTTGAGGACACTTTATAAAATGTTGACGTTTTTGCGCCGACTTCTGTTGAGCACCGCGACCCTTGTCGCCGTGACCAGCCCAGTATTTGCCGCCGGCAAGCCATCGCCGGTTCTCTACAACAGCCTCGCCCACGCCGCGCCGGAACTCAATCCCCAGGCGCTCAAAGGTGCATTGAACGCCATGCAATGCGCGGTCAACAACGGCGCGAAACCCTCGCGGCATCTGGCGATCATCGATTATTCGCAACCGTCCACCGAACGCCGCCTGTGGATCTTCGATCTGAGCAAAAAGAAACTGGTGCTGCGTGATCTGGTTGCCCACGGTTCGAACTCCGGGGAAAACTTCGCCACGCAGTTTTCCAATCGCGAAGGCAGTTATCAGTCCAGCCTCGGCCTGTTCCGCACTCAGGAAAGCTACGAAGGTACTCACGGCTATTCGCTGCGCATGGACGGTCTGGAACCCGGTTTCAATGATCTGGCCCGTGATCGCGCGATCGTGATTCATGCCGCCAGTTACGTGAACCCGCTGTGGAGCAAGCGTCAGGGGCGTATCGGCCGCAGTCAGGGTTGCCCCGCCGTACGGCCGCAGATCGCCAAACAGGTGATCGATCGCCTGAAGAACGGCCAGTTCATGTTTTCCTGGTATCCGGATCAGCGCTGGCTGCAAAAGTCACCCTATCTGAACTGCCAGCCGCAACAGGTGGCGAGCATTCTCAATACCCACGCCAGTTAACGCGCGTCGCCGCCGGCGGGTTTGTAGAACAGGAACCTGCCGGTCTGCGCGGTGTTGCGATAGGCCTTGGCCCAGCTCGGGTGCACGCCGCGATCGTGAAAATACAGGGCACCGCGCGTGCGGTCCTTGAGCTGACGGTTCAACGCCTTGCCGGCGATTTCCTTGGCCAGCGCGTATTCGGCGTCTTCCGTGACCTCATCGGGCTTGCCATCGCACCACCAGGAAAACTGGCAATTGCCGCTTTCCGACCCCTGCTTGACGACCGCGCACACCGTGTCGGGAAAGCCGTCGTGGCCGAGGCGATTCATCACCACGCTGGCGACGGCCTCCATTTCCGGGGTGTCCTTGCCCTTGGCTTCCCAGTAAATACTGCGCGCCAGACAGGTCAGCGGATCGTCCAGCGGCGCGGCGCCGGCCGGGTCTACTGCCTGCGCTTCGGTGGGGGTGATGGCCTCGGATTTCGGCGCCGGAGCAGCGCTGACTTTATCCGCCGCTTTCTCCTCCAGCACCTCGGCTTTCTGTTCGGCCTTGGCCTCGATCGGCGCCTGCGCCCCGGCCCATGCTGCACCGGTCAAAAAGATCCACAACAAACCGCCCGCCAAGCCTTTCGATCCCATGTCGGTTCTTCCGTCAGCGCCCGCCCGGGGCAAGATGTTACGTCGGTGAGACGCCCGGTTTGCGGGGTCTTCGCAGAGTGTAGCGAGCAAATGCGCGGGCACACCAGCGCAGAAAAAATCCGCCGCAAAGAAAAACACATTCACTCACCGGGGGCCTTTCGCGCATCATGGGCGCATTCAGCTCAAGGGAGATTTCCATGCGCTTCATGCCGTCCGTTTTGCGTTGTGCCGCATTGTCGCTGGGCGTGGTGTTCGCCACCTCGGCGCTGGCTGCCGATGAACTGCAATTGATCGAGTCGATCAACAGCTATCGCAGCCAGCCGCAGCGTTGCGGCACGCAGGCATCGAACGAGTTGCCACCGCTGTCGGCCGATCCACGTCTGCGCCTGCCCGCCAGCGGCGCGGTCGATCTGCAGCAGGCCATGACCAGCGCCCAGTACCCGATGGTCAACGTGCAGGCGATCACCCTCAACGGCCCGCGCGATGCAGCGGCGGCGATGCAGGCGATCAAGGAAAGCTTCTGTAAGGTGGTGCTCGATCCGCAGTTCGTCGATATCGGCGTCAACCGTGTCGACCGCGACTGGCGCATCGTTCTCGCGCGGCCGTTGCTGACGGCGAAACTCGGCGATGCACAAAGCGAAGGGCAAAAGCTGCTGGCGCAACTCAATACCGCGCGCGGCCAGGCGCGCCAGTGCGGCGGCCAGTCCTTCGCGGCGGCAGCACCGCTGGCCTGGAACGCCACGCTGGGCACGGTCGCTCAGGATCACAGCCGCGACATGGCCAACAACAATTACCTCGACCACAAGGACGGCGACGGCCGCACCCCAGGCGACCGCGCCGAGCTGTCCGGTTACAGTGGGCAACTGGTCGGCGAGAACATCGCCGCCGGGCAAGACACCGTCGGCAAGGTCGTCGACGGCTGGCTCGCCAGCCCCGGGCATTGCGCCAATCTGATGAATCCGCAATATCAGGAACTGGGCGCCGCCTACGCGACCGATCCGAAAAGCAACGCCGGCATTTACTGGACGGCAATGTTTGGCGCACCGTAAGGCATCATCGACGCCGTCAATCACTCGGTCAGCCAGAGTGATTGGACGGCATGGCGAACGCAGCCTACCCTGCGCGATCTGCGCCCGCTGACGGCGCTCCACATCCACGAGGCGAGCCCATGACACAGCGTGAATTGATCGATGGTCACAACCGCCGCGTGGATTATCTGCGCCTGTCGGTTACCGACCGCTGCGATTTTCGCTGCGTCTATTGCATGGCCGAGGACATGCAGTTCCTGCCACGCCAGCAGATCCTCACCCTCGAAGAGCTGTTCCAGGTAGCGCAAAGCTTCGTTGCCCTCGGCACGCGCAAGATCCGCCTCACGGGTGGCGAACCGCTGATCCGCCCCGGCGTCGTGCAACTCTGCGAACAGATCGCCGCCCTGCCCGGCCTGCGCGAACTCTGCCTGACCACCAACGGCTCGCAATTGGGCCGACTGGCCCAGCCGCTGTTCGACGCCGGGGTCAAGCGCCTGAACATCAGCCTCGACAGTCTCGATCCGCAGCGCTTCAAAGAGCTGACCCGCACTGGCGATCTGGCGCAGGTCATCGACGGCATCGATGCCGCACGTGCCGCCGGTTTCACCCGTACCAAGCTCAATTGCGTGGTGATGCAGGGCCGCAACGATCACGAAATCAACGATCTGGTCAGTTTCGCCATCGAGCGTGATCTGGATATTTCCTTCATCGAAGAGATGCCGCTGGGCGCGATCGCCGAACACAGCCGCGCCGAATCCTTCTATTCCAGCGCGCAAGTACGCGAACGCATCGCCGAACGTTTTACCCTGATCGACTCGACCGAATCGACGCAAGGGCCGTCGCGCTACTGGCGCGTGGCCGAAGCACCGAACATTCGCCTGGGCTTCATTTCGCCACACAGCCACAACTTCTGCGGCACCTGCAATCGCGTGCGCCTGACCGTCGAAGGTCGCTTGCTGCTGTGCCTGGGCAACGAGCATTCGATGGACCTCAAAGCGGTATTGCGTGCCCATCCGGGCCACCCGGAACGTCTGGAGAACGCGATCATCGAGGCGATGAAACTCAAGCCGTATCGACACAACTTCGAAGTCAACGACGACGTGCAAGTGGTGCGTTTCATGAACATGACCGGCGGCTGATCCGCCGCGCAACCGGGACCGCGAGATGATCGTCAGACCGAGACCCAATCAGTTCGCCGTGCTGTTCACCCTCAAAGGCTCGATCGCCAAACGCATCGCCGTGCGCACCTTGATGCTGACACTGCTGGCGGCAGCGATTGTGCTGATCGAACTTCTGGTGCCGAGCTACTTCGCCCAGATCAATTCGACGCCGTTCACCCTGCTCGGTCTGTCGCTGTCGATCTTCCTGAGCTTTCGCAACAACGCCTGTTACGACCGTTGGTACGAGGGCCGCAAGGCCTGGGGCGAGGTGCTGCTGCGGGTGCGCTCGGTGATGCGCGAAACCCAAGGCATCGATGACACGCGCCTGCGTGGACAACTGTTGCGCAACCTGTGCGGTTTCGCCCACGCGCTGAATGCGCGGTTGCGTGGAGACAGCGAGGAGCAGGCCAGTGCCGACTGGGTCAGCCCGCCGATCGATGGGTCCGCGCCGGATCACTGCGGCCAGATCATTCATCAGGTCGGGCGCCAGTGTTCCGAGCTGGAAACGGCCGGTGTGCTATCGCCATGGCGTTATCAATTACTGGCCAATCACCTGACCTGCCTGAGCCAGGCCCAGGCCGTGTGCGACCGCATCAAGAACACGCCACTACCCTTCCCTTACACCCTGCTGCTGCATCGCACCATCTACCTGTTCTGCCTGTTGCTGCCGTTCGCCATGGCGCAATCGCTGGGATGGTTGACGCCGCTGTTCACGGCAATTGTCAGCTACACCTTCTTCGGCTTCGACGCGATTGCCGATGAACTCGAAGACCCGTTCGGGCGCGATGAAAACGATCTGCCGACCGATGCACTGGTGCGCACCCTGGAGCGCGATGTGCTGTACGAACTCGGCGTCTCGCCATTGCCGCCCGCGCCGGAGCCGGACGATTACGTGCTGCGCTGAATGGCTCAGCGGCAAACAACGAGATGGCCCGGCGCGTCCGCTCGGAACCGAGGTGCGGCCATTCGCGAGCAGGCTCGCTCCCACAGTTGAAATGCATTCCAATGTGGGAGCGAGCCTGCTCGCGAAAAAGGCAACTCGGTCAAGCAGCCCAAACGCCAGAAAGCGCCACCGACGAATCTTCCATTTACACGCGCGCAAATTCCCCCTTACTATCCGGGCACACCGGTCGCCGGGCCTGCCCTGCCGCCGACGCTTTCCGCCAACGGAAACACGCGTTATGAGTACGTCACCACAACAACCGCAAAGGTTGCACGTCTCTGCTGTACGCGCCCACTGCAACAGGGGCTGCGTATGAACCGCATCGTCAATCTGCCCATGGCCCTGCGCCGCTCCAAGCTGCGTCACTCCGCACGCCCGCCGGATATCGCCGTTCCTGCCTGATCGCGTGAGCTGAAACCGCGACAGTCAATTTCCCGATTTTCCTGATATCCCTGCCGGGACACTTACGCCTTTTTGTCGCGTCGTGTCCGGCCGACTCTGCGCGCCTGTGCGGCGCCACCGTGAGTGATTTGCCATGAAATTCGCAGCCATCGAAGACGCACGCCTGTTCCTCGAACAGAATCCCGATATCGACATGATCGAACTGTTCATTCTCGACGCCAACGGCGTGCCGCGCGGCAAGCTGTTGCATCGCGAAGAACTGCTCGCCGTGTACGAAAGCGGCCGACCACTGCCGAGCACCATCCTCGGCCTGACCGTACAAGGCGAGGACGTCGAGAACTCCGGGCTGGTCTGGGATGTGGGCGACATCGACTGCCGCGCCTATCCGCTGCAAGGCAGTCTGGTACGCCTGCCGTGGCGACAGATTCCAACCGCTGCGGTGCAGGTCAGCATGCACCCGAGCGAGGGCATGCCGGCGAGCATCGCTGACCCTCGGCACCTGCTGATCAAGGTGATCGACGGGCTCAAGGCCGAGGGTTATCACCCGATCATGGCGTGCGAGCTGGAGTTCTATCTGCTCGACGCCAAACGCGATCACAACGGCCGCCCGCAACCGGCGCTGGACGCTGACGGCGGGCGACCGCGACACACGCAAGTCTACGGTTTGCGCGAGCTGGAGCAGATCGAGCCGTTCCTCGCCGACCTCTACAGCGCGTGCAAACTGCACGGTATTCCGGCGCGCACGGCGATCTCCGAATACGCCCCGGGGCAAGTGGAAATCACCCTTGAACACGGCGATGCGCTGGAAGCGATGGATCAGGCGGTGCGCTACAAGCGTCTGGTCAAAGGCGTGGCGCACAAGCACGGCATGCAGGCGACGTTCATGGCCAAGCCGTTCGATGATCTGGCCGGCACCGGCATGCACATGCACGTCAGCCTGGCCGATGCCGGGGGGCGTAATTTGTTCGCTTCTGAAGACCCGGCCGGCACGCCGCTGTTGCGCACGGCGATTGGCGGCATGCTTGCCTCGCTGCTCGATTCGCTGCTGCTGTTCTGCCCCAACGCCAACTCCTACCGGCGTTTCCAGGCCAACAGCTACGCGCCACTGGCGCCGACCTGGGGTGTCGATAACCGCACCGTCAGCCTGCGTGTACCTGGCGGCCCGGCGCCGACACGACACATCGAACACCGCATCTGCGGCGCCGATGCCAACCCTTATCTGGCAGCGGCAGCGATCCTCGCCGGCATTCATCGCGGCATCCGTGAAGAGCTGGATCCGGGGGCACCGGTCGAGGGCAATGGTTACGCTCAGGCAAAGGAATTGTTGCCGACCGATTGGCTGACATCGCTACAAGCGCTGGAAAATTCACAGTGGGCACGGGAGGCGTTAGGGCAGGAATTCCTTGGGGTGTATCTGGCGGTGAAGCGTGCCGAGTATCGGCAGTTCATGGCTGAAGTGGGTGAGCAGGATTGGCGGTGGTACCTGACCGAGGCCTAACGATCCGACACCGAACCTGTGGGAGCGAGCCTGCTCGCGAAGGCGTCATCACATTCAACATTTTGGGTGACTGACACACCGCTTTCGCGAGCAGGCTCGCTCCCACAGGGAATGCACTTCGAACCTGAATTTTTTGTGGACCCCGACATGACCATTCGCTGCAATTCCTACTACACCGCCACCCTCAACCAGGACACCGACTACCCGACCCTTCAGGGCCGGCACAAGGTCGATGTGGTAATCATCGGCGGCGGTTTCACTGGCGTCGCCACTGCCGTCGAACTGGCGGAAAAAGGCCTGAAAGTCGCCATCGTCGAAGGCCACAAGATCGGCTGGGGCGCCACCGGGCGCAATGGCGGGCAAGTCACCGGCAGCCTTTCCGGCGACGGCGCCATGCGCAAACAGATGCGCGCGAAACTGGGCGATGATGTGGACGATTTCATCTGGCATCTGCGCTGGCGCGGGCATGAAATCATCCGCCAGCGCGTCGAGAAATATGGCATCGAGTGCGACCTCAAACACGGCCATCTGCACGCGGCGTACAAGCCGAGCCACATGGTCGATCTGCGCAAGGACTACGACGAAGCCGTGCGCCGAGGTCTGGGCGATGAGGTGAGCCTGCTCGACCGCAGCCAGATTCGCGACCTGCTGCAAAGCGACCTGTACCACGGCGCGATCAAGAACACCCGCAACATGCACCTGCACCCGCTCAACCTGTGCATTGGCGAAGCACGCGCAGCCGAAAGCCTGGGCGCGCAGATCTTCGAAAACAGTGAAGTGCTGGAGATCATTCACGGCGACACACCTGGCGTGCGCACCGCTCACGGTCAGATCGACGCCAATCAGGTGATGCTCGCCGGTGACGTCTATCACAAGCTCGAACCGGGTCAGCTCAAGGGCAAGATCTTCCCGGCCATGGGCGGCATCGTCACCACCGCGCCGCTCGGTGATCTGGCGCAACAGATCAACCCCGAGGACCTCGCCGTGTACGACTGCCGCTTCGTCCTCGATTACTACCGGCTCACCGCCGACGGCCGTTTGCTGTTCGGCGGCGGTGCCAACTACAGCGGCAAGGATTCGCGCGACATCGCCGCCGAACTGCGCCCGTGCATCGAGCGCACGTTCCCGGCGCTAAAAGGTGTGGCGATCGATTACCAGTGGAGCTGCGCGATGGGCATCGTCATCAACCGCATCCCGCAACTGGGCAAGCTTTCGGACAACGTCTGGTATTGCCAGGGCTACTCGGGTCACGGCATTGCCACCACGCACATCATGGGCGAGATCATGAGCCGCGCGATCACCGGGCAAATGGAGCAATTCGACACTTTCGCCGCGTGCCAGCACATTCGCGTGCCAATGGGCGACCTGCTGGGCAACCCGTTGCTGGCGGCGGGGATGTGGTATTACCAGATGCTTGAGCGGTTGCGCTGATCCATTACCTGTAGGAGCTGCCGAAGGCTGCGATCTTTTGATCCTGCTTTTAAAAGTCAAAATCAAAAGATCGCAGCCTTCGGCAGCTCCTACAAAGTCATTTATTCACTGCAGATCCCCTGTGGGAGCGAGCCTGCTCGCGAAGAGGCCCTCAAACCCCACACAAGCTCAATCCGGCAACTGCTCCACGACAATCCCCAACCGCCGATAATCCTCGACATTCCCCGGCCCGGGATGCCGCTCGGTAATCAACGTATGCAGGCGCGTACACGGCGCCACCACAAACGGCTCCACCGCGCCCAATTTGTCCGCCGTGGTCACCGCAATCACCCGCGTTGCACTGTCGAGCATCGCCTGTTTGATCGGCACTTCATCGAAATGCAGCGAGGTGATCCCCACTTCGGGATGAATCGCACACACCCCGGTAATCGCCAGATCCGCCTTGATCCCCGCCAGCAGTCGCAGCGCTTCCTGACCACTGGCCGACATCGAATGAGCATTCAATTCACCACCCGCCAGAATCACTTTCACGCCCTTGTATTCAGACAAGGCAATCGCCGTCAGCGGTGACGCGGTCACCGCGGTGATGCGGATGTCGGCAGGTAATGCGCGCGCCACCTGCAAGGTGGTCGAGCCGGAATCGAACAGCACAATCTGCCCGTCCTCGATGTGCTGCGCCGCCAATTGCGCCAAGCGCACCTTGACCTCGTCGGTCTCATCCAGACGCGTGAAGTAATCCTTGCCTGAGTCCTTCGGTCGCGGCAACGCCCCGCCATGCACGCGCTGCACCAACCCGGCGCTGTCCAGTTCGGCGAGGTCACGGCGGATGGTGTCTTCGGAGACCGCGAAATGCTGGCTCAGCTCGGAGGCCATGACCTTGCCATCACGCTCGAGAAGCAAAAGGATTTTCTGCCGACGCAGGGACGGCAATTCAGCGATGGAATGGTCGTGCATGGTTATGCCTGTTTGTGCTTGTAGTTGCAGGTTTCAGCGACACTAGCGAAAGTCTCAGGCAAATACAAACGCAACGGCTATCAATGCTTTCGATCATTGGAATCAACACGGCGAATTTTTTCTTTGCGCTGCGCCTGTTCACAATGGCCCCACTCTCAAAAGCTCAGGATGAACAGCCCATGAATCTCAACTTCGCCTTCGCCTGCATGATCGTCGTGTCATTCGCGATTGCCTTGGGCCACGCCTGACCTGCACCAACAACGCCGGGGCAAAATGCAGCAGCACCATCCGGCTCAGATGATGCGTCAGGATAAACACCACATTCAGCCCGCCGCCAAACGCGACAATCGCAATCGTCTCGATCGCGCCCGGCATGTACGCCAGCCACAGCGCCAGCGGATCACTGCCCAGCCAGCGCGCAGCCACCTCGGCAAACGCCGCTGCAACGATGATCATCAAGCCGACCGAAACCAGAGCGGTGCGCCCATGACGCGCCAGTTCTGCGATGCCGAGCCCCTGAAAACGTGAGCCGATGCGCACGCCAAGAATCAGTGCGGCCAGGTTCAAACTCCACTCCGGCATGTGAAAGCCGTGCAGCCATCCCGACTTCACAAATACAGCGGTTATGAGAATTGCGGTAAGCATGAATGGCGCCGGGACGCCGACCAGCAACAACAGGCGGCCGAGCAATACGCTCAGCGCGATGACAGAGAACGCGCTCAGCGCCATGCCTGTGGTCAACGGATCGCTGACGACTTCAGCCACCGCTGCTTGCCCGGGAATGAGCAAACTCACCAGCACGGTGATCAACAGCAGTCGCATCAGATGCACGATGATGACTTTGCTCGAAGCCTTTTCCGATTCAAGCAAATCGAACACTGCGGCCAATGCGCCGGGATAGACCGCCAGCAGTGCATCGGTACGGTTCCAACCGGCACCGCGTGTCAGCCACCATCCGGCGAGTGCGATTTGTACGGTCAGGCAGATCAGCAACACGCCAAGGCTGGGCAACATCGTCGCGGCCGTTTCGCTGTCCCATGCTTCGAACATCAGCCCGGTGGCGATGCCCAGCGTGACCTGGATGTAGCCCAGTCCATAAGGAGTTGCCGGGGCGATGCCGGTTTTGCTGGCAAACAATGCGGTAACGACAATCGAACCCAGCAGCAAGCCGTGGGGTACGCCTTCAAACTGCAATAACGCGCCGAAACCGGCCGCAATCAACAAGCACACAATGGATTTCATAGTTCGCCTTCCTGGCTATTTTTTGAGACACCACCATTCCCTGGTAGGAGCTGCCGAAGGCTGCGATCTGATCGTTCCCACGCTCTGCGTGGGAATGCAGCCGGGGACGCTCTGCGTCCCAATAGATCGCAGCCTTCGGCAGCTCCTACAGGGGGATTTGCATTCCTAAGCGCGAAGGCGTGCAATCGCCCGCCGATATTTCTCGATCCGCTCCAGATCCTCCCAACTCGGCGAGGCAATCCGCGAGATATCGCTGTTCTCTTCCAGATCCGCCAGCTTCACCACCCGGCCGATCGGGTTTTGCGCGGCGCGGTCGACAAAATTCTCGTAGGACTCGCCCGGCACTTTGGTCACCGCTGCAATCGCCGCCAGCACCTCTTCGCTGAAGCCTTCCCCGCGTAAATCATCCAGACTCACCCCGCAATCCTCGACCACATCGTGCAGCACCGCGACGATGCGCTCTTCCAGCGTGTGCATGCGCAACATGACTTTCAGCGGATGCAGAATGTACGGCGCCCCGCCCTTGTCCACCTGCCCGGTGTGGGCCGTGGCGGCAATGGCGATAGCGCGTTCGAGGGTTTGGGCCATGGGAATCGAATCCTGCGCTGAATGTTTCTGATTGTTGCGCAGTGTACGCGAAGATCGCTCAGCGCAAACCGATTGAACCTTGCCCGCCCTCGCCGCCTCGAAACCAGACAAGCGCCAAATCACCGATCAGACGCGGCGCCATTGGAGAGGAATTGCCGATGAAAACCCGACTGCTGCTCCTGATCGCCACGTTCGCCATCATCCCCACCTGCGTCATGGCTGAAGGCTGCGACGTGCAGACCCGCTCCTCCAGCGCCTCGGTGCCAGCGGTGGAAACCCACAGCTGCTACGAATACGAAGGCATGCCCGTGGACTCCATCAACTGGTCCTGCAGCAACGAAAGCAAGGACACCCTCAACGCCACCAAGAAAAAAGTCGATCGCTGCGACGACCACTACCAGGCCACCTGCACCGCCCGCCTCACCCAGGAATCCTTGGCCAACCCGCACTCGACCAGCAAAGACAAAAGCGCCAAACCGCTGAACATGCCCGACAACGCCAAAGTCACCACGTATTACTACGACGGCGAGCACCTGGCGCAGGCAAAGATTGATTGTGAGAACAGCGGCGGGAACTGGAAGGCTAAGTAACCTCGGTCATCGAGGATTGCCTGATAGAAAGCCCGGCTTGATGCCGGGCTTGCTGCATCTGCAAACAGCTTCAACCCTCACCAGCACCGTTGCTGGTGCCGCTGTCGTTCGATTGCTTCGAACCACTGGGTTTGGAACCCGAAGGTGTCGAGCCGTCATTGTTGGTGGTGTTGCCCTGCGTGCCTTTGGGCACGGTGGCCCCATTGGAATGAATGTCTTCCGGCGCACTCGGGTTGGTCTGGCTATTGCCGTCGTTAGCGGTGGGTGCCGGGGTGTCGCTGGCGGCTGTTGCGTAGAGCGAAGTGGCCGATACCAATGTAGCTAGCGTCAGTGCGGCGATTTTGGATGGGCGCATGTTGGCGGTTCCTTTGCGGGGGTAAGGTATGCATTGGAATAAGGCGAGCGGCGAAAATGCAGAGGGGCTGACGAATGGCAAAAATAACCAAACCCGGCACCTCGGAAGAGACATCGGATCATCGAAAAAACAAATTCTCATACACAGAAAAAAGCCCGGCTTGATAGGCCGGGCTTTCGAGTACGACATCCCCATCAACCACCGCCGCTGCCCCCACTGCTGCTACCGGATGGTTGCCCCGCGGGGCTGGGTTTGGAGGCAGATGGCACCGGCCCATTGTCGGTTTTGCCACCATCACCACCTTCGGGCAGTGAATCGGCATCCGGGTCGGCATTGGTGGCTGGAGACGCCGGTTCACGAGTCTGGCTGGTGCCGTCGCTCGCCTTCGGAGTCGACGTTTCGCCAGCCGCTAGCGCATACGGCGCGCTGCCGAAAAGCAACGCCGCGAGGGTAATCATCGCAAATCTATGGTTCAGCATGGTTGCTCTTCCTTTGCGTGGGGAGTTACAGCATTGGAAGAGGCTGTGGGGCGAACGTGCGATGCGCCGGACGAGTGGTTATCGGCCAAAGGCTCGCGCAATTTCCACGTCTGAAAACTTCGCAGGAAAACACTGCATGTGGCCCGCGCTGTCCTAACATCAACCTTAATGAAGCAATGCGAAACGCAAGCCCTCAAAAATTCGCCGGCGTATTCGCACTGATAATCTCCGCCTCATCCGCGCCGATATTCCGGAATTTATGCGGCAACGTCGTCGGAAAGTAATAACCATCCCCGGCATTCAGCACACTCACCTGCCCGTCCACGGTCAGCTCCACCGTGCCGCGCGTGACCAGCCCGCACTCTTCGCCTTCGGCATGCACGATCGGCTCTTCGCCGGAGCTGGCGCCGGGGGCGTATTGTTCGCGGAGCAGGCGCATCTGCCGGCTGGGCACCGAGGCGCCGATGAGCAGCAGGCGCAGGCCGTGGCGGCCGAGGTCGGGTTGTTCATTGGCGCGGAACACGTATTGATGTTCGCGCGGGGGCTGGTCGAAGGTGAAGAAGTCGGCCAGGGACATCGGTATGCCTTCGAGCAGCTTTTTCAGCGAGCTGACGGAGGGGCTGACGCGGTTCTGTTCGATCAGCGAGATGGTCGCGTTGGTCACGCCGCTACGCCGGGCGAGCTCGCGCTGGGAGAGTTTGTAGCTTTCGCGTACTAGTTTGAGTCGAGAACCCGTATCCATGACAGCCTTATGTAAGAGCGACTTAAGGGCGATGGGGGTGGGTGGCGGGTGACGCGCAGGTCGCGCGGATCACGTTGCTCCCGTGTCCCGGAACCGTGAAAGGCGGCTATTAAATCACGTTTGCCGGTGTTGCTCAGCAGGTTCGATGGATGGTGATCGAAATGAGCTGGCTGGCGATTATTGCGGACAAATAAAAAACTTGTGGGAGCTGGCTTGCCAGCGATTGGATGGCACATTCAACATCCCTTTTGCTGAAAGACCGCAATCGCTGGCAAGCCAGCTCCCACAGGTTTTGTGTGCTGTTTAGGGAAAAACCGGCGAGGTCTTTCGGACCGTCACCGGTGAGGTCAATCAGACGCCGAAGCGGTCGCGCAGGGAGTAGTAGACGGCGCCGAGTGCGGTGAGCGGTGCGGAGAAGGTGCGGCCGCCGAGCATCGGCATGTGCGGCAGCGAGGCGAAGGCGTTGAAGCGTTCGGCGTCGCCGCGGATCATTTCCGAGATCAGTTTGCCGGCCAGGTGCGAGCAGGTGACGCCGTGGCCGCTGTAGCCCTGCATGTAGTAGGCGTTCTTTTCGATACGGCCGAATTGCGGCATGCGCGACATGGTCAGCAGGAAATTGCCGGTCCAGCGGTAGTCGATCTTCACGTCTTTGAGCTGCGGAAAGGTCTTGAGGATCTTCGGCCGGATCAGTTGCTCGATATCGTCCGGCTCCCGCGCGCCGTAGACCACACCACCACCGTAAAGCAGGCGGTTGTCAGCGGTCAGGCGGTAGTAATCCAGCAGGTAGTTGCAGTCCTCGACGCAGTAATTATTGGTGATCAGACTGCGTGCCTGCTGCTCGGTCAGCGGTTCGGTGACGACGATCTGCGAGCCGCACGGCATGCTTTTCGCGGTGACGCGGTTGTCGAGGCCTTGCGGCAGATAAGCATTGCCGGCGATCAACAGGTATTTGGCGCGGACCAGACCTTTGGCAGTGCGCACGGTGATCGGCTCGCCGTAGGTGATTTCCACCGCCGCCGATTGCTCGTAGATCTTGCCGCCCAAACGCACGATGGCGGCGGCTTCGCCGAGGGCCAAGTTCAATGGATGAACGTGGCCACCCTGCATGTCCAGCAAGCCGCCAACGTAGGCGTCGGAGCCGACTTCGCGACGAATATCCGCAGCATCAAGCATCTTCAGATTGCGGTTGCCGTAGCGTTCCCAGTTGCGCTTCTGCTCGGCCAGGCCGTTGAGCTGTTTCTTGTTCATCGCCGCGAAAATACCGCCCGGGCGGTAGTCGCACTTGATGTCGTAATCCTTGATGCGCGAACGAATGATATCGGCGCCTTCGAAGATCATGCTGCCGAGGATTTCTGCAGTCTTGTCGCCGTAGCGTTCTTCGATGACATCGACGTCGCGGCTGTAGGAGTTGACCAGTTGGCCGCCATTGCGACCGCTGGCGCCGTAGCCGACTTTCGCCGCTTCCAGCACCGTGACTTTGTAGCCGGCTTCGCTGAGGAACAGTGCCGAGGACAGGCCCGTGTAGCCGGCGCCGATGATGCAGACATCGCAGTCCACTGCCTCTTCGAGAACCGGGAAGTCGATGACTTCGTTGCGGGTGGCAGCGTAGTAGCTGTTTACGTGTTGCTGTTTCATAGGTTTCTCCGAGGGCCGCCAGTCAGGGGCGGCCGCCGCTGTAAAAGAATCAGAGCTTGATCCAGGTCGCTTTCAGTTCGGTGTACTTGTCGAACGCGTGCAGCGATTTGTCGCGGCCGTTGCCCGACTGTTTGAAGCCACCGAACGGCGCAGTCATGTCGCCGCCGTCGTACTGGTTGACCCAGACGCTGCCGGCGCGCAGGCCGCGGGCGAAGGTGTGCGCCTTGCTCAGGTTGCTGGTCCACACCCCGGCGGCGAGGCCGAAGATGCTGTCGTTGGCGATTTGCAGGGCTTCTTCGGCAGTGTCGAAGGTGATCAGCGAAAGCACCGGGCCGAAGATTTCTTCCCTGGCGATGGTCATTGCGTTGGTCACGCCGTCGAAAATCGCTGGCTGCACGTAAAGGCCGCCGGTTTCTTCGAGGGTGCGTTGGCCGCCGGCAATCAGCTCGGCGCCCTGCTCGCGGCCGATGCTGATATAGCGCAGCACGTTGTCGAGCTGACGCTGGTCGACCACGGCGCCAACGGTGGTCGCCGGATCCAGCGCATGCCCGGGTTTCCACGCCTGCAGCGCTTCCACCAGCAGCGGGATGAACTGCTCGCGAATCGAGCGCTCGACCAACAGACGCGAGCCGGCAGTGCAGACTTCGCCCTGGTTGAAGGCGATGGCACTGGCTGCTGCCTGGGCTGCCGCGCGCAGGTCCGGGGCGTCGGCGAACACCACGTTCGGGCTCTTGCCGCCGGCCTCGAGCCAGACGCGTTTCATGTTGCTCTGCCCGGCATAGATCATCAGCTGCTTGGCGATCGCCGTGGAGCCGGTGAAGGCCAGCACGTCGACGTCCATGTGCAACGCCAATGCCTTGCCGACGGTGTGGCCGTAGCCCGGCAGCACGTTGAACACGCCCTTCGGAATACCCGCCTCCAGCGCCAGTTGCGCGATGCGGATAGCGGTCAGCGGTGATTTTTCCGAAGGCTTGAGGATGAACGAGTTACCCGCCGCCAGCGCCGGGGCGAATTTCCAGCTGGCCATGATCAGCGGGAAATTCCACGGCACGATCGCCGCGACCACGCCGGATGGCTCGCGAGTCACGAGGCCGAGTTGATCGTGCGGCGTGGCGGCAACTTCGTCGTAGATCTTGTCGATGGCCTCGGCGCTCCAGCGGATCGCGTTGGCGGTCGCCGGGATGTCGATGTTCATCGAATCGCTGATCGGTTTGCCCATATCGAGGGTTTCCAGCAGCGCCAGTTCTTCCTGGTGCTGCAGGATCAGATCGGCGAAGCGGATCAGCACGCGCTTGCGCTCGGCCGGGGCTTTTTTCGCCCAGATGCCGGAGTTGAACGACTGGCGCGCGGCTTCGACGGCCAGGTTGGCGTCGGCTTCATCGGTGCTGGCGACGGCGGCAAGAAAGCGGCCATCGACCGGGCTCAGGCATTCGAAGGTGTCGCCGCTGATCGCCGGGCGATATTCACCGTCGATGAAGGCGCGGGATTCGATGGACAGGGACTGGAAGCGTTGTTCCCAGTCGTTGCGGGTTGTGGTCATTGTTTTTGAGCTCGACAAGGGGGAATTTGGGGGTTGGTCTGGTTGCTTTGCCTGGCCGGGAATCGCTGCCCTCACCCTAGCCCTCTCCCAGAGGGAGAGGGGACCGATCGGGGGATGTCTGGTAACTGCGCCGACCTGAAAAATCTTTGCCGAATCCATCATCGACTGGATCGTTCAGGTCGCCGGATATCTCCAGACGACGCGGTCAGTCCCCTCTCCCTCCGGGAGAGGGTTAGGGTGAGGGGCTTTTGATCTTCAGACCGTATGCAGATACCAGTTGTACTCAAGGTCTGAGATCGAGTTCTCGAACTCGGCCAGCTCGCTTTCCTTGCACGCGACGAATACGTCGATGTACATCGGGTCGATGTAGCGCGCCATGACTTCGCTGTCGTCGAGTTCGCGCAAGGCGTCGCGCAGGTTGTTCGGCAGGCTCTGCTCGTTCTGCTCGTAACTGTTGCCTTCGACCGGGGCGCCGGGCTCGATCTGGTTGGTCAGGCCGTGGTGAATGCCGGCCAACACTGAAGCCATCAGCAGGTACGGGTTGGCATCGGCACCGGCGACGCGGTGTTCGATGCGCACGGCGTCCGCTGAACCGGTCGGCACGCGCACGGCCACGGTGCGGTTGTCGATGCCCCAGCTCGGCGAGTTCGGCACATAGAACTGTGCGCCGAAGCGGCGGTACGAATTGACGTTCGGGCAGAGGAACGCCATTTGCGCCGGCAGGGTCTCGAGCACACCGCCGATCGCGTGACGCAGTGCGGCGTTCTGCTCGGGATCCTCGCTGGCGAAGATGTTGTTGCCTTCTTTATCCAGAATCGAAATGTGCACGTGCAAACCATTGCCGGCCTGGCCCGGATAAGGCTTGGCCATGAAGGTCGTGTCCATCTCGTGGTCGTAGGCGATGTTCTTCACCAGACGCTTGAGCAGGACCGCGTAATCGCACGCCTTGATCGGGTCGGAGACGTGATGCAGGTTGACTTCGAACTGCGCCGGGGCGCTTTCCTTGACGATCGCATCAGCGGGAATGCCCTGCTCTTTCGCGCCTTCGAGGATGTCTTGCAGGCAGTCGACGTATTCGTCGAGGTCGTCGATCAGGTAAACCTGGGTCGACACCGGACGCTTGCCGGATACCGGTGAACGTGGCGATTGCGGACGGCCATTCACGTTGTCCTGGTCGATCAGGTAGAACTCGAGTTCGAACGCCGCGCAGATGGTCAGGCCGAGGTCGTCGAATTTGCGCACAACGTTGGCCAGCACTTCACGCGGGTCGGCGAAGAACGGCTGGCCTTCGATCTCGTGCATGGTCATCAGCAGTTGAGCGGTCGGGCGTTTTTGCCACGGCTCGATGCTCAGGGTGCCGGGGATCGGATAACAGATGCGATCGGCATCGCCGATATCCAGGCCCAGGCCGGTGCTTTCCACCGTCGAGCCGTTGATGTCCAGCGCAAAGAGCGACGCCGGCAGGTTGATGCCTTTTTCGTACACCTTATGAAGACTGGTGCGTTCGATGCGCTTGCCGCGCACCACACCGTTCATATCCGCAATCAGAAGGTCGACGTACAAAACCTCAGGATATTTCTTAAGGAATGCGTTGGCTTCGTTGAGTTGAACGGTACGCAGAGGGACCGACATGATGCACCTATTTAGCTGTTAATTATTATGTTCACCACTGTGTTGCGCAGCCAGTCAATCCGAAAGGCAAAGTGAAGTCAATAGCGAACACCCTGCCCTGCAGCCTTTATTTTTCGGGCCTTTCTTAACACTCTCGTGCCATATCCGCCGGCAAACCCCGGTAAACCTGAGCGATTTGATGAACGGCGTTTAGAATTTTTTACATGGCAGTTGTTAATTAAAATCAACGAGGCTAAGCTCCGGAAAAGCTCGTTCAAGTGACAGACTTCGAGGTGAATAAAAATGGCATTCAAGCCATTGATCGGCGTTACTGCGTGCGTCAAACAGATTGGCCTGCACCCCTATCACATCAGCGGCGACAAGTACGTACGTGCTGTCAGCGTTGGCGCTGAAGGGTTGCCGGTGGTCATTCCTTCCCTCGGCAACCTGACTGAAATCGATGACCTGCTCGGTCAGCTCGACGGTCTGTTGCTCACCGGCTCTCCCTCGAACGTGGAGCCCTTCCACTATCAAGGCCCGGCCAGTGCCCCCGGCACGGATCATGATCCGGCCCGCGACGCCACTACTCTTCCTTTATTGCGTGCAGCCATTGCGGCGGGCGTTCCGGTGCTCGGTATCTGCCGTGGCTTCCAGGAAATGAACGTGGCCTTCGGCGGCAGCCTGCATCAGAAGGTGCACGAGCTGCCCGGCATGCTCGATCACCGTGAAGCCGACAGCCCGGATGTGGCGGTGCAATACGCCCCGGCCCATGCGGTCAGCGTGATCGCTGGCGGTGTGTTCGAAGCGCTGGAGCTGCCCGACGAATTTCAGGTCAATTCGATTCACAGTCAGGGCATCGACCGCCTCGCCCCCGGGCTGCGTGCTGAAGCCGTGGCGCCGGATGGATTGATCGAAGCGATCTCGGTCGAGCACAGCCCGACTTTCGCCCTCGGCGTGCAATGGCATCCGGAATGGCAGGTGCTGGACAACCCGAACTACCTGAGAATTTTCCAGGCGTTCGGCGCAGCGTGCCGGCAACGGGCGGCGAAGCGCAGTCAGCGCTGACGCAATCCCAAACCAGATAACGATTTACTGCCCCCACGGCTGGCGGGTGTGCGTTTGCACATCCGCCCGTCGTGAACTGCAACACCCGTGATAACAACAAGTACGACCCAGGCAGCCAGGACGGCGGCGCCGAACAAGCCGGATCGGTACGGACAAAGGCCACTCAGGTCAACGCATATCCCCTGTGGGAGCGAGCCTGCTCGCGAAAGCGGTGTATCAGCAAACGATGATGTCGACTGACACTCCGTATTCGCGAGCAGGCTCGCTCCCACAGGTTCTGCGCCAGCTGACAGGCATTCCGGACCGTTCCGCAATCCACTTAAGCCCGGCCACATTGGCCAGGCACACGACACCTGTTGGGAGTTTCACATGGCAAACGCCTCCAGCACTTACCGCAAGGCACTCGAAGGTCAGCAGCAACCGAAAAAGGTGCTGGTGAAAGTCGATCGTGTCACCAAGAAGTTCGACGAAACCGTGGCCGTGGACGATGTGTCCCTGGAGATCCATCAGGGCGAAATCTTCGCCCTGCTGGGCGGTTCCGGTTCGGGCAAATCGACGCTGCTGCGCATGCTCGCCGGTTTCGAGCGGCCGACCGAGGGGCGGATTCTGCTCGATGGCGTGGACATCACCGACATGCCGCCATACGAGCGGCCGATCAACATGATGTTCCAGTCCTACGCACTGTTCCCGCACATGACCGTGGCACAGAACATCGCCTTCGGCCTCAAACAGGACCGTTTGCCGGCCATCGAAATCGATGCCCGCGTCGAAGAAATGCTGCGTCTGGTGCACATGACCCAATACGCCAAGCGCCGCCCGCACCAGTTGTCCGGCGGCCAGCGTCAGCGCGTAGCGCTCGCCCGCTCGTTGGCCAAACGGCCGAAACTGTTGCTGCTCGACGAGCCGATGGGTGCGCTGGATAAAAAGCTGCGTTCGCAGATGCAGCTTGAGCTGGTGGAAATCATCGAGCGCGTTGGCGTGACCTGCGTCATGGTCACCCACGACCAGGAAGAAGCCATGACCATGGCCCAGCGCATCGCGATCATGCACCTGGGCTGGATCGCGCAGATCGGCAGCCCGGTGGACATTTATGAGGCGCCGGTCAGCCGCATGGTCTGCGAATTCATCGGTAACGTGAACGCTTTCGACGGCACCGTGGTGGAAGATCTGGAAGGCCACGCGATCATCCACAGCCCGGACTTGCAGCAGAAGATCTATGTCGGTCACGGCGTCAGCACGTCGGTGCAGGACAAGTCGATCACCTACGCCATCCGCCCGGAAAAAATGCTCGTCAGCACCACTCAACCGGAGTTCCGCTACAACTGGTCCGAAGGCAAGGTCCATGACATCGCTTACCTCGGCGGCCATTCGGTGTTCTACGTCGAGTTGCCCGGCGGCAAGATCGTCCAGTCGTTCATGGCCAACGCCGAACGCCGTGGCGCGCGGCCGACCTGGGACGACAAGGTCTACGTCTGGTGGGAAGACGACAGCGGCGTGGTGCTGCGCTCATGAGAACTTTCAATCAGCAATTCTTGCGCCTGGTGCCCAGCGGACGAAAACTGGTGATCGGCATTCCGTTCATCTGGCTGTTCCTGTTCTTCATGCTGCCGTTCTTTCTGGTGATGAAGATCAGCTTCTCGGAAGCCGCGCTGTCGATCCCGCCGTACTCGGAGATCTACACCTTCGCCGAACAGAAATTCCAGCTGCTGCTGAACATCGGCAACTACACCCTGCTCGGCGAAGACGAACTGTACCTGTCGGCGTATCTCGGCTCGCTGAAGGTCGCGGCACTGAGCACGCTGATGTGCCTGGTGATCGGTTTCCCGATGGCCTACGCGATCACCAAGACCGGCAAGGAAACGCAAAACGTCCTGCTGCTGTTGATCATGATGCCGACCTGGACGGCGATCCTGATCCGCGTGTATGCGTGGATGGGCATCCTCAGCAACAACGGTCTGCTCAACGGGTTCCTGATGTGGACCGGGCTCACCGATCACCCGATCGAGATCCTCAATACCAACACTGCGGTGTACATCGGCGTGGTCTATGCCTATCTGCCGTTCATGGTGCTGCCGCTCTACGCCAACCTGGTCAAGCACGACAACAGCCTGCTGGAAGCCGCGCAGGATCTGGGTTCGAGCAACTTCAACAACTTCTGGAAGATCACCGTGCCGCTGGCTAAGAACGGCATCATTGCCGGTTGCATGCTGGTGTTCATTCCGGTGGTTGGCGAGTTCGTGATCCCTGAACTGCTGGGTGGCCCGGAGACGCTGATGATCGGTCGCGTGCTGTGGCAGGAGTTCTTCAATAACCGCGACTGGCCGGTGGCTTCTGCGCTGGCGGTGGTAATGCTGTTGATCCTGATTGTGCCGATTCTGCTGTTCAACCGCAGCCAGGCCAAAGAGATGGAGGCACGGGGATGAAACGCTTCAACTTTTCCAAGTTCATGCTGATCTTTGGCTTGATGTTCATTTATCTGCCGATGCTGATCCTGGTGATCTACTCGTTCAACGCCTCGAAACTGGTGACGGTGTGGGGCGGCTGGTCGATCAAGTGGTATGTCGGCCTGCTCGACAACACGCAACTGATGGGCTCGGTGCTGCGCTCGCTGGAGATCGCCTGCTACACCGCGATTGGCGCTGTGGCACTGGGCACCCTCGCCGCCTTCGTCCTGACGCGGGTGACGCGCTTCAAGGGTCGCACGCTGTTTGGTGGCCTGGTGACCGCGCCGTTGGTGATGCCGGAAGTGATCACCGGTCTGTCGCTGTTGCTGCTGTTCGTGGCGATGGCGCAACTGATCGGCTGGCCGCAGGAGCGCGGCATCGTCACCATCTGGATCGCCCACACCACCTTTTGTGCCGCTTATGTGGCGGTGGTAGTCTCCGCGCGCCTTCGCGAGCTGGATCTGTCGATCGAAGAAGCGGCGATGGACCTCGGCGCCAAACCATTCAAAGTGTTTTTCCTCATCACCATTCCAATGATCGCGCCGTCGCTGGCCGCCGGCGGGATGATGTCGTTTGCCTTGTCGCTGGATGATCTGGTGCTGGCGAGTTTTGTCTCCGGGCCGGGCTCGACGACGCTGCCGATGGAAGTGTTCTCGGCGGTGCGCCTGGGCGTGAAGCCCGAGATCAACGCCGTGGCCAGCCTGATTCTGCTGGCAGTGTCGCTGGTGACTTTCCTGGTCTGGTATTTCGGCCGCAAGGCAGAAGCGAACCGCAAACGGGCGATTCAGGAAGCGATGGATCAGACCGCAAACGAGTCGTGGCAACAGCCGGCAGCGGCGACTGCCTGAGCAACACCGATGAACAACTGTGGCGAGGGGATTTATCCCCGTTGGGCTGCGAAGCGGCCCCTGCAGTTCTACCTGAAGACTCCGTATTCAGGTTTTGCGACTGCTACGCAGCCGAGCGCGGATAAAATCCCCTCGCCACAAGGTTCAAGTGCACCGAGCTTTTGTTTTGTTGAATAAGAAGAAGGGAGTTGTACCGATGAAAATGTTTGGCAGGACTCTGCTGACACTGTCCTTAATGGGCGCGATGGTCATGGGCGCCCAGGCCAACGACAAGGTGCTGCGTGTTTACAACTGGTCCGATTACATCGCGCCGGACACCGTGAAAAAGTTCGAAGACGAGACCGGCATTCGCGTGACCTACGACGTCTTCGACAGCAACGAAACCCTGGAAGCGCGCCTGCTCGCGGGCAAATCCGGCTACGACATCGTCGTGCCGTCGAACAGTTTTCTGGCCAAGCAGATCAAGGCCGGTGTTTATCAGCCGCTGGACAAATCGAAGCTGCCGAACTGGAAGAATCTCAACCCGGTGCTGCTGAAAAACGCCGCCGCCAGTGATCCGGACAACGCGCATGCGTTCCCGTACATGTGGGGCTCGATCGGCATCGGTTTCAACCCGGCGAAGGTCAAGGAAGTACTCGGCGCCAACGCCCCGACCAACTCCTGGGACTTGCTGTTCAAACCGGAGAACGCGGAAAAGCTCAAAGCCTGCGGCATCAGTTTCCTCGATTCGCCGACCGAAATGCTCCCGGCCGCCCTGCACTATCTGGGCTATCCGGTGAACGACAAGGACAAGGCGCACATCGCCGAAGCCGAAGCGCTGTTCATGAAAATCCGCCCTTACGTGGCGTACTTCCACTCCTCGAAGTACATCTCCGATCTGGCCAACGGCAACATCTGCGTGGCGGTCGGTTACTCCGGCGACGTCCTGCAGGCCAAGGCTCGCGCGGTGGAATCGGGCAACAACGTGGTGATCGACTACAGCATTCCCAAGGAAGGCGCCGGCAGTTTCTACGACATGGTCGCCATCCCCCGTGATGCGGCGAACGTCGACAATGCCTACCTGTTCATGGACTTCCTGATGCGCCCGGACATCATCGCCGAAGTCACCAACAGCATCGGCTACAGCAACGCCAACGCAGCGGCCACGCCACTGGTGGACGAAGCGATCCGCAACGAACCGGGCTCGTATCCTTCGCAAGCGGTGATGGCGACCTTGTATGCGGTGCCGGATCAGCCGATTGCCACGCAGCGGATCATGACGCGCGGCTGGACGCGGGTGAAGCTCGGTAAATAAGCCCGTCGGGCAACGCTGATCGACTGATCGTTCCTACGCTCCGCGTAGGAATGCCTCAATGGACGCTCTGCGTCCGCTTTGTGACGCGGAGCGTCCCGGGCTGCATTCCCACGCGGAGCGTGGGAACGATCAATGCAGTGCTGAAAATTTTCCGTTCACGCAGCGCCTTACCACCGCTGCACCCTGCTCTGAACGGCCTCACCCGGCTCCCTCGGCTCGGGTGAATTTGCAGGCGCCTTCGGGCGCCTTTTTTTGTTCGTTCAGATCAACGGCCAGTCCTGCACAACCCGATACCGACCCTTTTGCGATTCGAACAGAGCGAAGCGTTCAGCACGCAGAAAGAACTCCGGCGGCGTGCGCGCTTCCGGCTCCGGCGCGCGGTACTCGCGGGCCAGCGTCAGGTGCGGACGGAACTCGTGGGTGGGCTCGTCAAAACCGAACGGCAGCATCGCCTGTTCCAGCGCGTAGACCAGGCGCAACAACGCTGGCGGCGCCTGTTCTGGTGCCAGCGATAGCACACCGGGGCGATGCCAGACCTGCAAACGATCCAGCGCAATGCGCAACGTTTCGCCGGGAATACGCACACTGCCCGCTGCTTCGCAGACGCCATGGATTTGCGCCAGCGGCACCGCACCGAGAAACAGCAGAGTCAGATGAAAGTTATCCGTCGGCACCGGTTTGCCGCTGCGCAGGCCCAGTTCCGCGCGCCACTGGGCGATTGCCTTGCGCTGCGCCGGCGGGCAGTCCAAAGCGAAAAACAGCCGTTTCGACGGTTCATCCCTGCGCACTTCATCCATCATCGCCCTGCCCCCCATATCGTCATGATCGCGCCGATTCTACACAGCCTGTTCTGACGACTCGCGACAGGAAGCTATAGTTCAAGGATTGCCATCAACCGGAGGCTGCCATGCGCGAGATCCTCAGCAAAGAACCCTGGTGGGCCCGGCCACCACATCCCGGACAGGACGAAAGCGAACTGGAATGGGGCTGGCTGGTGCATTACAGCGAAGGCGAACCGCGCTTCGAATTCGTTCGCGAGAGGCCCAGCGACGAGCAGATTCGCAACCGCAAAAGTTGCCGGGTCACTCCCTCGGCCGAGTGAATAGACCCTGTGAGCACTAATCCTGTGGGAGCGAGCAGGCTCGCTCCCACAGGGTCATGCATTGATCAGTGGGGTTGGGTGTCGCCGGCGGCGGTGTCGATGCTGACAACCACTGACATCCCCGGCCGCAAGCGTTCTTCTTCCTGCTGGTCGGGATCGATGTTGATGCGCACCGGCACGCGCTGGGCGATCTTGACGAAGTTGCCGGTGGCGTTGTCGGCCTGCAGCAAGGCAAATTCCGAGCCGGTGCCCGGCGAAATATGCTGCACGTGGCCGGTGAATCTGCGGTGGTTCAAGGCGTCGACGGTAAAGCGTACCGGTTGCCCGACCCGCACGTTGGCCATCTGGGTTTCCTTCATGTTGGCGATCACCCACTTCTGGTCCGGGACCAACGCCATCAACTGCGCGCCGGAGTTGACGTAGGCGCCGAGGCGCACGCCGATCTGCCCGAGCTGACCGTCGCGCGGGGCGACAATTCGCGTGTTCGACAGATCGATCCGCGCCAGTTGCACCGCCGCTTCGGCACTGGCCACGGCGGCCTCCAGCGAGCCGCGATTGACGATCACCGTTTGCAGATCCTGCCGGGCGATTTCCAGATTGGCCTTGGCCTGCGCCACAGAAGCCGTGCTTTGCGCGTTGGCAGCGAGGGTCACGTCAAATTCGCGCTTGGACACCGAGCCGTCGCGCACCAGCTCCTGATTACGCCGCAGATCCGCCTCGCTCTTGCGCAACTGCGCCTGGCTGTCGGCAAGCACCGCCTGACGCAATTTGATCGTCGCTTCGGCGCTGTTGCGCTGCTGCACGACGTTGGCCAGTCCGGCCTTCTGTACTGCCAGTTGTGCCAAGGACTGGTCGAGGCGTTGCTGATAAATGCGGTCGTCCAGACGCACCAGCAGATCCCCAGCCTTGACGTACTGGAAGTCCTGGACCGGCACCTCGAACACATAGCCGCTGAGCTGCGGCCCGATGATCGTCACCTGCCCGCGAATCAAGGCGTTTTCGGTGGTTTCGACCGCACTGCTGAATGGCGGCAGTTGCCACGCATACAGCACGATCAGCACGCCGACGATGGCGATTGCGGCAAAGCCCAGCGAAGAGATGATCCGCACCCGCAGCGAACGCGGCGCGGTATTCGGTGACGATGGCGGCGCCTCCCCTTCAGGCGTGGCGGCGATGGCGTTGGTGGTTGTGGTGGTCGGTTCGGTCATGAAGAAGTGGCACCGCTGGGTGGTACGGAAGGTGTCGGCTCAATGGCTTTGGTGGTGCTCATCAGCCACAACGCGCGAATCGAAAGCCAGATCATGGTCAGGACGGCAATGACCGCAATCAGCATGAAGACATCGTTATAGGCCAGCACGTTCGCTTCGCGTGTCGCCGCATTGGCGAGGCTGCGCATGCCGGCCAGATTGCGCAGGCTCGGGTCGGCGAGCAAACCGCCGAACGCCGAGCCGCCGCTCTGCACTCGCGCAGCCACCAAGGGATCGGACATCACCAGATGATCGACGATGTGGCTGGAATGGTACTTCTCCCGCACGATCTGAAAAGTGCCAAGCAACGCCGCGCCGAGCAGTCCGCCGAGGTTGTTGCAGATCCCGAACAGCACGGAAAAACTCACCAGGTTGCGCGGATTGGTCAGCACGTTACGCGTGCCGAAGACCATGGTCGGGCCGAGAAAAAACGTACTGCCGAACGCCAGCAGGAACTGGCTGAAATACATGTTTTCGGGGCGGGTCAGGTTGTTCGAGAAGCTGTCCATCACCGAACCGGTGGCCATCAGCGCCAAGGAAATGATCAACGGCATCAGCAGGTGTTTGGGATCGATGGTCAACGCGCTGGTGGCAAGCCCGGCGATGCTGCCGATCAGCATCACCACATACAGACTGTGCAATTGCTCATAGCCCATGTTGAGGTTCTGCATGAAACCGACCGCGCCGGTGGATTGCTCCGAGGTGACCATGCGAATCAGGGTCACCGCCAGCGCGAGGCGGATCATCGTTCCGCTGCCCAGCCAGCGGGTCATCAGCATCGGGTTGCTGCGGTTATGCTCGATGGCCAGGCCCATGATGATCAGCGCGATCGAACAGGCCAGCGCCACGCCGATCCAGTCTGCCTCCAGCCACCAGTCGATCCGCCCCAGCGACAGCACCGCGCACAACAACGCCACACCCGTGGCGAGGATGGCGAAGGTGAGGAAATCGAGTTTTTCAAAGGTCTTGAAGCGGTCACCGGGCGGCAACTTCAGCAGCAACACACAGCCGAGTGACAGCAGGGCCATGCCCAATTCGAACAAGTACAAACCGCGCCATTCGGCGATCTGCAACAGGTCTTCGGAAAACAGCCGCGCCAGCGGTAACGCCAACTGCGACGTGCCGAGGCCGAGTACCAACGCTTTGAGCCGCCATTTCGCCGGGAATGCCTGGACCATGTAATACAGACCCAGCGAGCTCAGCGCCGCACCGACCATGCCGTGCGCTGCTCGCACCGCCACTGCCGAGTTCAGATCGTTGACGAACAAATGGCCGAAGGTCACCAGTGCATACAGCACCAGAAATACTTCGGTGAATGCGCGCAAACCGAACTGCTGGCGAAACTTCACCAACAGCAGGTTCATCGACACGTTGGTCATCACATACGCCGCCGGCAGCCAGGCCATCTCCGCCGTGGTCGCGCCGAGCGAGCCTTGCAGGTAAGGCAGGTTGGCAACCACCAGCGAGTTGCCCAGCCCACCGGTCACCGCCACCAGTACACCGACCGCCGCATACGCCAGGCGCTTGGGCGTGGAGTGCAGTGGTGTCGACGGAGAACCGGGCAGGCTGGGCTTTTCGTGGGGTTGCCAGTTGCGCGGGGCGTATTTATCCATGGATCGGCCTGGTGCTGGGGGTGAGGGAAGTTTGCCGCAATTTGACAGGCAATACACGACTCGACGGACACCAAGGAACCCGGTGGGAGCGAGCCTGCTCGCGAAAGCGCGTGTCAGTCGACAACTTCATTGAAGGAAAGTCCGCAATCGCGAGCAGGCTCGCTCCCACAGGGGTTCGGCGTCGCATGGGAGGTCATCGCTAACTTCCAGTTGACAATCCCCGTAAATCTGGGAAATATCCGCATCGATGTTGTACGACGACGTATGACAAATAATAAAAACAACAAACGATCCAGGGAGCGTCACAGTGAGCCCACTCGCCCGCAATTCCGTCCGCCCGTCACGTTTTGCCCATTTCAAGCCGCGTTCGACCCTCAGCCTGATCGGTTGCAGCAGTCTAGTCCTGGCCCTGCCCATGAGCGCTGATGCCGAAGGCTTTCTCGACGATAGCAAAGCCACGCTGAACCTGCGCAACGCCTACTTCAACCGCAACTTCGTCAACCCGGCCAATCCGCAGGGCAAGGCTGAAGAGTGGACGCAGAACTTCATTCTCGACGCCAAATCCGGCTTCACCCAGGGCACCGTCGGCTTCGGCCTCGACATCCTAGGCATGTACTCGCAGAAGCTCGATGGTGGCAAAGGCACTGGCGGTACGCAGTTGTTGCCGATCCATGATGACGGCCGCCCGGCCGACAACTTCGGTCGCCTAGGCGTGGCGCTGAAAGCCAAAGTCTCGAAGACCGAACTGAAAGTCGGTGAATGGATGCCGGTGCTGCCGATCCTGCGCTCCGACGACGGCCGCTCCCTGCCGCAGACCTTTCGCGGTGGCCAGATCACGTCCACCGAGATCAACGGCCTGACCGTCTACGGCGGCCAGTTCCGTGGCAACAGCCCGCGCAACGACGCGAGCATGGAAGACATGTCGATGAACGGCCGCGGTGCATTCACCTCCGATCGCTTCAACTTCGGCGGCGGCGAATACAGCTTCAACGAAAAACGCACCATGGTCGGCGTGTGGTACGCCGAGCTCACCGACATCTATCAGCAGCAGTATTTCAACCTCAGCCACAGCCAGCCGATGGGCGACTGGACGCTGGGCGCCAACCTCGGTTTCTTCACCGGCAAGGAAGACGGCAGCGCTCAGGCCGGCGACCTCGACAACAAGACCGCGTTCGCCCTGCTCTCGGCCAAGTACGGCGGCAACACTTTCTACGTCGGCCTGCAGAAACTCACCGGCGACGATGCCTGGATGCGCGTCAACGGCACCAGCGGCGGCACCCTGGCCAACGACAGTTACAACGCCAGTTATGACAACGCCAAAGAGCGCTCCTGGCAGGTGCGTCACGACTACAACTTCGTTGCGCTGGGCGTGCCTGGCCTGACCCTGATGAACCGCTACATCAGCGGCGATAACGTACACACCGCCACCACCAATGACGGCAAGGAATGGGGCCGCGAATCGGAACTGGCCTACACCGTGCAGAGCGGCCCGCTGAAGAACCTCAACGTGAAATGGCGCAACGCGACCATTCGCCGGGACTTCAGCACCAACGAATTTGACGAGAACCGGATTTTTATCAGCTATCCGATTTCGTTGTTGTAACGGTTGGCGGTTTACCCTGTGGGAGCGAGCCTGCTCGCGAAAGCGCCGGACCAGTCGATTTGTTCTGACTGGCACACCGCATTCGCGAGCAGGCTCGCTCCCACAAGGGGATTGCATTGCAAGGCAGGTATCGGGTCTTGAGAAAATGAATCGCCCCTTCCGTCATCTACACCAAAAGTCGCGTTGACAAGATCCGGAAACCCTACCGATACTTCAGCGCAGTCATACGACAACCTACAACAAACCTAATAACAATGTGTTCAGGGATTGCCATGACGTCTACCTCTACCCCCCGCACTCCTTTCAACCGCCTGCTGCTGACCGGTGCCGCCGGCGGTCTGGGCAAAGTGTTGCGCGAACGCCTGCGCCCTTACGCCAATGTGCTGCGCCTGTCCGACATCGCCGCCCTCGCCCCGGCCGTCGATGACCACGAAGAAGTCGTGCTCTGCGACCTCGCCGACAAGCAAGCCGTGCATCAACTGGTCGAAGGGGTCGATGCGATCCTGCATTTCGGCGGCGTCTCGGTCGAGCGCCCGTTCGAAGAAATCCTCGGTGCCAACATCTGCGGCGTGTTCCACATTTACGAAGCGGCGCGCAAGCACGGTGTGAAGCGGGTGATCTTCGCCAGCTCCAACCACGTCATCGGTTTCTACAAACAGGACCAACAGCTCGACGCCACTTCGGCGCGTCGTCCCGATGGTTACTACGGCTTGTCCAAGTCCTACGGCGAAGACATGGCCAGTTTCTACTTCGATCGCTACGGCATCGAAACCGTCAGCATCCGCATCGGCTCCTCGTTCCCCGAACCGCAGAACCGCCGGATGATGCACACCTGGCTGAGCTTCGACGATCTCACGCAACTGCTCGAACGCTCGCTGTACACACCAAACGTCGGCCACACCGTGGTCTACGGCATGTCCGCCAACAAAGATGTCTGGTGGGACAACCGCTACGCCAGCCACCTCGGTTTCGAAGCCAAGGACACCTCGGAAGTGTTCCGCGACAAGGTCGAAGCGCAACCGATGCCAGCCGACGATGATCCGGCGCGGATCTATCAGGGCGGCGCTTTCGTCGCAGCAGGCCCGTTCGGCGATTGATCGCTCGACTTGATCCCCCTCCAATAAAAACCAAGGGAATGAGTATGCAAGCCGAATTGATCGTCGACGCCCGCAACGCGGTCGGTGAAAGCCCGGTCTGGGTGCCGCAGGAAAACGCCCTGTACTGGGTCGACATCCCCAACGGCGGACTGCAACGCTGGAGCGCTGACACTGGCCATGTTGCCTCGTGGAAGGCCCCGGAAATGCTCGCCTGCATCACCCGCCACCGCAGTGGTGGCTGGGTCGCTGGCATGGAAAGCGGCTTCTTTCGCCTGCACCCGCACAGCGACGGCAGCCTCGACAGCGAATTGCTCGCCACCGTCGAGCACAGCCGCGCCGACATGCGCCTCAACGACGGTCGCTGCGATCGCCAAGGGCGTTTCTGGGCCGGCAGCATGGTGCTGAACATGGGCCTGAACGCGCTTGAAGGCCGGCTCTATCGCTACGGCGCCGGGCAGACGGGCGTGGTCGAAGCGCAGCTGGATGGCTTCATCGTGCCCAACGGCCTCGCTTTCAGCCCTGACGGCAAGACCATGTACCTGTCGGATTCGCACCCCAACGTGCAACTGATCTGGGCCTTCGATTACGACACCGAGACCGGCACGCCATCGAATCGCCGAATCTTCGTCGACATGAATCATTTCCCCGGCCGCCCCGATGGCGCCGCCGTGGATGCCGAAGGCTGCTACTGGATCTGCGCCAACGACGCCGGCCTGATCCACCGCTTCGCCCCGGACGGCCGACTGGATTTCTCGCTGGAAGTACCGGTGAAGAAACCGACCATGTGCGCTTTCGGCGGCAGCAACCTGGACACCTTGTTTGTCGCCTCGATTCGCCCCGGCGATGACCACGACCCGCAATCCCTGGCCGGCGGCGTGTTCGCCCTGAAGCCAGGCGTCAAAGGCCTCGCCGAACCGCAATTCAACGATTTGCTTTAGACCCTCTGCTGCACCGCTGCGCCTTGAACACAAAAATAACAAGACTGGAGACTCACCCCCCATGAACTTCAAACGCACCTTGCTCGCCGCTGCACTCCCGCTGATGTTCACCTTCGCTGGTGCCGCTCAGGCACTGGAACTTAAAGTCGCCGACATCCACCCCAAGGGTTATCCCACCGTGGAAGCCGAAGAAAGCATGGGCAAGACCCTGACCAAGGAAACCAACGGCGAGCTGACCTTCAAGTACTTCCCGGGCGGTGTACTCGGTTCGGAAAAGGAAGTTATCGAGCAGATGCAATTCGGCGCGATACAGATGTCTCGCGTCAGCCTGGGTATCGTCGGCCCTGTGGTGCCGGATGTGAACGTGTTCAACATGCCGTTCATTTTCCGCGACCAGCAACATATGCGTAACGTCATCGATGGCCCGGTGGGCGATGAGATTCTCGACAAGATCACCAACTCCGAATTCAAATTGGTGGCCCTGGCGTGGATGGACGGCGGTACACGCAACATCTACACCAAAAAACCGGTGCGCAAGCTCGAAGACCTCAAGGGCATGAAAATTCGCGTGCAAGGCAACCCGATGTTCATCGACATGATGAACGCCATGGGTGCCAACGGTATCGCCATGGACACCGGCGAAATCTTCAGCGCCCTGCAGACCGGCGTGATCGACGGCGCGGAAAACAACCCGCCGACCCTGCTCGAACACAACCACTTCCAGAACGCCAAGTTCTACAGCCTGACCGGTCACCTGATCCTGCCGGAGCCGATCGTGATGTCGAAAATCACTTGGGAAAAACTCACTCCGGATCAACAGCAACTGGTGAAAAAAGCTGCCAAGGCTGCCCAGGCTGAAGAGCGCGTACTGTGGGACAAGAAGTCCGCTGCCAGTGAAGAAAAACTCAAGGCCGCCGGCGTCGAGTTCATCACCGTTGACAAGAAACCTTTCTACGACGCTACGGCCTCCGTTCGCGAGAAATACGGCGCGCCTTATGCCGATCTGATCAAAAAGATCGAAGCCGTTCAGTAACGCCTCCTGCTCTGTACTCATGAAAAAGGCCCGGCGCGCCAGCGGTTCAGGCGCGCCCGGTTACGGTGGAACCCGATGAAGAATCTGCTGCTGCGTATCAACGACAAGATCTACATGACGTGCATCTGGGTCGCCGGCCTCTCCGTCCTGGCGATTTCCCTGATGATTCCCTGGGGCGTCTTCGCCCGTTACGTGCTCGGCACCGGCTCCAGCTGGCCAGAGCCGACGGCGATCCTGCTGATGATGGTGTTCACCTTCATCGGCGCCGCCGCCAGTTACCGCGCCGGTGCGCACATGGCCGTGGCCATGCTCACCGACCGCATGCCACCGCAGCTGAAATCCGCAGCGGCGATTTTTTCGCAACTGCTGATGGCGGCCATCTGCATCTTCATGACCATCTGGGGCACCAAGCTGTGCATCTCCACCTGGAACCAGTTCATGGCCGCCCTGCCCGATCTGCGGGTTGGCGTGACCTATCTGCCGATCCCCCTGGGCGGCTTGCTGACGCTGATTTTTGTCGTGGAAAAACTCTTGCTCGGTGACCAGAGCAAACGTCGGGTCGTGCAGTTCGACCTGGTTGAAGAAAGTGAAGGTGCCGTTTAATGGACGCTCTGATCCTGCTGGGCAGTTTTATCGTATTGATCCTGATCGGCATGCCGGTCGCTTACGCGTTGGGCGCCGCTGCGCTGATCGGCGCTTGGTGGATCGACATTCCATTCCAGGCGGTGATGATCCAGGTCGCCTCGGGGGTGAACAAATTCTCGCTGCTGGCCATTCCGTTCTTCGTCCTCGCCGGCGCGATCATGGCCGAGGGCGGCATGTCCCGGCGGTTGGTGGCGTGTGCCGGGGTGCTGGTAGGTTTCGTCCGTGGTGGCCTGTCACTGGTCAACATCGTGGCATCGACCTTCTTCGGTGCGATCTCCGGTTCGTCAGTGGCCGACACCGCGTCGGTGGGTTCGGTACTGATCCCGGAAATGGAACGCAAGGGCTATCCACGCGACTTCTCCACCGCCGTGACCGTCAGCGGTTCGGTGCAAGCTTTGCTGACCCCGCCAAGCCACAACTCGGTGCTCTACTCGCTGGCCGCTGGCGGTACGGTGTCGATCGCTTCGCTGTTCATGGCCGGCATCGTCCCGGGCCTGCTGATGAGCGCCTGCCTGATGGTGCTGTGCCTGATTTTCGCGAAAAAGCGCAACTACCCCAAGGGCGAAGTGATTCCGATGCGCCAGGCGCTGAAGATCGTCGGCGAAGCCCTGTGGGGCATGATGGCGATGGTGATCATCCTCGGTGGCATTCTCTCGGGTATTTTCACCGCCACTGAATCGGCGGCCATCGCGGTACTTTGGTCATTCTTCGTGACCATGTTCATCTACCGCGACTACAAATGGAGCGAACTGCCCAAGCTGATGCACCGCACGGTGCGCACCATCTCCATTGTGATGATCCTGATCGGTTTCGCCGCCAGCTTCGGCTACATCATGACCCTGATGCAGATTCCGGCGAAAATCACCACGCTGTTCCTGACCCTGTCGGACAACCGCTACGTGATCCTGATGTGCATCAACGTCATGCTGCTGTTGCTTGGCACGGTGATGGACATGGCGCCGCTGATCCTGATCCTCACGCCGATCCTGATGCCAGTGATCATGGGTATTGGTGTCGATCCGGTGCAGTTCGGCATGATCATGCTGGTCAACCTGGGGATCGGATTGATAACACCGCCGGTGGGCGCCGTGCTCTTCGTCGGCTCGGCGGTGGGCAAGGTCAGTATCGAAAGCACCGTAAAAGCGCTGCTGCCGTTCTATGGCGTGCTGTTCCTGGTGCTGCTGCTGGTGACCTACGTGCCGGCGATTTCGCTGTGGCTGCCGCACCTGGTGTTGTAACCCGCTGAGAAGATCGCAGCCTCGTGTAAGGAGGCTGCGATCTTTTGCTCTTCACGCCCGCAACAACATGTACCCCGCCACCACCAGACAGACACTGGCAAACCCCACCTGCAACGCCCGCGCCGGCACCTGCGCGCACAGCCTGCGACCGATGAGCATGCCAACGATGCTGGCGACAATGAACGCCGCGCCCTGGCTGTCGATACGCACCCCCGCATGAAACGCGCCGATCACCCCGATCGCGGAAATCAGACTGATCACCATCAATGACGTCGCAACGATGCCGCGCATCTGCACATCGGTCAGTTGCTTGAACGCCGGCACGATCAGAAAGCCGCCGCCGACGCCCAGTAAACCCGAAACCACGCCAGTAACTGCTCCCAGTGCAGCCAGGGTGGCGGTGCATTTGGCGGTCCAGTCGAAGCGCCCGGTCTGCTCGTTGAGCATGCAGTTTTTCTGCCCCCAACTGGCATGGCCGTGATCGCTCGGCCCCGCTTGCTGACGCTCCTTTCTGAACATTCGCCAGGCGACCAGGACCATCAGCAGGCTGAACAGGATCATCAGAATCTTTTCCGGCAACTGATGCGCGAAGTAGATCCCCAGCGGCGAAAACACCGCGCCCAACGCGGCGATCAACAGCGCCGCGCGGTAACGCACCAGGCCATGGCGCAAACCATCGACCGCCCCGACCGCAGCCGCGCTGCCGACCGCAAACAAGGCTACCGGCGCCGCTTGCGTCATCGTCCAGCCGAGCCCGAGCACCAGCGCCGGCACCGCGAGAATCCCGCCGCCCGCGCCGGTCAGGCCGAGGACCAAACCCATCACCACGCCAAACAGACTTGCCAGCAACATAGAAGTTTTCTCAGTCGACCCTGGACAGACGCGTCAGCCACTCGCGGCCCTTGAGCATGCCGTGCCAGTAGAACCACGGCAGCAGCATCGCTTTCAGCCACCATGCCGAACGGCGGGCCACGGTCGGGTCCAGCGGGAAAGTCGGCAGCAGTTTGCCGCCATAGCCGAACTCGGCGAGGATCACCTTGCCCTTCTCCACCGTCAGCGGGCACGAGCCGTAGCCGTCGTACTTGAGCGGCAGCGGCTGTTGTTTGCGCGCGGCCAGCAGGTTCTGCGCAACGACGACCACCTGCTTGCGCACCGCCGCCGCGGTTTTCGCGTTGCTGGTGCCGCAGATATCGCCCAGTGCGAACACCTCGGGATAGCGCGGATGCTGCAGGCTGTGCGGATCGACTTCGCACCAACCGCCGGCATCGGCCAGCGCACTCTGGGCGATGAAATCCGGCGCGACTTGTGGCGGCACGACGTGCAGCAGATCGAAGGTTTTTGCCACGCGGCTGACGTTGCCGTCGGCGTCCTTGACGTCAAACCACGCGGTTTTCGCCGGGCCGTCGACTTTGACAAGATTCGAGTTGAACGCCAGTTGCGCGTCGTACTGTTCGATGTACTTCATCAACGGCGGCACAAAGGTCGGCACGCCAAACAGCGCAGCGCCAGCGAGGTTGAATTCGACATTGATGTCTTTCAGCACGGCGGATTTGCGCCAGTAATCGCAAGACAGATACAGGGCCTTCTGCGGCGCGCCGGCACATTTGATCGGCATCGCTGGTTGGGTGAACAGCGCCCGGCCGTCGCGCAGTTTCTGCACTTGATCCCAGGTGTACTGGGCGTGTTGATAGCTGTAGTTGGAGGTGACGCCGTGCTGGCCGAGGCTTTCCTGCAAGCCTTCGATTTTCTCCCAGGCCAGGCGCAGGCCGGGGCAGACGATCAGGTTCTGATAGCTGACGGTGCGCTGGTCGTCGAGGGTGAGTTGGCGGCTTTGCGGGTCGATGGCGCTGACACTGGCCTGAATCCACGTCGCCTGACGCGGCATGACTTTGCTCATCGGCCTGACGGTGTCTTTCACATCAAACGCACCACCGCCGACCAGCGTCCACGCCGGTTGATAGTAGTGCTGTGAACTCGGTTCGATCACGGTGACTTTGAGCTGCGGGTCACGCTTGAGCAGGCTGGCGACAAAACCGATGCCGGCCGTGCCACCGCCGATGACCACGATGTCCGCACTGATGGATGGGCCCCAGTGTTGATCGTTCATTGCTTGTTCCTTTTGCTGCACGCAAGGATTTGTTCGGGTCAAACCAAAGAACCTGTGGGAGCTGGCTTGCCAGCGAAAGCGGTGTGTCAGTCACATAAATATTGGCTGATAAGTCCTCATCGCTGGCAAGCCAGCTCCCACAGGGTAAGTAAGTGTTAGGGCTGGCATTTATGGCTGTTCCCAGCTCTTGAGTACCGCTCCGCAATACAGCCCCGACAGGGTTTTCATCACCTGGATCACTTCGTGACTGGCCAGGCCATAGAAAATGTATTTGCCTTCACGGCGGGTCGCGACCAGGCCTTCATCGCGCAAGATGCCCAGTTGTTGGGACAGCGTCGGCTGGCGTACGCCGGTCATTTTTTCCAGCTCGCCGACGTTGCGTTCGCCCTGGGTCAGTTGACAGAGGATCAACAGACGATCCTCATTGGCCAGGGCTTTGAGCAAGGCGCAGGCTTTGGACGCCGAGGCGCGCAGTTGGGCGACTTCACATTCGGTCAAACTGGATTGCATTTGCACGAGGCCTTGAAGGTCACTTAAGCTGCGAACATTATGTTTTTACATAAACTGTTGCAACTCGAAATTCCTCAGCACAGGTTTCTGCCATGCCCGCCCTGATTGAAGCGTTCCTCGACCCCGCCTCCTCGACCTACAGCTACGTGGTCTATGAAGCCGACGGCGGCCAGTGCGCGATCGTCGACCCGGTGCTTGACTACGATGGCGCTGCCGGGCGCACCGGCACGGCGCAGGCGGACAAGATCATCGCCTTCGTCCGTACGCACAAGCTGCAAGTGCAGTGGCTGCTGGAAACCCACGCCCACGCCGATCACCTCTCCGCCGCGCCGTACCTGCGTCGTGAACTGGGCGGCAAGATCGCCATCGGTGAATCGATCAGCAAAGTGCAGAGTGTGTTCAAGGCGCTGTTCAATCTGGAGCCGGAATTTTGCGTCGATGGCTCGCAGTTCGATCATCTGTTCGCGCCGAACGAGTCGTTCATGATCGGCAACCTCAAGGCTACCGCCCTGCACGTCCCCGGCCATACGCCAGCGGACATGGCCTACCTGATCGACGGCGAACAGATCCTCGTCGGCGACACGCTGTTCATGCCCGATGTCGGCACCGCGCGCTGTGATTTCCCTGGCGGCAATGCGCAGCAGTTGTTCAAGTCGATTCAGAAGCTGTTGGCTTTTCCGGCCAGCGTGAAGCTTTACGTTTGCCACGATTACCCGCCCGAGGGCCGCGCCTCACAGTGCCAGACCACTGTCGGCGAACAGCGCAAAAGCAATATTCATGTGCATGACGGGATCGATGAAGCGGCGTTCGTGGAGATGCGCACGACACGTGACGCTGGGTTAGGCATGCCGACGTTGCTGCTGCCGGCGATTCAGGTGAACGTGCGGGCGGGGAACATGCCGGCGCCTGAGGACAATGGCGTGGTTTACCTGAAGATCCCGCTGAACAAACTCTGACCCCTAGTCAGGCGCCCTAAGTCTGATCGTTGATCGTTCCCACGCTCCGCGTGGGAATGCATCCCGTGACGCTCTGCGTCACTTCTTGAGGCGGAACGCGGAGCGTCCCTGGCGGCATTCCCACGCGGAGCGTGGGAACGATCGGCGTCTGCAGGTCAGTCGTATCAATTGCCCAACGTCAACCCATTGGCCGGCAACGGCAACGCGGTCTTGTAGCGCACCTGCTTCAACGCAAAGCTCGAGCGGATGTTCGCCACCCCCGGCACCTTGGTCAGAAAATCCATCATGAAGCGTTCCAGCGACTGAATGCTCGGCACCAGCACGCGAATCAGATAATCCGGATCACCCGCCATCAAGTAGCACTCCATCACCTCAGGCCGATCAGAAATCGCTTCCTCGAAATGCTGCAACGCCTCCTCTACCTGCTTTTCCAGGCTGACGTGAATGAACACGTTCACGTGCAGCCCCAGCAGATCGGCATCCAGCAGCGTGACCTGCTCGCGAATCAAGCCCAATTCTTCCATGGCCTTGACCCGGTTGAAGCATGGCGTCGGCGACAGGTTCACCGAGCGGGCGAGGTCGGCGTTGGTGATGCGCGCGTTCTCCTGAAGGCTGTTGAGAATGCCGATGTCGGTACGGTCCAGTTTGCGCATGAGACAAAACCACCTGTTTTTTATGTTTATGCAGAATTTCTATCTGCAAATGGTCCCCAGCGCAACGAAACACAGAGAAATATTCTTCTTGGCCACGCCTATGATTGTTGTAGGACAAGATTTCCTCATCCCGGAATGACTGCCAGCTCACTACAAGAAATTCACAAGATCGAGCGTAGAAGCCATGACCCAAGCGTATGAACCGCTGCGCCTGCACGTCCCTGAACCCTCGGGCCGTCCCGGCTGCAAAACCGACTTTTCCTACCTGCATCTGACCGATGCCGGTACGGTGCGCAAACCTCCTGTCGATGTAGAACCTGCCGATACCGCCGACCTCGCCCGTGGCCTTATCCGCGTGCTCGACGATCAGGGCAACGCCCTCGGCCCGTGGGCCGAAAACGTGCCGGTAGAAATCCTGCGCAAAGGCATGCGCGCGATGCTCAAGACGCGCATCTACGACAACCGCATGGTGGTTGCCCAGCGGCAGAAAAAGATGTCGTTCTACATGCAGAGCCTCGGCGAAGAAGCCATCGGCAGCGCCCAGGCTCTGGCGCTGAACATCGATGACATGTGCTTCCCGACCTACCGCCAGCAAAGCATCCTCATGGCCCGCGATGTGCCGTTGGTCGACCTGATCTGCCAGTTGCTGTCCAACGAGCGCGATCCGCTCAAGGGCCGCCAGTTGCCGATCATGTACTCGGTCAAGGACGCCGGTTTCTTCACCATCTCCGGCAACCTCGCCACTCAGTTCATTCAGGGCGTTGGTTGGGGCATGGCCTCGGCGATCAAAGGCGATACGAAAATTGCCTCAGCGTGGATCGGTGACGGCGCCACTGCCGAATCGGACTTCCACACCGCCCTCACCTTCGCTCACGTTTATCGCGCGCCGGTGATCCTCAATGTCGTGAATAACCAGTGGGCGATTTCCACCTTCCAGGCCATCGCCGGCGGTGAAGCCACGACTTTCGCCGGACGCGGTGTCGGATGCGGCATCGCCTCGCTGCGTGTCGATGGCAACGACTTCTACGCGGTCTACGCCGCTTCCGCCTGGGCTGCCGAACGCGCCCGGCGCAACCTCGGCCCGACCATGATCGAATGGGTCACCTACCGCGCCGGCCCGCACTCGACCTCCGACGATCCATCGAAATACCGCCCTGCCGATGACTGGAGCCACTTCCCGCTCGGCGATCCGATCGCGCGTCTGAAACAGCACCTGATCAAGGTCGGTCACTGGTCGGAGGATGAGCACAGCGCCGTCAGCGCTGAACTTGAAGCCGAAGTGATTGCCGCGCAGAAACAGGCCGAACAGTACGGCACCCTCGCCGGCGGCCAGATTCCAAGCGCCGCGACCATGTTCGAAGACGTCTACAAAGAGATGCCGGAGCACTTGAAGCGCCAGCGTCAGCAGTTGGGGATCTGACATGAACGATCACAACAACAATATTCAGTTGGAAACCGCCATGAGCACGACCACCATGACCATGATCCAGGCCCTGCGCTCGGCCATGGATGTGATGCTTGAGCGCGATGACAACGTCGTCGTCTTCGGTCAGGACGTCGGCTACTTCGGCGGCGTGTTCCGCTGCACCGAAGGCCTGCAGACCAAGTACGGCACCTCGCGGGTGTTCGACGCGCCGATCTCGGAAAGTGGCATCGTCGGCGTCGCCGTCGGCATGGGCGCCTACGGTTTGCGTCCGGTCGCCGAAATCCAGTTCGCCGACTACGTCTACCCCGCCTCCGACCAGATCATTTCCGAAGCGGCGCGCCTGCGTTATCGCTCGGCCGGCGAGTTCACCGCACCGATGACCCTGCGCATGCCTTGCGGCGGTGGCATCTACGGCGGCCAGACCCACAGCCAGAGCATCGAGGCGATGTTCACTCAGGTCTGCGGTCTGCGCACGGTGATGCCGTCCAACCCGTACGACGCCAAAGGCCTGCTGATCGCCTCCATCGAAAACGATGACCCGGTGATCTTCCTTGAGCCGAAACGCCTGTACAACGGCCCGTTCGATGGTCATCACGACCGCCCGGTAACCCCGTGGTCGAAACACCCGCAAGCCCAGGTGCCGGACGGTTACTACACCGTGCCGCTGGACGTCGCTGCGATCACTCGTCCGGGCAAAGATGTGACGGTGTTGACTTACGGCACCACCGTATACGTCTCGCAAGTCGCTGCCGAAGAATCCGGCGTCGATGCCGAAGTCATCGACCTGCGCAGCCTGTGGCCGCTGGACCTGGACACCATCGTCAAGTCGGTGAAGAAAACCGGCCGCTGCGTGGTGGTTCACGAAGCTACCCGCACCTGCGGTTTCGGCGCCGAGCTGGTGTCGCTGGTGCAAGAGCATTGCTTCCATCACCTGGAAGCGCCGATCGAGCGCGTCACCGGTTGGGACACCCCCTACCCGCACGCGCAGGAGTGGGCGTATTTCCCAGGGCCGTCCCGCGTGGGCGCGGCGTTGAAACGGGTCATGGAGGTCTGAATGGGCACGCACGTTATCAAGATGCCGGACATCGGCGAAGGCATCGCAGAAGTAGAACTGTCGCAGTGGCACGTCAAGGTTGGCGATCTGGTGGTTGAAGACCAGGTGCTGGCGGATGTGATGACCGACAAGGCGATGGTCGATATTCCGTCGCCGGTGCATGGCAAGGTGATTGCCCTTGGTGGTCAGCCGGGTGAAGTGATGGCGGTCGGCAGTGTGCTGATCAGCATCGAAGTCGAAGGAGCCGGTAACCTTAAAGAGTGCGCCGCACCCGCGGCTGTCAAAGAAGCACCGGTTGCGCCGAAAGTTGAAGCCGCTGTCGAAAGCAAGCCCGCCGCAGCCGCCGCACCACGTCCGGCTGCCGTTTGCCAAGGCCCGATGGTTGCTCGCGAAGCGGATGAACGCCCGCTCGCATCGCCGGCCGTGCGCAAACATGCGCTGGACCTGGGTATTCAATTGCGTCTGGTGCGCGGCAGCGGCCCGGCGGGTCGCGTGTTGCATGAGGATCTTGAGGCCTATCTGGCGCGAGGTCGGTCGAACGCTTCGGCGCCGGCCGCTGCCGCTTACGCTCAACGCAACGACGAAGAACAGATTCAAGTGATCGGCATGCGTCGCAAGATCGCTCAACGCATGCAGGATGCTACTCAGCGTGCCGCGCACTTCAGTTATGTGGAAGAAATCGACGTCACCGCAATCGAAGAACTGCGCGCGCATCTGAATGAAAAGCACGGTGCCAGCCGAGGCAAGTTGACCTTGTTGCCGTTCCTCGTTCGCGCGCTGGTGGTGGCCCTGCGCGACTTCCCGCAGATGAACGCCCGTTACGACGACGAAGCGCAAGTCATCACCCGCCTCGGTGCGGTGCATGTCGGCGTCGCCACGCAAAGCGATGTCGGCCTGATGGTGCCCGTGGTGCGTCACGCCGAAGCGCGCAGCCTGTGGGACAGCGCCGCGGAAATTTCGCGTTTGGCCAACGCCGCGCGCAATGGCAAGGCCAGCCGCGATGAGCTGTCCGGTTCGACCATTACTCTGACCAGCCTCGGTGCGCTGGGCGGCATTGTCAGCACGCCGGTGCTGAACCTGCCGGAAGTGGCCATCATCGGCGTGAACAAAATCGTCGAACGGCCAATGGTGGTCAAGGGCCAAGTAGTGATCCGCAAGATGATGAACCTCTCCAGCTCCTTCGATCACCGCGTGGTCGACGGCATGGACGCGGCGCTTTTCATCCAGGCCATCCGTGGCTTGCTCGAACAACCCGCCACCTTGTTTGTGGAGTAAGCCCGAATGCAATCTCTGAACACTACGCTGCTGATCATCGGCGGCGGCCCCGGCGGTTACGTCACCGCGATCCGCGCTGGGCAACTGGGCATCCCGACCATCCTGGTCGAAGGCCAATCGTTGGGCGGCACCTGCCTGAATATCGGCTGCATTCCGTCGAAAGCGCTGATTCATGTGGCTGAGCAGTTTCATCAGACGCAGCATCACAGCCAGCATTCGGCGTTGGGCATCAGCGTTGCCGCGCCGACCCTGGATATCAGCAAAAGCGTCGAGTGGAAGGATGGCATCGTTGATCGCCTGACCACTGGCGTCGCCGCGCTGCTGAAGAAAAACAAGGTTCAGGTCATCAACGGCTGGGCGAAAATCATCGACGGCAAAACCGTGGAAGTCGGCGATACCCGAATCCAGTGCGAGCATCTGGTGCTGGCCACCGGCTCGACCAGCGTCAACCTGCCGATCCTGCCGATTGGCGGGCCAATCATCTCCTCCACCGAAGCGCTGGCGCCGATGGCTGTGCCGAAACGCCTGGTGGTGGTTGGCGGTGGTTACATCGGCCTGGAGCTGGGCATCGCCTATCGCAAGCTCGGCGCAGAGGTCAGTGTGGTCGAGGCGCAGGATCGAATTCTTCCGGCTTACGACGCGGAGCTGACACAACCGGTACACGACGCGCTGAAGCCGCTGGGGGTAAAGCTGTACCTCAAGCACAGCGTGCTGGGTTTCGACGGCACGTTGCAGGTGCGCGATCCCGAAGGCGAAACCCTCAATCTGGAAACCGATCAGGTACTGGTCGCGGTCGGACGCAAACCCAATACGCAGGGCTTCAATCTCGAAGCGTTGAATCTGGACATGAACGGTTCGGCTATCAGGATCGACAGCGGTTGCCAGACCAGCATGCGCAACGTCTACGCCATTGGCGACGTGAGCGGCGAACCGATGCTGGCCCACCGCGCCATGGCTCAGGGCGAAATGGTTGCCGAGCTGATCAGTGGCAAGCGCCGCGAATTCAACCCGACCGCCATCGCCGCCGTGTGCTTTACCGACCCGGAACTGGTGGTGGTCGGCAAAACTCCGGACGAGGCCAAGGCTGCCGGACTGGACTGCATCGTTGCAAGCTTCCCGTTCGCCGCCAACGGCCGCGCAATGACCCTGGAATCGAAAAGCGGCTTCGTCCGCGTGGTCGCACGTCGCGACAATCATTTGATTGTTGGCTGGCAAGCGGTGGGGGTCGGTGTCTCCGAATTGTCGACGGCTTTTGCGCAGAGCCTGGAAATGGGCGCGAGACTGGAAGACATCGGCGGCACCATTCATGCCCACCCCACCTTGGGCGAAGCGGTGCAGGAAGCGGCGTTGCGGGCGCTGGGGCATGCGCTGCACCTGTAAATCCGTCAAATTGATCGTTCCCACGCTCCGCGTGGGAATGCAGCCCGGGACGCTCTGCGTCCCAACAGCCGAACGCGGAGCGTCCGATGAGGCATTCCCACGCAGAGCGTGGGAACGATCAATCTGCAACCGCCGAGCGTCAGATATCTGAGCCAAAGGGGCCGCTTCGCAGCCCAGCGGGGATAAATCCCCTCGCCACAAGCTGCGAAACCGCTCAAGAATGAAGTATTGTTGTGCCCATCCAAAAAAACGTCAGAAGCCTTGAACCGTTTCGGCGGTTGTTCAGTGATAGAGGGTGTCATGGGTAACGAAAGCATCAATTGGGACAAGCTGGGTTTTGACTACATCAAGACCGACAAGCGCTATCTGTCGTACTTTCGCGATGGCGAGTGGGACAAAGGCACCCTGACCGAAGATAACGTCCTGCACATCAGCGAAGGCTCCACTGCCCTTCACTATGGTCAGCAGTGCTTCGAAGGCATGAAGGCCTATCGCTGCAAGGACGGCTCGATCAACCTGTTCCGCCCGGACCAGAACGCCCTGCGCATGCAGCGCAGCTGCGCGCGTCTGCTGATGCCGACGGTCGACACCGAGCAGTTCATCGAAGCCTGCAAAGCCGTGGTTCGCGCCAACGAGCGTTTCATCCCGCCGTACGGCACCGGCGGCGCGCTGTACCTGCGCCCGTTCGTGATCGGCGTCGGTGACAACATCGGCGTACGCACTGCGCCCGAGTTCATCTTCTCGATCTTCTGCATCCCGGTCGGCGCCTACTTCAAGGGCGGCCTGACCCCGCACAATTTCCAGATCTCCAGCTACGACCGCGCGGCCCCGCAAGGCACCGGTGCGGCCAAGGTCGGTGGCAACTACGCCGCCAGCCTGATGCCGGGCTCGAAAGCCAAGAAAGCCAACTTCGCCGACGCGATCTACCTCGATCCGATGACGCACACCAAGATCGAGGAAGTCGGTTCGGCCAACTTCTTCGGGATCACCCACGACAACAAGTTCGTCACCCCGAACTCGCCATCGGTCCTGCCAGGCATCACCCGCCTGTCGCTGATCGAACTGGCGAAATCGCGTCTGGGCCTGGAAGTGGTTGAAGGCGACGTGCTGATCGACAAGCTGTCGGACTTCAAGGAAGCCGGTGCCTGCGGTACCGCTGCGGTGATCACGCCGATTGGTGGCATCAGCTACAACGATCACCTGCATGTGTTCCACAGCGAAACCGAGGTAGGCCCGGTAACCCAGCAGCTCTACAAAGAGCTGACTGGCGTGCAGACCGGCGACATCGAAGCGCCAGCGGGCTGGATCGTCAAGGTTTGATCTGACGACTGCTGATGCTCAAAAGCCCTCCACCGAGTGATTGGTGGGGGGCTTTTTTGTAGGGCTGGGCTCTGGTGTCGTATTGAAGAACGTCACCCCCTCACCCCAGCCCTCCCGAAACGTCGGACCGCCCCCAAGGGGGCGAGGGGGAAAGGGAGCCGACTTGTGCGCTTTTCAAAAATCGCGTTCGCCTCGGCCATTCAGGTCGATGGAGTTCGCAAGAACACCTCGGTCGGCTCCCTCTCCCTCCGGGAGAGGGCTGGGGTGAGGGTAGGCTTTTCGCTCTTCAAGGCAATCCGTTTACCAAGTCGATCAGCAATCCCACTCGCCTGCCCATTCTGCTGCTTGCCCATCCGCGCCTGGGTGATCAATCCCGGTATCAACTCGCCCTCCGGCAGATTCTTCCAGAACCGCACCGGCAGATGCCCTTGCATGACCTTCGGGTTCAACCGCGCCGGGTTGAAGATGTGGCTGTAGTAGGTCAGCCATAAATCGCCGTGGGGGTCATCGACGTTCTGTGCCAGTTGCTGCCATTCAATCGGGCATTGCCGCTCGTGAATCAATTGCTCGCCGTCGTAATAAACGCCGTCACGCGGTGTGGCGATCAACCAGCGATGCTGGCCCATGCGCCCGATAAAGTGCTCGCTGGCGCTGTGCAGAATGTCATGCGCCGGTTCGTGCCACGCCACGTATTGTGGACCAGGCAGATCCTTGGGCCGCTCGATGAAACGCACAAACGCATGCAGATGATGGGCCTCGCGGCTGACCTGCTTGATGCGGCGCTGCAATTCGCTGCCGAGCTTGTCGCCCGCCATCATCGCCGTGCGGTCGCCGTGACTGACGCGCCAGAGCACTTCATACAACAGGCTCCAGCGTTGCTCGCCGCGATAGCGCGCCGCTTGTTCGAGGGTGGCGAGCAGCGCACGGGGAATACGCGCCTGAAACGGCCCCTGCCCTTCGGGCACGTGATCATCGCTGGCAAACAGATCGCCCACCCCTTCCGCCGCCCAGCTCACCAGACTTGGATCGATCTCATGGCTGAGCAACCAGCGCGCCTGCTGGCGCCAGGTGTCGAACAGATCGTCACAATCGAGACTGATCATCCCCACAACCCCATCTGCTGCGGCATCGGCCGGTCGCGCAATTGCTGGTAGAGCATGTGACTGGTGACTTCCGCCTGTTGCGGGTGGTAATCGCTGGTGATGATGAACGGCTTGGCCTTGGCCAGCACACAGCGCATCCGTGCCACGTCTTCGTAACGGATGCGGCGCTGACGGCGCAACTCGACCAGGCGCTCGGTGGTGCGCAAGCCGATGCCCGGGATGCGTGCGATCAACGTCGCGTCGGCACGATTGAGGTCGAGCGGGAACACTTCGCGATTTTCCAGCGCCCAAGCCAGCTTCGGGTCGATATCGAGCGCCAGATTGCCCGGGCCTTTGAGCAATTCGTCAGCGCTGTAGCCGTAGCTGCGCAGGAGAAAATCAGCCTGATACAAACGGTGCTCACGCATCAGCGGTGGCGCGGCGAGCGGTACGCTTTTCGGGCTGTCGGGGATCGGACTGAATGCCGAGTAATAGACCCGGCGCAAACGGAAGTTGCCATAAAGGGACTGAGCGCTGTGGAGGATGGTGCTGTCGTCGGTGTCATCGGCACCGACGATCAGTTGCGTGCTCTGCCCCGCCGGGGCGAATTTTGCCGAGCGCGGTTCGTTCAACACTGTTTGCACGCCGGTGTAGATGGTGTTCATCGCTTGCTTTATCGAGGTGATGTCCTTCTCCGGCGCCAGTGTCTGCAGGCTGGCGTCGGTGGGCAGTTCGATGTTGACGCTGAGGCGGTCGGCGTAACGCCCAGCCTCCTCGATCAAGGCCGGATCGGCTTCCGGAATGGTCTTCAAATGGATGTAGCCGCGAAATTCGTGCTCTTCACGCAGCAGCTTCGCCACGCGCACCAGTTGCTCCATGGTGTAGTCCGCCGAGCGGATGATCCCGGAGCTGAGAAACAGCCCGCTGACGCAGTTGCGGCGGTAGAAATCCATGGTCAGCGTCACGACTTCTTCCGGGGTGAAGCGCGCACGCGGTACATCGCTGGAACGGCGGTTGACGCAGTACTGGCAATCGTAAAGACAGAAGTTGGTCAGCAGGATTTTCAGCAACGACACACAGCGCCCGTCCGGCGTGTAGCTGTGGCAAATGCCCATGCCGTCCGTCGAACCGAGCCCGCTCTTGCCCTCGGAGCTGCGCTTGGGCGCACCACTGCTGGCGCAGGAGGCGTCGTACTTGGCGGCGTCGGCGAGGATGCTGAGCTTGTCGATGATTTGCATGGCGCGGGCTCTATACTGTGTGCATATACAGTATAGGCTCGCCCGCCGCGAAACAAGTTGATGGATGACCCCTCGTCGGCTGATCACCTGAATTGCCATCACCCGCGCAACCAGTGGGAGCGAGCCTGCTCGCGAATAGGCCCTGCCAGTCACCACAACTCAGTGATCAAACCGCCCACTGCAATATCAACCAACTGTTCGCCCCGCTGATCAACACAAACAGCCCCCAGGCCAGCACCCGCGTGGGCCAGCGATTGACGAACGGCCCCATCAATTGCCGATCGTTGGTCATGCGGATCAGCGGGTACAAGGCGAACGGCAGTTGCAGGCTGAGCACCACCTGGCTCAACACCAGCAGCTTGCCGATTGCGCCGTCACCGAGCAGCCATACGCCGATGAACGCCGGAATCAGCGCCAGCCCGCGGGTGATCAAACGCCGCTGCCAGCACGGGATGCGCAGGTTCAGATAGCCTTCCATGATGACCTGCCCGGCGATGGTCCCGGTGAAGGTCGAACTCTGCCCCGACGCGAGCAGCGCCACGCCGAACAACACACTGGCCAGCGCACCGCCCACCAGCGGATCGAGCAGATGATAAGCGTCCTGAATGTCGACCACATCGGTGTGCCCGGACTGGTGAAAGGCCGCCGCGGCGAGAATCAGGATCGCCGCGTTGACCAGCAACGCCAGGGCCAGCGAACCGATGGTGTCGATGCGTGCCAGTTTCACCGCGTCCTGTTTGCTCGCCAGGTCCTTGCCGATCATCCGCGTTTGCACGATCGAGGTGTGTAGATAAAGGTTGTGCGGCATAACGGTGGCGCCGAGGATGCCGATGGCCAGATACAGCGGCGCCGCATCGCTGATCGCGGACAGCGAGGGTTTGAAGCCCATCGCCACGTCTGGCCAGTACGGTTTGATCAACAACAATTCGACGAAGAAACACACACCGATGGTCGCGACCAGAACCAGCATGATCGCTTCGAGACGGCGGAAGCCCCGGTTCTGCAAGGCCAGCACCAGCAGCGTGTCGAACGCCGTGAGGGCAATGCCGAAGGTCAGCGAACAGCCGAGCAGCAAGTGAAACGCCAGGGCGCAGCCGAGCACTTCGGCGAGGTCGGTGGCGATGATCGAGATTTCCGCCAGCAGCCATTGCAGGCGCGCGGTCGGCGTGCTGTAGCGCTCGCGGGACAACTGCGCCAGATCGCGCCCGGTGGCGATGCCCAACCGCGAGCACAGGCACTGCACCACCATGCCGGCCAGACTCGCCAGCAACACGACGAACAACAGGCTGTAGCCAAAACGCGAACCGGCCTCGATCGCGGTCGCCCAGTTGCCCGGATCCATGTAGCCGATCGACACCAGCAAACCGGGACCGGCGAAACGCAGCACACGTTTGAAGAACGAGGCAGTCGGATCAACCGCAACACTGCCAGCCACTTCCGGCGGGCAAAACGGCGCGGTGGCGATTTTGGGCAAACTGAATTTCACGCACACATCCAGAAACAAAAACGGGAGCCCGGCAGCTTAGTCGTTTCGCCTGATGCCTTGAAGCGCAAAGATCACTGAACCTATGGGTTCACCCCCAGCAACTGCTCGCGCAACTCGGGACTGCGTGTTCGCGGATCCAGCCAGATATCGAAGAACGCCTTGGCAAACTGCGGATCCTCGATCTCATGCTGGAGCTTCTGCCCGACAAAAAACCGCGCGCCCTGCCCCGGCAGATACACGCCGGTTATGCGCGTGCCGGCCTGGACGTCGACAAAGGATTGCTGCATCTGCGCCTGCCAGCCGGCCAATTGCGCTGAAGTGACCCGAGGACCGGCAAGGCGTTTGATCTCATCGACGCTGGTGCTGACCAGATCGTCTCGCGAGATGTTGCGCCGGTAGATCAGCTCCAGAGCAAACGGCTGGCCGTCCGCCAGAGGCCGCGCGGCACTCCACAAGCGCGCGCTGTAAACATCGAAGCCGAACACGCTGAAATCGCCACTGCCGATGATTTGCGCCCCTGGCACTGCGTCCTGCCAATTGGCCCACGTCGGCGTCAGCAACAGCGCCCACAAGCCGATGCCACAACAGCCACGTACGAGCTTGGGTGTTCTGTTCATCGCCGTATCGTCTCCGCTGCATTCTGATGATCAAAGCATAGCCGGATTCGCGCCTGAATTTTTGTATACAAAAATTGAGAACATAGGCAGCAATCTTTAATCGGCAGTGCTAACGTGGCTCATCCTGACCCGATGGAGACACCCGCGTGCTGATACTCAAACTGCTGCTGATTCCCGGTTTTCTCCTGCTGATTTCCCTGGCGGGCAAACGCTGGGGGCCGAGCGTGGCCGGGTGGTTGTCGGGATTGCCGGTGGTGGTCGGGCCGATTCTGTTCTTTCTGGCGATTGAACAAGGGCCGCAGTTTGCCGCGCAATCGGCGGTGGCGGCGCTGTCGGCGATGTTCGCGATGATCGCTTTCTGCATTACCTATGCGCAGGTGGCGCAGCGGGCGAACTGGCCGTGGGCGTTGACCATTTCACTGGCGGTTTGGGCCGCGCTGGCGACGGTGTTGTCGGTGATTCCGGCGTCCTTGCCGTTCTCGGTGATTGCGGCAGCGGTGGCACTGCTCGCTTCGCCTTATCTGTTCCCTGAGGTGCAGCCGGTGTTGAACGGGCCAGCACCGAAGTCGGACAAACTGATCTGGCGGATGATCGCCGGTGCGGCGCTGACGCTGGTGGTGACGATGCTGGCAAGCACCGTCGGCGAACGCTGGAGCGGCCTGCTCGCGGTGTTCCCGGTGCTCGGCAGCGTCATGGCAGTTTTCTCGCAACAAACTCGCGGCCCGGCGTTTACCGCTGCGTTATTGCGCGCAACGGCGACCGGCATGTATTCGTTCTCGGCGTTCTGCCTGGTGTCGGCCTTGACGCTGCCGACCATGGGCCTCAGCGGTTTTGTCGTAGGCGTGGCAGTGTCGGTGGCCATGCTCGGGGTGACCCGGCGTCTGCTGGCGCGGCCAGTGGCCAAGGCGCAAGCGCAATAACCGCCCGGACGAATCGCGCTGGAACGCCCGGCACGCTCCGTGGGATGATCGCCCGCCTCGCGCGACCATTCACCGGAGATTCACATGTCATTGTTGAGCAAAAAAGCCCTCGTCCTGATGCTGGCGGCCGTCGCCGGTTTCGCCGCGATCAACGCGCACGCCGCCAAGGAAAAGGTCAAAACCGAGAAGGTTACGCTGCTCGACGGCAAATTCGCCTTCGTCCTGCCCAAAGGCTTTGTCGCTGACCCGCTGCCCACCAGCCCGAGCGGGGCCAAGGGCACGATGTACACCAACCAGACCACCAAGACCGTGGTCATCGCCGCCGAAAACCAGATCCCCGCAGGCCAGAACGTCAAGGACAACGACGGTGAGTTTCTTGACGGCAGCGTGTCGAGTTTCATCGACGATCAGCGCAAGGCCCTGCCGGACTTCAACAAGCTCAGCGAAAAAAGCCTGACCCAAAAAGGCACCGGCCTGGGGCTGCGTCAGGTTGACAGCACCGCCACTCAGGGCGGTGGCCAAACCCTGAACACCACATTGCTGGCCGGCTCGGGGACGAAGATGGCGCTGGTGCAGGTGATTTCCCGCGTCAGCGACAAGAAGGGTCACGATGCTTTGGTCAAAGCCATCGTCAAGGATTGAGCCTCTGCAACCAGCCGTTCAAATCGCGCAATTCGGCCGCACTGATGCTGTGGCCGACGCCCGGATACGCGTGAAACTCGGGCTGGTAATCGAGCTTGTGCAATAGCGCGTTGGCCTCGGTGCCGTGACGGTAAGGCACCGGATCATCAGCGGTGCCGTGGCCGATAAATATGCTCAGCGGCAGTGGCGCTTGCCCGGGCTTGAGTTCGGCTTTGAGCACCGGCAACAAGCGCCCGCTCAACGCGGCAAACCCGCCCACGACCGCTGGCGCGCGCAGGCCCACTTCGTAACTCATCATCGCGCCCTGGCTGAAGCCGATCAGGTACACCTTGTCCGGCGCGGCGTGATATTTCTTCGCCGCCTGGGCGATAAAGTCGCGCAGCTTCTGGCCGCTGACCTTCAGATCATCGGTCTCGCCGTTGTAGGCGCCTTCACCCTTCTTGCGAAACCACTGGAAACGTCCTTCACCCAACGTCATCGGTGCGCGCACGGAAAGGTAGTTGTACTGCGCCGGCAGCTGAAATTTCATGCCGATCAGATCGGCCTCGTTACTGCCGTAACCGTGCAGGAAAATCACCAGCGGACGTGGTTCGGCGTCGGCGTGGACCTGTTCGAGGTATTTGAGCGGCAGGTCGGATTGCAGGGTGGTTTGCGCGTGGATGGCGGTGGATGCGAGCAGGGTCAGCAGGGCGAACAATTTGAGCATTGCAGCGTTCCTTCACAGAGTGTCGGGTTCGCCGGGGAGCCTAACATTCTCGGCTGAGGATCCAAATTTTGTGGAGTGGCTGATGGCCCTTTCGCGAGCAGGCTCGCTCCCACCGTTAAAATGCGTTCCCCCTGTGGGAGCGAGCCTGCTCGCGAAGAGGCCCGCACCTTCACCGCAACCTGTCAGTCGTTCGTCAGCTTGCCCGTACGAAACGGCACCCGCCCCGCCACTTTCGCCTGCCAGATCCCCGGCTCGGTATAGCGCCCGCGATCAATCGCGAACAGCACCCCGCTGGTGCCGGCGCGCACGGTGGTCACGCGATCCTGCAACGGGTCAACGACCTCGAACAGCGCATCGCCCTGCTCTACCCACTCGCCGGCATTGCGCAAGAAACTGACCACGCCGTGGTGCGGGGCGAACAGGTATTCGGTGCCTTCGAACGGCAGACCTTCACAACATTCGTTCGGGGCTGCCGGCCATTCGCCGCTGATGAAACCCTGCTCGGCGAGAAAACCCAGGATCGCTTCGCAGTTGGCCTGAGCCTGATCGACGCGGGTGTCGCCCATACTGCCCAGCTCCAGCGTCGTCGCCAGATTCGCCGCCGGAATCGCCGCGTTCGGGAACGCTTTGGCCAGACGCAGCCACGGCGTCGAGCACGACTCATCGAACGAGCTGCCGCCGGAGTCCTCGCAGAGCAACGCGACGCCGGCCTGCAACCGCGCCGCCAGCGATTGCCATTGCGGCCAGTGTTGCGGCAGCGCGTAGAGGTGAATCGCAGCGTCGAAGTCGCAATGCAGATCGAGGGTGATGTCGGCGTCGCAGGCGTGGCGCAGCAACAAGCGGTGCAAGGCTTCCAGTTGCGAGGCCGGCGCTGGCAACTCCTCGAAGACCTGAGCCATGGCCTGGCGGATCAGGGCGACGTTGGCCTCGGCATCCGCGCCCAGACGCTCGCCCACCAGCGCTGCGACCGGGGCGCTGAGTTCGACGAATGCGCGGTTGAAATTCTTGCCGCTGCCCAATTCGAAGCGGCCCATGTGATTGCCTTGCAGATGCTGATCCAGGCCGATCGGATTCGCCACCGGCACCAGTTCGATAATGCCCTGCAAACGGCCCTGCCGTTCCAGTTCGTTCAAGCGCAGCTTGAGTTCCCACGCGGTGCGCATGCCCGGCAGTTCATCGGCGTGCAGGCTGGCCTGGATATACACCTTGCGGCTGCCGGCGCCGTAGCGAAAAACGCTGAGGGAGCGCTCGCTGCCCAAGTGGCTCCAGGGCAGAACGTGGTCGATGCGTTGCATGGAAAACTCCTTAATAGCTGGGTTACGCAAATCCCTGTGGGAGCGAGCCTGCTCGCGAATGCGTCAGGTCAGACGATGACGATGTCGAATGTCAGACCGCTTTCGCGAGCAGGCTCGCTCCCACAGAGAATTTCCATCAATAAAAGAACATAAAAAAAGTGGCCACCGCGCAAACGGGGCCACTTTTTTTTCACGGCGTATTAATGGCCGTATACGTCAAAGTCGAAGTACTTGTCCTGGACTTTCTTGTACTCGCCATTGGCGCGGATTTCGGTGATGGCTTTGTTGAATTGCTCAGCCAGTGCGGTATCGCCCTTGCGCACCGCGATGCCAGCGCCGCCGCCGAAGTACTTGGCGTCTTCGTAGGTCGGGCCGACGAATTCGAAGCCTTTGCCGGCGTCGGTTTTCAGGAAACCGTCGCTGAGGTTGACCGAGTCGGCCAGCATCGCGTCGATACGCCCGGACACCATGTCGAGGTTGGCTTCCTGCTGCGAGCCGTAGCGCACCAGTTCGATCCCGGCCGGAACCAGCACTTCGGTCGCGTAACGGTCGTGAGTACTGGCGCGCAGCACGCCGACTTTCTTGCCCTTGAGTTCGGTCAGCGGGTCTTTCACGCCCGAGCCTTCCTTCATCACGAAGCGTGCCGGGGTGTGGTAGTACTTGATGGTGAAATCGACGTTCTTCTTGCGATCGTCAGTGATGGTCATCGACGACAGGATCGCGTCGATCTTCTTCACTTTCAGCGCCGGGATCAGGCCATCGAACTCTTGCTCGACCCAAGTGCATTTAACCTTCATCTGCGCGCACAGTGCGTCACCGATGTCCACGTCAAAACCAGTGAGTTTGCCGTCAGGGGTTTTCATCGAGAATGGCGGGTACCCGGCTTCGATACCGATGCGGATCGGCTTGGCGTCTTCGGCCACGGCGGTCAGGGACAACATCGACAGTGCCAGGGCACCGAACATCACTAGCTTTTTCATTTATTACTCCCGTGCGGAGGCTTTTATTGGCAGCTTTCGAGTCAGCGTTCGGTCATGGCGTTCTAACGGCAAAAACCGACGTGGCCGGCAGTCTATGGCGGCGCGCACGGAGGCAATTGTTTTTAAGCGACAATTACTTACAGAACATCGGCGCACGCATTGACTGGGGTCAACGCGTGCGCCGTGGTGGTGCGAAGGCTGTAGGACACTGCCCTTTTCAGGTCAGAAATATGCTTTTTTTGCTCGGGACTCTCTATGTCCTGACACGAGATGCGGAGCGTCCATGGCGGCGAGATCGAAGCGTCAGCAGGCGCAGCTGATCGCAGTGTTGGTTGCTGAAACCGCGTTCAATTCGAAACCCTCATCGAGCCATCCGGTGACACCGCCGATCATCTCCTTGACCGGATAGCCCAATGCCGCCAGCTTCACCGCAGCCTTGTTCGCGCCGTTGCAATGCGGCCCGGCGCAATAGACCACGAACAAAGTGTGTTTCGGGTAATCGGCCAAGCGCTCCGCCGTGAGCAAGCGGGTCGGGATATTGATCGCGCCGGGCACATGGCCGCGCTCGAACGCCAATGGGCCGCGCACATCCACCAGAACAAAATCGACCTCCCCGGCCTCGTGGCTACTGAACACGTCGGAACAATCGGTTTCGAAGGTCAGACGATTGCTGAAATGCATCAGGGCAATCGCCGAAGGGGCGGCGGGAATTTCGCGAACCAGGCTGGTCATGCTGTGTTGCTCCTTTGTCTGTGGGGGATGAACAGACTTTATCGAGACGGCGCTTGCCGCTACAGTGGCGCGCAAGACACCGACCGGGAGATTTCCGCCAAATGCCCACTCAGCCCAATCTGGTTGCCATTCTGGCCTACGACGGCCTCTGCACATTCGAGTTCGGCATTGCCGTGGAGATCTTCGGCCTGGCCCGACCAGAGTTCGACTTCCCTTGGTACGAACACGCGATAGCGGCAGTCGATCAAGGCCCGATGCGCGCCATGGGCGGGATTCAGGTGCTGGCCGATGGTGGCCTGGAACTGCTCGCCGCAGCGCGCACCATCGTCATTCCGGGCTGGCGCGACCGCAACGCCCCGGTACCGCCTGCGGTGATCGACGCGTTGCGTCAGGCCCATGACCGAGGCGTGCGGTTGCTGTCGATCTGCTCGGGCGTGTTCGTCCTCGCCGCCAGCGGCCTGCTCGACGGCCACCGCGCCACCACGCACTGGCGCTACACCGGTGAACTGGCGCAACGCTTCCCGGCGATCGAGGTCGATCCGGACGTGCTCTACGTCGACGCCGGTCAACTGATCACCTCCGCCGGCAGCGCCGCCGGCATCGACGCCTGCCTGCATCTGGTAACCCGCGACTTCGGCACGCAGGTCGCCAACGCCGTCGCGCGGCGCTTGGTCATGTCGCCACAACGCACCGGCGGCCAGGCCCAATTCATCCCCACCCCGGTCAGCCCGACACCCCGCAGCGACCTGTCGCGCGTCATGCAATGGGCCCGCGAACGCCTGCACGAACCACTGGAAGTCCGCGATCTGGCCAGCGAAGCGGCGATGAGCGAGCGCACGTTTTTGCGGCGCTTCACCGAAGCCAGCGGGCAAACGCCCAAGGCGTGGCTGCAACATGAACGCCTGGCGCGAGCACGAGAGCTGCTCGAGAGCACCCATCAACACACCGAGCAGATCGCCCAGCGTTGCGGCTATCGCTCGGTGGAGAGTTTTCGTGTGGCGTTTCGCAGCGTGGTGGGCGTACCGCCGTCGGTTTATCGGGAGCGGTTTGGGCGAAGCAACAAGCTTTCGCTCCATTCCACAGCGTTTTAAGGGCCGACGCTGGCGGCGAGACCTGCAGAAACGCCAGCCGATGAAAATCATAAAACGGACAAATGCGGCTTGCTTTATATTGATTCTGATATAACCTGAAAATCAAACGCGCACTGGCACTTCTTGCAATACAACTCACCGTCGCCGCTTACGTTCAGCTATTACGCTTTTCCTTTTGACACAGGACTAACCGATGCCGAAACACAAGGATGTGGTGTTCGTGGGAAGCGCGTTGAAAGATCTCAAAGCGTTCCCGGTTGATGCCCGAAGAGCGGCGGGGTTTCAGCTGGACCTGTTGCAACAGGGTGATGCCCCACTCGATTGGCGCCCTATGAAAACCGTAGGACGCGGTGTCAACGAAATCAGAATCACCGAGGACTCAGGGGCGTTTCGCGTGTTTTATGTAGTCAATCGACCTGAAGCAATCTATGTGCTTCACGCCATGCACAAAACCACGCGTAAAACGGAAATTAGAGACATCGAACTGGCCCGGGCCAGATATCAGGAAATAGGTTAAGCCATGAAGGAACATCAAGACTCATCCCAACGATTTTCCAGTGTATGGGATGCATTGGAGGACACGCCTCAGGAAGCCGCCAACATGCGTTTGCGAGCCAAGCTCATGCGTTCGCTTTGCGAGACCATTCGAGCGTGGGAGCTCCCTCAAAAGGACGCGGCACAGAGATTGGGAATCTCGCAGCCGCGCCTCAATGATGTACTCAACGGGAAAATCGACAAATTCTCGCTCGATGCATTGGTCAACCTGTCAGCTGCTGCAAGGCTGGAGGTGGACATTTGCTTTCCGTCAGGCCCGTTGCAATGGGCCTGACACTGGCTCTGCGTGGCAATGTCCACCCTGCATTCCGAGTTTCGAAATCGAGGGAGTTGAATAGCATGCAACTTCGCAGCTAACCATCGACATCATCCAGCTGCACAGAAACTCCGCTGGATGATTCCTCCCCCTTCAATCCTCCCGCGTCAAAACCTCCAGCAACTCAATCTCAAACACCAGATTCGAATTCGGCGGGATCTTGCCCATGGTCCGCTCGCCGTAGCCCAGATGCGCCGGTACCAGCAATTTGCGTTTGCCGCCGACCTGCATGCCCATCAGGCCCTGATCCCAGCCTTTGATCACGCGCCCAGTGCCGATTACGCACTGAAACGGCTTGCCCCGGCTCCAGGACGAATCGAATTCAGTGCCGTCTTCCAGCCAGCCGGTGTATTGGGTGGTGATCAGCGCGCCTTTCACCGCGGCTTTGCCGTCGCCCGGTTGCAGGTCGATGATTTGCAGTTCGTCTGTCATGTCGTTGGCTCTTGAGATGTTCGCAGGCGGCGTTTTTCGCAGAATCCAGCGTCGATGGCAATCCATGGAACCGAAAACACGCCTTGCCGCTCACATGTGTATCGACATCGTATGACGACAAGGATGCTTAGATGACCGACTCTCGATTGCTGCGCAGTTTCATCCCACCCTACATTCTCAACCGCATCATTGCCCACGGTTCCGAGCCGCAGCGCAACGCCGCGATGCAGACGCTCAATCATGTGCGCAGCCTGCTGCCCAACCCCGGCCGTCCTTCGCAGCCGCCGGCGCGGGCGATTCTGCCGGAGGCGAGCAAGCCTGGCCTGGCACGGCGCAGCGTGCATGATGCGCAGAACAAAATGCTCTTGCCGGGCATGCCGGTGCGTCTCGAGGGCCAGCCGGCGTCCGGGGATCCGGCGGTCGATGAGGCGTACGATGCGCTGGGCGCCAGCTATGATTTCTTCTGGAAAGTGCTCGGTCGCGACTCGATCGACAATCAGGGATTCGCGCTGATCGGCAGCGTGCATTATGGCCAGGGCTACGAAAACGCATTCTGGAACGGCGCGCAGATGGTCTTCGGTGACGGCGATGGCGAAATCTTCCAGCGCTTCACCCGCTCGCTAGACGTCATCGGCCATGAACTGGCCCACGGCGTCACCGAAAGCGAAGCCGGGCTGATTTATGCCAATCAGTCCGGCGCGTTGAACGAGTCGCTGTCAGACGTGTTCGGCGTGTTGACCAAGCAGTACACCCTCGGCGAGACCGCCGAGCAGGCAGACTGGTTGATCGGCGCCGACCTGCTGATGCCACAGATCCAAGGCAAGGGCCTGCGCTCGATGTCGCACCCCGGCACGGCATACGATGACCCGATGCTGGGCAAGGATCCGCAACCGGATCACATGCGCAAGTTCGTCATCACCAGCGAAGACAATGGCGGCGTGCACATCAACTCCGGCATTCCCAACCGCGCGTTTTACCTGGCAGCCCGAGCGTTTGGCGGCTTCGCCTGGGAAAAAGCCGGACGCATCTGGTACGACACACTGTGCGACGACCGTTTGAAACAGGACGCAACGTTCGACGCGTTCGCAAAACTGACGATCAACCACGCCGGCGAGCGCTTCGGCGCCGAAGCAGCCGACACGGTGCAGCAAGCCTGGGCACAGGTCGGCATCGAATAATCCGAGGAGACCGTATGAAAACGCTACCCGAGCTGGATAAAGATTCCGTTTTGCGCGTATCTCGCCAGGGTGGCGTTGCAGCGATTCACAGCCTGAGCCGACCACGGGAAATCGAATTTGCCCAGTGCGATATCAGTCAGCGTTCAAGGATCTGCTCGGTGCTTGAGGGTTGCCTGCCACTCGATAGCAGCGAATCGGGCCGTGGGGATCAGCGCTTCTACCAGATTGAAGTGCGCTATCAGTCCGGGGAAATGGTGTTGAAGGTGCCGGAGGATCGGGCGCCGGGGGAGCTGGTGCATTTGTGGGACAAGGGGGAGCTGCTCTGATTCACGCTGGCGGCTCTTCTGCGTCGACAACTGACGATGTGCGCGGGCCAAAGCCCGCGGTCTGGCCGAATACGACACCGTTGAACGTGTGGGTACAGCACTCGCAGCTCGGCGTCATGTCCTGCGCCTTCAGTTTCGGATTGACCATTTGCAGGAGATTTTGCTCGTCGACGTACAGCCCGTTGAAATAACTGGACTCACCCAGTCGCACGACTTCTTCGCGATCCTTCTCATGGATGGCAACCATCCAGAACACCGGCGCTGATTGATCCAGTCGCGCCACAGCTTCGCTGAAAATGGCATCCCAAGAACCGCCCACCCGAGACAGCAGGAAGCGAAACAACGGCGTGTAATCTCGCCCGTATTGTTTGCCTGCGTGCATCGAACTTCGCATGCCTTCGTCACGGCTTGCAGCTTTGCTGTTGCGCTGATCGCGATAATGCGCAACTGATTCGTGGCGACGAACACCCCACGTTCGAGTGTTCACTTTGCGGTAGAGCGGTTTCTTGTCCAATCCCTTGTTCCTCATCCAGACGTTCGTTCTTTTACCGGAACGGCGTTTGAATGCGATCAGCCATCCGTGGCCAATTGTAAAACCGGGCCTATCGCTCGACCGGCTGCATCTCGACAATCGTGCCGTTGGTGATCATCACCATCACGTACTGGTCATTGATCTGCACCCACTGCGCCTGGTCGATAGGCGCTTTCAGACCTTTGGCTTTCCAGTTCTCCAGAGCCTTGTCTTTGCGCTGGTACATTTCCGGCGCGCGGTCGTTGACCTTCAACTGGCGGTCGCTGGTCGGCGATTGCACGGCGGGTTCGCTGGAGGTTTGCGCCGCTTGAACAATGGGTGTGATTCCGGCAATGCCCGCAACAAGGGCCAGGCTGGCGATTAGGGTTTTGCTGTTCATCGGTGAACCTCTTTCGGATGAGTAGTACCTGAACTCCGACTGCACGGCGCGGGAAACATTCCTTGTTTTTTGCCGGAGGTGGCCGTAAGAGGCCTTGTCCATCAGACCGCCATCGCTGGCAACTCGAATCGTCGCACCGCAGCTCCCACAGGGTTGGTGTTACACCACAGTTTTTGACCTGAGCTCCATTCCCACAAGTCTTGGCGGACGCTGATTCTCTGATCAGCACCGATCCCCTGTGGGAGCGAGCCTGCTCGCGAATACGCCGGCACATCCGCCATCGTTGCCAACTGACGGAAAGCCTTCGCGAGCCGGCCCGCTCCCACAAATGCGCCGAGCACTGAAGCCATTGATCCGCCCCACGCATCAATCCATGCCAACAATGCAATTAACAGATTGTTACATCTGCGCCACCATCCACCTCAATAAAAACCGTGCGCCGCCTCTCCGTAGCGCACGTCATAAAAGCGGTGGAGTACTTTTCAATGACAGCCTCAATCCCAACCAACGGCTCGCGGGCCGGTGCCATCTTCCGGGTGACCTCGGGCAACTTTCTCGAACAGTTCGACTTCTTTCTGTTCGGCTTCTACGCCACGCAGATCGCGGCGGTGTTCTTCCCGGCGAGCAGCGAGTTCGCCTCCCTGATGATGACTTTTGCGGTGTTCGGCGCAGGCTTCCTGATGCGTCCGCTCGGCGCCATCGTGCTCGGCGCGTACATCGATGATGTCGGCCGGCGCAAAGGTCTGATCGTCACCCTGTCGATCATGGCCAGCGGCACGATATTGATTGTGCTGGTGCCCGGATACGAAACCATAGGCCTGTTCGCACCGGCGCTGGTGTTGATCGGGCGGATGCTGCAAGGCTTCTCGGCCGGCGCGGAACTTGGTGGTGTCTCGGTGTATCTGTCCGAGATCGCTACGCCGGGCCGCAAAGGGTTTTTCACCGCTTGGCAGTCGGCCAGCCAGCAAGTGGCGATCATCGTCGCGGCCGCGCTGGGCTACGGTCTGAACCAGTGGATGGAGCCGCAAGCCGTGGCAGCCTGGGGCTGGCGCATTCCGTTTTTCGTCGGTTGCATGATCGTCCCGTTCATCTTCTTCCTGCGTCGTAATCTGGCGGAAACCGAAGAGTTCGCCGCACGCAAACACCGTCCAAGCATGCGCGAAGTGTTCCGCACCCTCGGCCAGAACTGGGGCGTGGTGCTCGGCGGAATGCTGATGGTCGCGCTGACCACCACCGCGTTCTACCTGATCACCGTGTACGCGCCGACCTTCGGTAAAACCGTGCTGCACCTGAGCACTTCCGACGCGCTGCTGGTGACGCTGCTGGTGGGTGTGTCGAACTTCTTCTGGCTGCCGATTGGCGGCGCGTTGTCCGACCGTATCGGTCGTCGCCCAGTGCTGATAGGCATGGCCCTGCTGGCGCTGGCCACGACTTATCCGGCGCTGTCGTTCCTGGTGCAGGCGCCGAGCTTCACCAACATGCTGCTGTCGCTGCTGTGGTTGTCCTTCATTTACGGCTTGTACAACGGCGCGATGATTCCGGCGCTGACCGAAATCATGCCGGTTGAAGTGCGCGTCGCCGGTTTCTCGCTGGCCTACAGCCTGGCCACGGCGATCTTCGGCGGTTTCACCCCGGCGATGTCGACCTTCCTGATCCAGTACACCGGCGACAAAGCCGCGCCAGGTTATTGGATGAGCATCGGTGCCCTGTGCGCGCTGTGCGCCACGCTTTATCTGTACCGCCGTGCCGGTGGTCGTCTGCAACCTGTCGCGGCCTGAGGAAAACTCGCCATGAAAAAACTTTTTACTGTCACCGCCCTGCTCGCCGGTCTCGCCTTCAACGTCGCGGCCCAGGCCGAAGAACTCAGCGTGATGACCTCCGGTGGTTTCACTGCCGCCTACAAGATCCTCGGGCCGAAATTCGCCGCCGCAACGGGCAACACGCTGACCACCAGCCTCGGCCCGTCGATGGGCAAGGCGCCGGAAGCGATTCCCAATCGTCTGGCGCGCGGCGAGCACGCCGACGTGGTGATCATGGTCGGTTACGCCCTCGATGAGCTGATCAAACAAGGCAAGGTCGACCCGGCTTCCCGCGTCGAACTGGCGGATTCGCGGATCGGCATGGTGGTGCGTGAAGGCGCGGCGAAACCGGACATCAGCAGCGTCGATGGCCTGAAGAAAACCCTGCTTGATGCGCAATCGGTGGCCTACTCCGACAGCGCCAGCGGCGTGTACATCGAGCAGCAGCTGTTCAAGAAACTCGGCATCGAAGATCAGTTGAAACCGAAAGCCAAGATGATCGCCAGGATCCCGGTCGGCTCGGTGGTCGCCACTGGCGACTATCAGTTGGGCTTCCAGCAGGTCAGCGAATTGCTGCCGGTGCCGGGCGTGAGCTTCGTCGCGAAGATTCCGGAATCGGTGCAGTCGGTGACGCGTTTTGCCGCTGGCATTCCGGTCAAGGCCGAGCATCCGCAAGAAGCCAAGGCCCTGCTCGCCTACCTCGCTGCACCGGCCGCTCAGGCTGACGTGCAGGCCACCGGGCTGGATTCGGTCAAGCGTTGATCGTTGGCGGCTGGACGCGCATTTCCACGACCAGCCGCTCCAGTTCCAAAGCCGCCGGGGTCAACGTGCGATCCCGGCGCTTGATGATGCCGACACTGCGCATCACCTGCGGCTCAATCAGTGGCACCCGCGTCAGGATCGGATGATCCGGCCCGGGCATCGCCATCAACGGCACCGCCGCCACGCCCAGCCCCGCCTCCACCAAGCCGATCATCGTCGTCACATGCCGCGTCTCGCAGATGCTCTGCCGCTGCGGCACTACCCCGCCCAAGGCCTGATCGAGCAGAAAGCGATTGCCCGAAGTCTTGTCCAGCGCAATGTAATCCTGTTGATAGAACTCGTCCCAACTGACGCTGCTGCGCCCGGCCAGTGGATGATCGCGACGACAGGCGACAACGTAGCACTCCTGCACAAGCGGTTCGAACTCGACTTTGGCATCCTGCGTGCCGAGAAAACTCAAACCGAAATCCGCCTCGCCATTGACCACCCCACTCAACACATCGTGGGCGCTGGAATCGAGGACTTTGACCTTGATCCGTGGAAACTGCCGGTGATAGCGCGCGACCACGCGGGGCATGAAGTAGTACGCCGCCGACGGCACGCAGGCGACGGTGACATGGCCCAGACGCGTCGAGGCGACTTCGCTGATGCCGAGCAAGGCAATGTCGAGATCATCCAGCAAGCGCTCGACGCTGGGCATGAAGCCGCGCCCGGCCTGGGTCAGGCTGACCTTGCGCGTGGTGCGCTCGAACAGTTTCACGCCGAGGGCGTCTTCGAGCTTTTCGATGCGCCGGCTGAGCGCCGGTTGCGACAGGCGCACGGTGTCGGCAGCCTTGCGAAAACTGCCCTGCTCGACCACCGCGCGAAAGGCTTGCAGGTCGTTGAGGTCGAAGTTGATGGCCATGGCGTTTCCGGAAATTGATGCGCAGGGGTTATAAATGTAACCAGTTGATGCAAATTATTACAGACCTGATGAAAGCTGCCCTTGTGGGAGCGAGCCTGCTCGCGAATGCGGAGCATTAGTCAATGCATAGGTGACTGACCCACCGCATTCGCGAGCAGGCTCGCTCCCACATTGGATCTCGAATGGTCTGGAGACCGCGTAACCCTTATCCTTGTCCCCCCCGCCGTACCCGTAGTCAGGAGTCGTTCCAATGCCCCATGAAGGCAATCTGTTGCAAGCCGCTGTCGTGTTTCTGTTCGCGGCAGTGCTCACCGTGCCTTTGGCCAAACGTCTGCAACTGGGCGCGGTGCTCGGTTATCTGTTTGCCGGGGTGATCATCGGCCCGTCGGTGCTCGGCCTGATCGGCAACCCGCAAAGCGTTGCGCATATCTCCGAGCTGGGCGTGGTGTTGCTGCTGTTCATCATCGGCCTGGAGCTGTCGCCGCGCCGCTTGTGGGTGATGCGTAAATCCGTGTTCGGCGTCGGTCTGGCGCAGGTGCTGTTGACCGCATCGGTGATCGGCGTGCTGGCGCTGTCGGTGTTCGGCCAGCCGCTGAACAGCGCCATTGTGCTGGGCCTCGGTCTGGCGCTCTCCTCCACGGCGTTCGGCCTGCAAAGCCTTGCCGAACGCAAGGAACTGACCAGTCCCCACGGGCGGCTGGCCTTTGCGATTCTGCTGTTCCAGGACATCGCCGCGATTCCGCTGATTGCCTTGGTGCCGATGCTCGCCGGCGTCGATCACCACACCAGCACCGCCGACGATATTCGTCACAGCTTGCAGGTGCTCGGCGGTATTGCCGTGGTGGTGATCGGCGGGCGGTATCTGCTGCGTCCGGTGTTCCGCGTGGTGGCGAAAACCGGTCTGCCCGAGGTATCCACTGCCACGGCGTTGCTGGTGGTGATCGGCACGGCATGGCTGATGGATCTGGTCGGTGTGTCGATGGCGTTGGGCGCGTTTCTCGCCGGTCTGCTGCTGGCGGACTCGGAATATCGCCACGAGCTGGAAGCGCAGATCGAACCGTTCAAGGGCCTGCTGCTCGGGCTGTTTTTCATCAGCGTCGGCATGGGCGCCAATCTCAGCCTGTTGTTGAGCGCGCCGATCACCGTGTTGGGCCTGACTCTGCTGCTGATCGGTCTGAAATTGCCGCTGCTGTTCGTGGTTGGGCGCCTGGCAGGAGGATTGAACAAGATCAGCGCAATCCGCCTCGGCATCGTCCTCGCTGCCGGCGGTGAGTTTGCCTTCGTGGTGTTCAAGATCGGTCGCGATCAGGGCCTGTTCGAGCCGCGTCTGTACGACCTGCTGGTGCTGACCATCACCCTGTCGATGGCGCTGACGCCGCTGCTGCTGTTGATTTGCGCACGTCTGGTCAGTCCGAAAGTACAGCCAGTGGAAGTGCCGGAGAAATTCCGCGAAATCGATACCGAGGCGCCACGCGTGGTGATTGCCGGCATGGGCCGGATGGGCCAGATCGTGGCGCGGATTCTGCGCGCGCAGAACATCAAGTTCGTTGCGCTGGACACCTCGGTGGAAACCATCGAACTGTCGCGCAGCTTCGGCGGTGTGCCAGTGTTCTATGGCGACCCGATGCGCCCGGAAATCCTTCACGCGGCGAAGGTCGGCGAGGCGGAATATTTCGTCATTGCCACGGACGATCCGGAGACCAACATCAAGACTGCCGAAGTGGTGCACAAGCACTATCCGCACATGAAAATCATCGCCCGCGCGCGTAACCGTCAGCACGTGCATCGCCTGGTGGATGTCGGCGCGGAAGCGATTCGTGAGACCTATTATTCGAGCCTGGAAATGAGCCGGCGCACGCTGGTCGGCCTCGGTCTGACCCAAGCCCAGGCCGATGCGCGGATCAAGCGTTTCAAGCATCACGACGAACAGGTGCTGGAGGCGCAACACGCTGTCTACGACGACGCCGCCAAAGTCCTGCAGACCGCCCAGGAAGCCCGGGCGGAACTGGCCAAACTGTTTGAATCGGATCAGCTCGAAGAAGAAGCCCGCAACACCTGATGCATGCGAATCCTCTCTAGAAGCTGCCGAAGGCTGCGATCTTTTGATTTGATTGTTCCCACGCTCCGCGTGGTAACACAGCCCGGGACGCTCCGCGTTCCACTTCCCGAGCTGGAACGCGGAGCGTCCCTTGAGGCATTCCCACGCAGAGCGTGGGAACGATCATGCGGGAGAGGGTCAGGCCCGTTCCAGCGCGGGCACTGGCTCGACGGCTGCAACCGCAAACCGATCCGCCAGAAACGGTGTGATATCCAGCGGCAGCGGTTCGTCATTCACCAGTTTATCCAGCAACACCCCGGTAATCGCCGACGTCAGAATCCCGGTGCGGAAGTGCCCGCAAGCATTCAGATAACCCTCGACCCCACGCATCGGCCCGAGGATCGGCAACTCATCCGGTGAGCCCGGACGCAGTCCCGCCCAGGTGCGCTTCAGATTGACGTCCACAAGCTCCGGCAGACAGCGCACCGCGCCCTGCACCAGCCCGGCGATTTCCGGGTAGGTGGTGGTGACGTCGAAGCCTTTGTCCTCGGTGGTGCTGCCGATAAGGATTTCGCCGTTGTCCTTCTGCGCCACGTAGCAATCGCTGGTAGTCAGGCAGCCGTTGAGGATTTTCGGCATGCGCTCGGTCAGCAGGATCTGCCCTTTCACCGGTTTCACCGGAATACGAATTCCCGTCGCCCACTCGCTCAAATCCGCCGCCCAGGCACCGGCGGCGTTGATCAGCGTCTTGCAGTGAAACACGCCCGCTTCTGCCGTCTGCACACCCGTCACGCGAGTGCCGTGATGCAGCACGCCGGTGACGTTGGTGTTGACGAAGAGGTCGACGCCGTTCTGCCGCGCGCCTTCCATGTAGGCATCCGCGAGGCGAAACGGACTGACCTGATGGTCGCAGAGAAACTCCAGCGCCCCGCGCGCCTCATGGCTGACACTCGGTTCAGCCGCGCGCAACGCCGCCTGATCCAGCCAGCGCACCTGATCGGCCAGATGCGGAATGCAGCCGACGATGTGCTCGGCGTAGAGCCGATCTTCGTCGTCATAGATCACGAATTTCAATCCGGTCTTCTCGAACTTGCAATCCATGCCGTGATTGTCTTTCAGCTCGCGGTGCAGCGCCGGATAGAGCGCGTTGGACTGCAAGGCAAAATCGAAGAAGGATTCCGGCAAGATATGCGGGGTACTGGCGTCGACCGCCACCGCTGCGCCCTGGGTTTCGCGCTTGCGGTTGGCCGACATCATGCGAAAGAAAATCACCCCGCAGCCGAGGCCGACCGATTCGCCGATCGCCCATAAACCACCCGCCGAAGCGCGGGTCGCGTTGCCGGGGCGCTTGGCGTCGATCAGCGCAACTTTCAAATCTTTGCGCTTGGACAATTGGTAGGCACAGGAGGCGCCGATCACGCCGCCACCGGCAATGACCACGTCGTAGAACTTACTCATGGCAAGCGCCCTCCGTGCCGAGAGACTGGAACGCGGAAAACGGTACCGGATCGATTGGAAAGCGTGGGCGCAGCCAACCGACATCCTGACGTCCGGTGGCCTGGCGCAAGCGATCGATGCAATAGCCGACGCACATCCGCCCCTGACAATCGCCCATGCTCACGCGGGTGCGCATTTTCAGGCTGGCGATGTCTTGCACACCCTGCTCCAGCGCCAGATCGATGTCGGCGCGGGTTGCGTGCTCGCAGCGACAGATCACCGTGTCGGCTGCGGGCAAAGCAATCTGCCCGACACCGCGTTCGGTGTAGCGATCCACCGCCGCACGAAAGCGCACGATGGCTCTGAGTTTGCTTGCGTAGCGATCACGGCGCACCCGGGCGAGCTCGGCGTCGAGCACGCCGCGTTGCAGCAGGATAGAAGTGGCGGCGATCTTGCCGGCGAGCATCGCCGCTTCGCCGCCGCGGATCCCGCCCATGTCGCCGGCCAGATGCACATGCGCCACGCTGCTTTGCTGCCAGACATTGGCGTGCGCACGCAGGTAGCCATCGGCGCTGAAGCCGTGATCAAGGCCCATCTGCTGGCTCAATTGCGTGCGCGGAATAAAACCGTAACCGACCGCCAGCGTCTGCGCTTCGAAACGCTCGACCCGCGACAGATCTGCCTCCCACGTCGGCGAATACGGCGCGACGCTGACGCTTTTCAATTCGCCGTCGCCATGGGCCTCAACCACGCCCCAGCCGTAGTTCATCGGGATGCCGTGCAACTTGAGGTAAGCGAGCATGCTCAACCCGTCGAGGAACAGCTGCGGCTTGTTCAGCAGCGCCAGACTCTCGCGGGCGATCTTGCCGAATGCGCAAGCCTCATAGACGCCGGCGACGCGCACGCCAGACGCATGTAACTGGGTCGCGACAAGCGGCAGCAACGGCCCGGTGCCGGCGATGATCACCGGCCCTTGCGGCTTGACCACGCCACTCTTGATCTGCAACTGCAGGCCGCCGAGCAGGTTCACCCCCGGCAACGTCCAGCCGGGAAACGGTACGCTGCGTTCATGGCAACCGGCGGCCACCAGCAGTTGCGGATAAGCCATCTCGTGCAGTTGCTCATCACCGTCGAGCACCACCACTGCGCGGGTGCCTTCGGCGCCGACCACCCGATGGTTGAGGCGCACGTCGATCAGCCCGGACTGCTGCTGGAATTCACCGTGCAGTTTGTCCAGTGCTTCGGAATAACGCGGCCCGAGATAATCCAGTTGCACGCCATCGCGCAACGGCCCGCGATAAACCACACCGCCGAGGCGCGAAGCCTCTTCGAGCAAGGTGCAGCGCACGCCGTGGCGCGCCAGTTCGATGGCCGCCGCCATCCCCGCCGGCCCGCCGCCGACAATCAACGGTTGCAGGCTCATACAACCTCCTGCGCGACGACGCGGTTGACTCGGGTTTCGATCTGCATGCCGTCGCGTACCACGGTCTGGCAGGCGCGGCGCTTGTGGCGACCGTTGATTTTCACCAGACAGCACTGGCACACGCCCATGCCGCAATAGGCGCCGCTGATCTGATCGTGGTCATTGCGTGCGATCTGGCGCACGCCGAGGGACTGGATGACGCTGAGAACGGTTTCGCCAATGGCGGCGCTGACCGCTTGGCCGTTGATGTGCACGGTCATATCCGCCTGCACCAAGGGCTGGATATCGAAGGTTCTTTCTAGGCAGTTCATTACGGTGTTCGTCCGTGAAGATTCAGTTGAGGTTGTGTCAGCTCCTTGCTGCACTACGCCTCGTCGACGCTTTTATTGCTGTGTTTTCAACGTCGACGCGGATACTTCGTCAGCGCAACAAGGTGCGCGACAAGCACTGTAGCTCATACCTCAGCAAAGGCCTGGATCATTTACGGTAGGCGATATCGCCAGGCGAAATATTGATCCAGGCCAGTGAAAATGGCGGGATGGACAACGATCAATTGGAGAAGACGAACTGGCCCCGCAGAAAGCAAAAAGCCGCTTTCACCCGAAGATGAAAGCGGCAGAGGCATCCTGCCTCAGAGGGATCAGTGTACGAACAGGGCGATCAGGATGATGATCGGGATCGGTACGCCGAGGAAGAACAGCAGTAATGAGCGCATGGTGACTCTCCTTTTTAACGGACCGGAGTGGTAGTGGTGTAGGTGTCGACTTCAACGTACTCGACTGCATCGCGACGACGACCGCCGAAGGTGGCTGCGAGGCTGGCAAAGAACGCACCGGCCAGCAGCGCGACGAACATCCACAGCGAGGTGTAGGCAGCGACTTTCGCGGCGGTGTCGGCAGCTTGCTGGGCTTTCAGTTTCGCGTCAGCGATGGCTTTCTGCGTGTTGGCGTAGATTTCGTCGACACGACGTTCAGCATCGGCCTGGCTCAGATTGGTACGTTGCGTTACCAGTTGTGCGAGGTAGGTGCGGTCTTCGGCGCTGAGCTGACCGTTGGCCAGACTTTGGGCGAAGATGCGGGTCACGGTGCCGCGTGCGGCGTCATCGCTGACGGCAGCCGGACGGTCGTCACGGAACAGACTGTCGACAAAGTAGCCGTACTGATCGCTGTCAGTATTGGCTGCGGCAGAACCGGCGGCCTGGCTCATCGCACCGGCAGCACCGCCGACGACGTTAGCCCCAGCCTGCACACCGCCGCTGACGACGCTGCTGACCGAACCGACCACCAGCACAGCGGTGACCAGCGTGGCGACGCACCAGGCGAGGAAGCCGTGGGCGGTGTCGCGGAAGTAGACTTCGTCACCGTGCATGTTCGCCCATTTCACCCGCAGACGACCGGCAATGTAGCCGCCCATGCCGGAAGCAATGATCTGCGTCACAGCCAGCCAGACAATCGTCGAAATGCCCAAGCCCTTGGCGCTCACGCCCTCTCCGGCCCACGGTGAAACCGCCGAAAAGCCCAGACCGAAACCGAGCAGCACGAGAATCATCGACAGCGCAGCGGCCGCCGCAGCACCGGCAAAGATCGCGCCCCAGGACACGCCTGAGACGCTGTTCGACTCTTCCACGGCAGGATAATAGCCATCAGGGGATCTATTCATTGTTGTACTGCTCCAGGCATGAAAAATGGTGTTACAACTCGTCAAGTGAGGAATTGCAGTGACCGTGCCAGTTACAGAAACTAAATAAACTGTTTATTTTCAACAGGTTAGAAAGTTTGAACTTCGCTGATCCGTGCAATTTGCAATAAATGGTCAGAGCCTGCGGGTTTTCTGCATTGATGACTGACTGGCAAATCCGATCAGTTCCGATTCACCGTCGCGACGAAGATGAAAGTTAATTTAAAGCGTCACGGTAAATTCTTGGCAAAATGCTGCCATTCCGTTTGAACCGATCAGCAGGCCTGCCTATGACTCGTATCTTGACCATCGAAGACGACGCCGTGACCGCGCGGGAAATCGTTGCCGAACTGAGCAGCCACGGGCTGGATGTCGACTGGGTCGACAATGGCCGCGAAGGCCTCGACCGCGCCGTCAGCGGCAACTACGACCTGATCACCCTCGACCGCATGTTGCCCGAGCTGGATGGTCTGGCCATCGTCACCACCCTGCGCACCATGGGCGTGGCGACGCCGATTCTGATGATCAGCGCCCTCTCCGATGTCGATGAGCGAGTGCGCGGTTTGCGCGCCGGTGGCGATGACTACCTGACCAAACCGTTCGCCACCGATGAAATGGCCGCGCGGGTCGAAGTGTTGCTGCGTCGGCAAAACAGCGTCGCCACCCAGGCCACGACATTGAACGTCGCCGACCTAGAACTCGACCTGATCAGCCATGAAGCCCGCCGCGCCGGACAGGTGCTGACGCTGCTGCCCACCGAATACAAACTGCTCGAGTTTCTGATGCGCAACAGCGGCCAGATTCTCTCGCGGATGATGATTTTCGAAGAGGTCTGGGGTTATCACTTCGACCCGGGCACCAACCTGATCGACGTGCACATCGGCCGCCTGCGCAAGAAGATCGACGCAGCCGGCAACGTTCCGCTGATCCGCACGGTACGGGGCTCCGGCTATGTCATTGCCGAACCCGTCTGACGGCTGGCGTTCCTCCAGCAGCCGCTTGCTGGCGCTGTACAGCTCGCTGTTCGTGGCGTGGAGCGCGATCCTCATGGGGGTCATGTACTACGAGGTATCCGGCTACCTCGACAAACTCGCCAAACATTCGTTGATGCAACGCCAGCATCTGTTCTCGCATTTTCGCGGCGAGCAACTCGAAGACGCGCTCGCGGCCAGCATGACCTTCGATATTCGTGGTATCGACGCCTATGGTCTATTCAGCGCTGACGGCGTTTACCTGGGCGGCGCACTTCAGCAAATTCCCGAAGGACTGCCGCTCGACGGCAAGATCCACATGCTCGCCGAGTGCGCCGATTCCGATGACCCGACCCTGCCGAACGACAGCTGCGATGCTGTGGCCACCCAGACTCGCGACGGGCGCTGGCTGGTGCTGCTGCGTGACAATGGCTCGCTGTTCGCGGTGACGCGGATCATTTTGCACGCGTTGTTCTGGGGCGTGTCGCTGACGATTATTCCCGGGGTCGCCGGTTGGCATCTGCTGCGGCGTCGACCGTTGCAGCGCATCCGCGCGATTCAGAACAGCGCCCAGGCCATCGTTGCCGGCGACCTGACGCACCGCTTGCCGCTGTCCAATCGCCGCGATGAGCTGGACATGCTCGCCGCCATCGTCAACGCCATGCTGGAGCGCATCGAGCGCTTGATGAACGAGGTCAAAGGCGTCTGCGACAACATCGCCCACGACTTGCGCACACCGCTGACTCGCCTGCGCGCGCAGTTGTATCGGATGCAGCAACAGGCGGGCGAAGGTTCACAAGAAGCGGCGCAACTGGATCTGGTACTGGCTGAGGCGGACACGCTGATGGCGCGGTTTCGCGGACTGCTGCGGATTTCCGAACTGGAAGATCGCCAGCGCCGCTCAGGTTTCGTCGAACTTGATCCGGTGCGTTTGCTGGAGGAGTTGCACGAGTTCTATCTGCCGCTGGCCGAGGAAGGCGATCTGCGCTTTCAGTTGAACATGCCGGAGACGCTGCCGCCGCTCAATGGCGACCGCGCGTTGCTGTTCGAAGCGTTGGCGAACCTGCTGAGCAACTCGATCAAATTCACCCCGCCCGGCGGCACGGTGATGTTGCGTGGGGTCAATGCCAATGGCCAGACGCGGATCGAGGTTCACGATTCAGGCCCGGGGATTCCCGAGGCTGAACGTGAGGCGGTGTTCCAGCGGTTTTACCGCACCGAGGGTGGCCAGCCGCAGAGTGGATTCGGTCTGGGGCTGTCGATTGTTGCGGCGATTGTCAGCTTGCACGGCTTCAGTCTTGAAGTCGGCAGCAGCGATCTGGGCGGGGCGAAACTGGTGCTGGATTGTCGGCAGAGTTTGATCAGTCAGGCCTGACGTCTCGCGCCGATCGTTCCCACGCTCCGCGTGGGAATGCCTCAAGGGACGCTCCGCGTTCCGGCTTTCGAAATGGGACGCAGAGCGTCCCGGGCTGCATTCCCACGCAGAGCGTGGGAACGATCTGCGTCTCAGGTTGGGTAATTCGCCCGCAAGGCTTCGAGCCCGCCCTGGTAGATGCCGTTGAACAACGCCACCACCTCTTCATCGCTCACGCCCACCGCATTAAATCGCCCCGACCACGTCACCCGCGCGCCCTGCCCTTGGGCTTCAACCTTGATCGTCGCGAGATAATCGCTGGCCGGGAACGGTGCCTGTTCAATCGAATAGCTGTAGGTTCGGGCGGCGTTATCGAAGGTCTGCAGACGTTCGACGACCACGCCGCCGTCAGCGGTTTGCAGGGTGCGTACGCGCCCGCCTTCGCTCAGTTCACTGTTGGTAATCAACGGCAGCCAGTCCGGCAGCGTGTTGAAGCCGCCGATCAATTGCCAGACCTGATCGGCCGCGGCCGGGATGTCGATGGTTGCAGATGCTGTTGGCATAAAACCTCTCTTTCGGAAATTTCAGATAGTCAGGCTGTCGACCACACCGCCATCAACGCGCAAGGCCGCGCCCGTGGTGGCCGAAGACAGCGGTGAAGCGATATAGGTGACCAGATGCGCCACTTCCGAAACATCCGCCACGCGCTGGATGATCGAAGTCGGACGGGCCTTGCGCACAAAGGCGTCGGCTTCGTCGCGCAGGTCGCGCCCGGATTCGGCGGCCGCGTCTCTGAGCATGTCCTGCAGGCCATCGGTGAAAGTCGGTCCCGGCAGGATCGCATTGACCGTGACCCCGGTGCCAGCCAGACGTTTGGCCAAGCCGTGGGACACCGCGAGGTTGGCGCTTTTGGTCACGCCGTAATTGAGCATGTCAGCCGGCGTCGCCACCCCGGATTCCGATGACAGAAAGATCACCCGGCCCCAACCCTGCTCGACCATCGCCGGCACGTAATGCCGCGCCAGGCGCACGCCGGAAATCACGTTGACTTCATAGAAGCGCGTCCACTCGCTGTCGGGAGTCTCGAAGAAATCGACGTCGTTGAAGATGCCGAGGTTGTTGACCAGAATGTCCGCGCGCGGTTCGGCGGCGAAAAGCTTTTCCGCGCCCTCGGCCGTGCCCAGATCGGCGGTAAGACCACGCAACTGCGCGCGGGGCACCGCTTCGCGTATGCTCGCCAGCGCCTGCTCGACCTTGGCCATGTCGCGACCGATGACCACCACCGTCGCCCCGGCTTCGGCCAGCGACTGGCTGATGCCCAGACCGATGCCGCCGGTACTGCCGCTGACAATGGCCAGTTTTCCACTCAGATCGATCTTCATGCGTTTACCTCATTAGCAAGGAGTTCCACCGCGCTCGACTTTGGCGACGATTTCACAAGCATGGATCAGCGTAGTTGCGATATTGCCGGCATGGTTGAGCTGCCGACCGGTGACGGGGATGTGGTTTGATCGACGATCCCCTGTGTCTGGCAGACCGTAGCCCCTCACCCTAGCCCTCTCCCGGGGGAGAGGGAACCGACCGAGTTGTGCTGAACTTGACGTCGACCTGAAAGACCATAGCGATTATGGATTCAGAGAAGACCTTTCACGTCGGCGTATTACCTGAATATCCCCCGGTCAGTCCCCTCTCCCTCCGGGAGAGGGCTAGGGTGAGGGGCATTTCGGAACAGATCAGATTTCCGTCAGACGAAGCAGACCATCGGCGCCGACCCTGACGCCGATCGCATCGTAACTGGCCAACGTCGCATGCGCCGTTTCGATCGGGTGCTGGTGCGTGGTGGTGATGATCATCAACGCCGCGCCCGCCGACTCCGCAGCCTGAATACCAACCGTGGCGTCTTCAAAAATCAGACAGTCATCCGGCTCGACACCGAGCTTTTTCGCCGCCAGCAGATACCCCGCAGGATCAGGCTTGCCAGCCTTTACATCTTCCGCCGTGATCATCACCGCCGGCTCCGGAATCCCCGCAGCCGCCATCCGCCGCAACGCCAGATCGCGAGGCGCCGACGTCACCATCGCCCAACGGTTTTTCGGCAGCGCGTTGAGAAAGGCTGCCGCCGCAGGAATCTCGACAATGCCTTCAACGTCATTGATTTCCGCTGCGGTGATGAACGCTGCTTGTTGCTCGGCATCCACGCCCGGCAGACTCAGCCGGGTGATCGTGTCGATCGCACGCGCGCCATGGATGGTCGGCAGGAACGTCTCGACATCAACGCCATGGCGCACCGCCCACGCTGACCAGATGCGCTCGGCGGCGGCGATGGAGTTGAGGACGGTGCCGTCCATGTCGAACAGGAACGCGCCGAACGCGCGATCAAAAACCGATGCTTGTGCAGACAAGAGAGCAAATCCTCTGACAGTTGGCCGGGCAGGCTGGCCCGGCAATGTAGCACTTGTCAGTGCAGCTGCGGGGCCTTGGATTTGAACGCACTTTCCACACAATCGAGCAACTGACCGATCGCCCACGGCTTCTTGATGAACGCCACCGAGTGCTTGACCCCGGAGGTCTCGGGCGTTTCATAGCCGGACATGACCATCACCGGTTTTTCCGGCCAGCGGTCGCCGAACAGATTAGCCAGGTCCGCGCCGTTAAGCGTGCCGGGCATGGTGATGTCGGTCAGCAGCAGCGCAACGTCGGCTGCATGTTTTTCCAGATACAGTGAGGCGGCGTCGGCGCTGGTTTGCGGTTCGACCTTGAACCCTTCCTCCTGGAGAATTTCGCAAAGGAACTCCAGAATCAACGGATCGTCCTCGACAACCAGAATCAACCCGCCAGGAAGGTGCGCGCTCGACGTAGGTGTAGGGCACATGAACAGCACTCCCCCGAATTACATTTTTGATAAGCGGTTTTGAATCCGCTGCTTATCTGGTATGAGCAGCGCGCCTTGTAGAAATTCACTTTTGATGCAGCAGATTTCGCCAAGGTGTTGTTTTTCGAAGCGCAGCGCCCGTCGAAAACCTTCATTTGTGGTTAAAATGCCGGCCCTTTGAACGGCCGAACCGTAATCCATGAACCCTCAAGCCCTCGCTACCCTCCACGCTCATTTGCTGCCCGCACTGGCAACGGCGCCCAGCGAAACCCGTCGGTTGTTTCACGGGCGCGGACGCTGCTGGCCGGGGCTGGAGCAGCTGACCGTGGACTGGTTGCAGGGCGTGGTGCTGGTGTCGCTGTTCAAGGAACCGGCGCCTGAGCAGCTGCAAGATCTGCGGGATTTACTGCTGCAACTCGCGGCATCGGCCGAATGGCAGCAGTCCGGCGCGCACACTTTGCTGATCCAGCATCGTTATCTGCCGCAGAGCACGGCCGAATGGCTGATCGGGGAGGAAATCGAGGAAATGAGCATCGTCGAGGGTGGCTTGCAGTACCGCGTCGACCTGGGGCGCAAGCAGAACGCCGGGCTGTTTCTCGACATGCGCTACGGCCGCAACTGGGTGCGCGAACAGGCGGCGGGCAAGCGGGTGTTGAACCTGTTCGCCTACACCTGCGGCTTTTCCGTGGCGGCAATCGAAGGCGGCGCCAGCCATGTGGTCAACCTCGATATGTCCCGCGCCGCGCTGAGCCGAGGTCGCGACAATCACCGCCTGAACGGCCACGACCTGAGCAAGGTCAGCTTTCTCGGTCACGACCTGTTCAAATCCTGGAGCAAGGTGATCAACAGCGGCCCGTACGATCTGGTGATCATCGACCCGCCGTCGTTTCAGAAAGGCAGCTTTTTGCTGACCAAGGATTATCAACGGGTGCTGCGCCGCTTGCCGGAACTGCTCACCGCGCAAGGCACGGTGCTGGCGTGCATGAACGACCCGTCGTTCGGTTCCGACTTTCTGATTGATGGCGTGACCCAGGAAGCGCCGAGCCTGCGCTTCGAGCATCGGCTGGACAACCCGCCGGAGTTTCCCGATATCGATCCAGAGAGCGGCCTGAAAGCCCTGGTCTTCCAGCGCAGCCACTGACACAGCGTAAGTTCACCTGTGGGAGCGAGCCTGCTCGCGAAAGCGCAGTGTCAGATAACAATTTTGTTGACTGATACACCGCTTTCGCAAGCAGGCTCGCCCCCACACAAGTTCTGTGTTGATCAAAAAACCGTCGGCCGCAGCACCAATGCAAACAACTCACCATGCCCGGTGACGTTGAGCTTGTGATCACCGATCCCGAGGACTACAAAAAAGCCGAAGCACTGCTGCTCAAGCTGCGCCCGCACATCGCCTACTTCAGCTCTTCGAAGTTCATCAGCGATCTGTCCAACGGCAATATCTGCGTGGCGGTTGGCTGGTCCGGGGCGATGCTCGAAGCCAAGACCAATGCCGAGCAGGCCAATAACGGCGTAAAGATCGCCTACAGCCTGCCCAAGGAAGGCGCGCCGGTGTGGTTCGACACTCTGGTGCTGCTCAAGGACGCCCCCAATCGCGCCCAAGGCCTGGCGTTTATCGATCACCTGCTGCGACCGGAAGTGATCGCGCCGGTCAGTGATCACTTGTCGTACCCGAATGGCAATCGCGCCGCGACAACGCTGGTGGCAGCAGCCACTCGCGACAACCCGGCGGTCTACCCTTCCCCTGCCGCCATGGCCACGCTTTACACCCTCGAACCCTTGCCCAAAGCCGCCGAACGCGTGCGTACGCGGGTGTGGAGCAAGGTCAAGAACGGCCAGTAGCCCGCGCAAGAAATCTGCCTGCCTCATCCGAGCGGTAAGCCGCCCGACCTTTGAATGAAGAGACTGAATCTTATGAATCCGCGTGCCCGTGATCTCGATATCCTGATTGGCCAGATGCAACCCGGCCCGCTCAACGCCATCACCGATGTGCCGGGGGTGCGCGTCGGTCACAGCAATGTACGTGGTCGCAGCAGCAGCGGCCGTGACATCTGCACCGGCGTCACGCTGATCGAGCCGCGCCCCGGCTCGACCGGCCAGCAACCGTGCTTTGCCGGCGTGCATGTACTCAATGGCAACGGTGACGCGACCGGCCTGGAATGGATTCGCGAGGCCGGTCTGCTGACCAGTCCGATTGCCTTCACCAACACCCACAGCCTCGGTGTGGTGCGTGATGCGCTGATTGTGCTGGACCGAGAGCAGCAGCCGGATGACGGGCGGCTTTACTGGAATATGCCGGTGGTGCTGGAAACCTTCGATGGACTGCTCAATGACATCAACGGCTTTCACGTCAAACCCGAGCACGTCGCCGAGGCACTGAACGGCGCCGTGGACGGGCCGGTAGTCGAGGGTGCGGTGGGTGGTGGCAGCGGCATGATCTGCCACGAATTCAAAGGTGGCATCGGCACCGCATCGCGCCGTTTGAGTGCTGCCCAGGGAGGCTGGACCGTTGGCGCGATCGTGCAGGCCAACCACGGCATTCGCAGTGAATTACGCGTCGATGGTTACCCGGTCGGGCGCTATATGGAACAGAAGGATTCACCGTTCCTGCGGGCAGCGCTGCCGCACCCGGGCATGGGCTCGATCGTCGTCTGCCTGGCGACTGATGCGCCGCTGCTGCCCCATCAATGCACGCGTCTGGCACAGCGTGCCAGCCTGGGCCTGGCGCGTACCGGCGGCGGTAACGAAGACCACAGCGGCGACATCTTCATTGCCTTCGCCACCGGCAATGATCACGTCCCGCCTGCGGCTTACGAGGCTAAACGCGCAGCCACCTGCGACGGTTTGCGCATGGTCAACAACGACCACATCAGCGAGCTGTTTCTGGCCGCGACCGAAGCCGTGGAAGAAGCGATCATCAATGCCCTGCTCGCCAGCGACAGCAGCGAGGGCAACGGCCATTCGGTGCCGGGCCTGGATGGGCAGACGCTTCTGGCGGCGCTGAAAAAATCCGGTTGGCCGGGATCGCGCCCGGCATGAGCCGGCATTGTGCAAGGACGACTGGCGGTACTTGAGTCGTCCATTGCACGCTCCTAGGATGAAGGTACGCGGTGACTGGATTGATCCGGCGCTGCGTAGGCGTGGGTGTTCTGAACCCCAATCAAGCCCACGCTTTGCTTCTCTTGAGCCTCACGGGCTCTACTTCCTCCCCATCAAAGAGCTTTGAGGCTCTTTTTTTGTCTGCGTATTTCAGTTCTCGGCGAGACCTTCGGCGCGTATCGAACGCCACGCCGCTTGCGCGAGCACTTCGCGATAGGCGCTCGGGCTGCCTTTCACTCGCCCTGCCAGCCAGGCTCGGCAGTAGCTGTCCGCTTGGCCAATGATCAGCGATGGCAGCAGCTCGGCAGGCAAATCCTGCAGCTCGGCGGCACGCCCCGATTCCGCGAGCCATTGGCGCAGACGCAGATTGCGCGTCTTGTTGCGCTCGGCCAGGTCTTCCTTGAACGGGCCTTTGGTCACGGCGAACCGCGCGTGGTACTGGAAACGCGCCCACTGCGGCTGTTGCTCGACCCAGTCGACATAGCTGAAGACCAGCGCCTGCACGCCTTCTTCAGTGGTATTGGCCGCGTCCAGATACGCATCACGCAAACGCGCCTGATCCTCCAGCGCGGTGAAAAACAGCGCCGCGACCAGCCCTTCCTTGTTGCCGAAATGGTGGTAGATCGCGCCGACGCTGGTGTCGCACTCGGCACGGATCATTTCGATGGTGGTGGCTTCGATCCCCTGTTCATTGAACAGGCTCAGGGCCTTGCGAAAGATATCGCGTTTGAGTTCGGCGCGGCGGCCGGGGTAGCTGCGTTCCAGTAGATCGGCGGTGTCCATGCTGCTCGGGTCCAAAAACGGAGGTTCAAAAAGGCATCAAGTGCCCGGGAACAAATCGCGCCTAGGTTGACAGATTTGCCGCGAACAGAATACCGTTCCGTTACAGAATATTATTCTGTAACGGAACATCATTCTGCAAACTACCCAGCGAGGCTTCCCATGAGTCAATCTCTCAGCATGTTCAACAGCGTCGGCCCGGATGCATTCAGCAAAATGGCCTGCCAGTTCGCCCCGTACTTCAGCAGCATCAATCCGCTGATTTCCGAGTTGCGCCCGAATGCCGCCACCGTGCAAGTGCCGTTTCGCAAGGAAATCACCAACCACCTCGGCACGGTGCACGCGATCGCCATGTGCAACGCGGCAGAACTGGCCGGCGGAATGATGACCGACGTGTCGATCCCGGCCGGCGCGCGCTGGATTCCCAAAGGCATGACCGTGGAATATCTGGCCAAGGCGAAAACCGACGTCACCGCTGTGGCCAGCGCTAAAGGTGTGGATTGGCAAAGTGATGGCGACAAGGTAGTCAACGTCGACATTCACGATTGCGAGGGTAAAAAAGTCTTCACCGCGCGTATCACCATGAACGTCAAGCTCGGTTGAGAAGCAGGTACAAAAAAGCCCTTGCCGCGGGATGCGCAGCAAGGGCTTTTGATTGGCCGACGATCAGTGCAGGGTCAGGCGCTGACGGACAAATTCTTCTACGTGGCGGCTGGTCTGGTCCAGATGGCGGTCGCGTTGTTTTTCCGCATCGAGCATTGCGCGCTTGCCGTTCTTCTGCAGCAGATAGGTGTGAATCTGCTGCACTTCCAGCGAGCGATAGATCGGCGTGGTGTCGATGAACCCGCGCAGGCCGTTGCTGCGGTAATGCCGCGTGCTCATCAGCACCTGGGTTTCGCGCTGGCCGATCACTTCAAAACCCAGTGCCTCGAAATACGGCACCTTGCCAATGCTGCAGGCCAGTTCCGCATGCGGATAGCGCCCGACCATGTCCGTGAGCATCGCCCGCGCCACACCTTGGCGCCGATGGCCTTCACGCACCGCCATGTACGCGACGCTGCACGCTTCCCAATCGCCCTGCACCGGCAGACAGATGAGAAATCCGATGACTTGCTCCGGGTCTTCTTCGTTTGTGGCCACCAGCAATTCCACCTCGGTGCCCTTCTGGCCGTTCAACGCCTCGAGGTAGAGATGCACCTCATAACCCACCGCGTACTGATAAACGTTGTACAGCAGATTGCTCGGGCCGAGGCCGACCGCACTGATGTCGGTCAGGTAATCGACGACCATTTGCAGGATCTGGCTGTTGACGCTTTCCGGGCATGGGGAGGTGTAGTGGGTGATGCGTGGCATGGGCAAACTCCGGCGATAAAAAACGTTGCCGATGATCAGAGCCGTCGACGAACCGCGACATCATACCGTGCCGGATCTATTGAACCGTCACTGTTGTGGCGCCACCATCCTGAATTTGATGTTGATGTCCCTCGACACCACGCTGTCAGCCCACTCCCCTGCGCCGAGGCCGAACTCCTCTCGATTGAGCACCAGCTCACCGTCGAAGATGCCGATGGCGTTGTCCGGTTTCAACTCCACCGGCACCTCGACCTCGCGAGTGATGCCCTTGAGCGTGAGCTGACCGGCGACTTGATAACGATGCTCGTCCACTTGAGTAAAACGGCTGGACTTGAACACCGCGAGCGGGAATTTCCCGGTGTCGAACCACGCCGGTTTCACCAGTTCGGTATTGGCGTCTTCACTGCCAGCATCGATGCTGGCGAGATCGATATGCAGCGTGGTCTGGGCTTTGCCGAGGTCGTCGGTATCGAAGTCCAGCGTCGCCTCGAATCTGCCGAAGGTGCCGTACATTCGCGAGCCCATCTGGTTGTAGGTGAAACTGATCTGGCTGGCGCTGGTGTTGACCCGGTTGTATTCAGCGGCCTGCGCACCGACCATGACGCACGATGTAAACGCGGCAACCAGCAGCAATCGCAACGTCATGGAATTCTCCGGGCGGCGTGTCGTCGAGGGCCTTGGTTGACTTAAGCAAACAGCCGAGCGTTATGCCAGTTCACGCTCACCCACAGGGGATAAAATTTTCTCGGCGCTACCCGGTTGAACCAGCCTTTCCTTCGCCCTGCCGCGCAGGTGGTGACGCAACTTCAGCGCCGGACGCTCGACGCAGTAATACGTCAGGCCACTGCAGAAAAATGACAACGCCAGCACCGCTCCGACAACGTTGGCGTCATACGCGACGGGCCAAAAACCTCGCAATAGATACATCACCACAAAGTGGTTGAGAAACACGCCATAACTGATGTTGCCCAGGAACTCGTCCATCCGATGGAATTTCAGTTTGGTCAACATGTAGACCAAAGGAATGCCCACGGCGATACCGAGAGTGACTTCGGCATTGAACGGACGACGCTCGATCCACCCGACCATGATCGCCACAAACATCAGTCCCGCCGCAACGGCTGTGCCGGTGACAACGATCATTGCTCTGAGATTGCGTTGGTACAGATAGCAGCCGCACAGGAAGATGAACAACACGCCCGGCAGCAAACGATATCCATAGATATCGGTATTGATAAAGCCAACGCACGCCAGCAGAAAAATCCCGACCGATACCGCAAAGGCGACACCCTGCGCTTTGAAAATCAGCAGAAACGGGATCAGCAGATAAAAACTCATTTCCAGCCCCAGCGACCAGCCCGGTGGCAGGATCTCGGTCCCGCCGACGCCGAACATGTAATAGCCAAGCGGTAGCATGAGCAAACTGGTGGATAGGGTTTTCCATGTCAGCTCAGCCGCTTGGGGCGTACCGGGCAACAGAAAATGAATAACCAGACACGAGGCGACGAAGTAGACCAGAAATTGCGGATACAACCTCAGAGCCCTGTCGATATAGAACAGACCGATCTTCCTCGGCTCACGGTAGTTTCGCTCGATGAGCGAAGCCATGACGAATCCACTGATGATAAGAAACGAGATAACGGCGATCACACCAGGATTCAGTCCGGCGAACTTTTTGCCCATATGAGATACAGCGACCAACACCGCCAACAGCAGTCGAAAAGCTCCCACTTGAACCCTCGTCATTCCCTTATTGTTGTGGGCGCATACGCTACGATGCTTTCGTCTCCGGGAACAGAGAAATGTTTGTCCGCCGTGCCTAAATCAACCGCTCGATCTTCTGGTGCTTCCAGACCAGTTTGTAATAGAGCGTCTGCAGTATCAGCATCCCCAAATAGGCAACCGGGAACGCCATCCACACACCCTGCAAACCGAACTGCCCGTCGAGCCAGTAAGCCGCCGGCAACTGCACGCCGACCACACAGATAATCGAAATGACCACCGGCACCAGGACAGTGCCGCTGGCGCGCATGATCCCGCCGATGATGGCCTGGAAACCGAATACCAACAGGCTCCAGAGCATGATATGCAGCAGGTGCTCGGCCATCGCCCGGGTCGAGTCCTCGGTGAGGAACAGGCCCAGCAACCAGTGCGATAACAGATAACCCAGCACAATCAGGCCACCGGTCAGGCACACATTGATCAACAGCCCGGTGCGCAGGATCGGACCCATGCGTTGCAGATCCCCGGCGCCGATTGCCTGGGCACCAAGGATCGATGCGGTGATTGCAATCGACAGCGCCGGAAACTGCACATAGTTGACGATCTGCGTTACTGCGCCATACGCCGCTGTCGCTTGCGAGCCGTGCTGATTGACCAGTGCCAGGATCACCAGCTCCGATAACGACAGGACGATCATCTGTACCCCGGTGGGCAGGCCGATGCGCAGGACCTTGCCGAGAATGGCCCGATCCAATCGCAGCGCGGCGAAGAACTCTCGATCCGGCGCTAGCGGATGGCCCTTGCGAATCAGCCGCCAGGCCAGCCACGCCATTGCCGACAGATTCCCCGCCAGCCCGGCATACGCCGCGCTCTGAATGCCCAATGGCGGCAAACCCAGCCAGCCGCGAATCAGCGCTGGCGTCAGCGCCAGCCCCACGGCGGTTGAGACGATCAGCGCGAGCAGTGGCGACAGCGTATCGCTGACACCGCGCAGCAACTGGGTAAACAGGACGAATACCAGCAACGACGGCAGGATCCACAACATGACGCGGGCATAGTCCACCGCGTCATCGAGTACATCCGCCGGCGTGCCCAACCCCGTCAGTGCCTGTCGCGCAAACACCGTGCCCAGCACCGCCGCGACCAAACCGATCAACACACCCAGCAGCAACGTCGCTCCGGCAATCGCTTTGACCATATGCGTTTCGCGCGCGCCCCACGCCTGACCGATCAACACGCCCGCGCCAGCGCCGAGGCCGATGACCAGGGCGATGAAAAAGAATACGACAGGAAACATGCCGGATACGGCCGCAAGCGCTTGGGTGCCGAGCATCTGACCGATGTAGATGCTGTTGACCGTCCCGGACATCGATTGCAGGAAGTTCGACAGCACCATCGGCGCGAGAAACAGCAGATAGGTTTGCCAGAGCGGTTTGGCGAAGGTGGCGCTATGCATTGAATGGAGGTCCATCTCGACGGCGGCAGGCCTGATTGACGATAGCTTCGGTGAGTTGCGTGCAGCGTGCAATCAACATTTCCAGACGGTGTTGATTGTCTGTTTTGCATTTGTGTAAATGCCGTGCATCGCTTTGTGTCAGTGTTGCGGCTGTGGTAAATCAGCGACTCTGTCGACACGTACTATTGAGGCTCGGTTCATGCGTAACGTTGCAAATTTTCTGCTTGGTTCCCTCCTCGCTCTGTCGGCCGCCTACGCTCAGGCAGCCGCACCCGCAGCGGCGCCTGCTTCGTTGAAACCGCTACTGGCCACTTTGAATGAACGCCTGAGCATCGGTGATCTGGTTGCGTTGACCAAATGGGACAGCGGCAAGCCTATTCAGGACAGCCCGCGTGAGGCGCAGGTCATCGCCAATGCCCGAACTCTGGCCACCGAATACAAACTCGATCCGGACGACGTCGCGCAACTTATCGCCGCACAGATGGAAGCGAACAAACTGGTGCAATACGGTCTGCTCGCGCAATGGCAAGCGGCAGGTGCTGCACCGGACACACCGCGTCCGGATCTGGGCAAACAGATCCGCCCGCGCCTGGATGAACTGCAAAAGCGCTTGTTGCAGCAGTACGCCGCCTTCGCGCCCTATCGCCAGGATCCGAATTGCCCGGCATGGCTGGCCGATGTCCGCGGCACTCTGGGCGCCGATGCGCTGCACGACCTGGCGCTGATTCGTGCCAGCGGCGAGTTGTGCATCCGGGCGAAAGCGCTCTGAATCAACGCTCCTGGCAAACATCATCGGCGTCGATGTTCACCATCACGTCAATGAAGTTCTCATAAAAACTGCGCGGCGTAACATCGGCTCCAGACAAACAAACAACTTTCTGGAGCACACGATCATGAAACGCCAAACCCTTCTCGGCATCGCTTTCTCGGTTTTCGCAGTTAACGCTTTTGCAGTAACGCCTGCTCACACCCTGGTCGCTGAAGGCGGCTCGGACAAGCTGATCGAAAGCCGTCTGGCTGAAGGTGGTTCTGATCGTCTGATCGAACGTCGCGTTGCTGAAGGTGGCTCTGATCGTCTGCTCGAACGCCGCGTCGCTGAAGGTGGCTCTGATCGTCTGATCGAACGCCGCGTCGCTGAAGGTGGCTCTGATCGTCTGATCGAGCGCCGCGTTGCATGAATCTACTGCATGACCGCAACCCCCATGAAAAAGCCCGGCCTGATCAGCCGGGCTTTTTTGCATTCAGCCGTCGCTTATTGCGCGGTTTTCAGCTTGACCACGTCACCGGAGATGGTGGTGGTGTAGCCGGTCAGAACCCAGGCCCAGAACCAGTTTTCCTGAACCTGCGTGTTGATCATTGCATCGCCGCCCTTGGCTTGGATGGCCGCGTTTTGCGCGCGCACAAATCGGCTGTTCTGGCGGATTGGGATAATGCCAAACAGCAGCAGGCCGGTGGCCGATGCTTCGCTGTGGCCAACCACGGTGTATTGGTTGCTGTCGTAATGGGCGGTTTTCATCGGGGCGCCGGTGCAACCTGCCAGAACCACACCGAACAGTGCGGCGGCGACTACTTTGCTGAGGTATTTCACAGTAAAACTCCATGGGGAAACGCCCGGGATCCGTCTCTCGGGCGGCGCGCATTCTAACCAAAATGATGGCTCATTGACATCAATCTTCTTTGTATTTACTTGAACCCGTTCGCTGGCCCGCCGTCGGCGATGTCGCATACCATGGCGCCACTTCAATAAAGACAGACACCCGCCTCCATGTTCAAAGCCAGTCTGCGTAGCCATCTCACCCTGTGGTTCGGCGGTTTGTCCCTGCTGACGTTATTGAGCGTCGGCTTTTATGTCGGTCACATCGCCACCGAACAAATGAAACAGGCCAGCGGCAACGCGTTGCTGAACACGGCGCGCGCGGCGGCGACGCTATTGGGCGAACAACTGCGCGAACGGCAACTGGAGGTCTACCTGCTCAGTCGCGCGCCGCATCTGGAGCGTGGTGATCTGGACAATCCAGCCATCCTCAAGTCGATGCAGTTGCGCACCCAGGCGCGCGCCGAATATGCGTGGATGGGCGTCACCGACGCCGAGGGCAACGTGCGCCAGGCGGTCAATGATCTGCTGGTCGGTCAATCGGTGCAGAAACGCCCGTGGTTCCAGATCGGCCTGCGCCGGCAATACACCGGCGATCCCCATGAAGCTGTGTTGCTGGCCAAGTTGTTGCCGGGCCTGCCCAATGGCGAGCCGCTGCGCTTCATCGATTTCGCCGCGCCAATCCACAATGCCGAAGGGCAGGTGATCGGCGTGCTGGGTGCACATGCGCACTGGAGTTGGGTGACGCGCATCGTCGAGTCGGCGGCGTTTTCCCACAAGAACTCGGCGCCGGATATTCAGGCGCTGATCGTCGACCACGATGGCAAGGTGCTCTACCCCGAAGCGCTGATGGGCCAACAGCTGGCGACCAACGATCCGGTATTGTCGGGCTGGACGGCGGCCAACGGTTACCTGACCAGCATGGTCACCGTGCCGACGCCATCGGGCACGGCGCTATCATGGTCGATCGCCATTCGCCAGCCATTGGAGACTGCGCTGCAACCGGCGCGGATGCTGCAATACGAATTGCTAATCCTCGGCGTTTTCGCCGCCATCGTTTTCGGTCTGGTGGCTTATTACTTGGCGCTGTACCTGAGCCGGCCGATCGAACAACTGGCACGCTCGGCCAAACAAGTGCAAAACAACCAGGCCGGCGCGCAGTTTCAGCTCCAGCATCCGGTGCTGGAAATCGCCCAGCTCGGCCAGTCCATCGACGCAATGACGCAGTCACTGCTCGGCAAGGAACGCGAACTGCAAGAAGCCAACGCCTCGCTTGAAGCCACCGTGGCGCAACGCACCGCCGCACTCACCGAGGCCAACGCCGAGCTGCTGAGCCTGGCCACTCACGACGGCCTGACCGGCGTTTACAACCGTCGCCGGTTTGACGAAAAAATCACTGAATACTCGCTGCTGTCCCGACGCACCGGACGCCCGTTTGCCCTGCTGCTGATCGATGCCGACCACTTCAAACGCATCAATGACAGCCACGGCCACGCGGTCGGTGACGAGGTCCTGCAACAACTGGCGACCTTGATCCAGAACAGCGTACGCAGCACCGATTTCGTCGCCCGCTACGGCGGCGAAGAGTTCGCCGTACTGCTGCCGGAAGTCGCGCAACCCGACACCCCGGAAGTCGTCGCCGAAAAGATTCGCGCAGCGGTAGCCGACGCGGAGTTTCCCGGCGTCGGCAACGTTACCGTGAGTATTGGCCTTGGCCTGGCAGATCCGGCGGACAACAACCATACGACGCTGATCAAACGTGCCGATCAGCAGCTGTATCAGGCGAAGGCTGCGGGGCGCAATCAGGTCGCGTTCCATGCCCACTGACACCGGCGTATATCAACCAGAGACAGGCCGGCTCACCGACCCCATCGCTGGCAAGCCAGCTCCCACAGGGATGGGGTAAAAGCGGAAATATGGGTCGTTTGGAGAACCGCTTTCGCCAGCAGGCTCGCTCCCACAGAAAAGCAAAAAAAGGTGACCCGCCGTAAGGGCGGAACCCTAAGCAGCCGTTACCGCAGCAATGGCTATGTACTCAATCAGCCAGGAAACCATCGCCCGACTAGGGCTCAGCACTGAACCTCTGCAGATAAGCCAACAGATTCTCCAGCTTCTCCTCATCACTCAGCCCCCAGAAAATCATCCGCGTCCCCGGCACCACCCCTTTCGGATCCTCGAGATAAGCCTTCAACGTCGCCCGATCCCAGGTAATCCCCGAGTTCTTCATCGCATCGGAATAAACATAATTGGCCGAAGTCCCCGCAGCCCGGCCAATGATGCCGTTGAGCTGCGGACCAAACCCCGAACGAGCCGACTCGCCAACCTGATGGCAACCGCCGCACAGACGCGGAAAGATTTTCGCCCCGGCCTCAGGATCGCCCTCAGCCTGTGCGCTGGTGCTGAAGATCAAGGCGAGAAACAGTGTCGTGGTGAATTTCATTGAACAGTCCAAACCTCGCTTCGCATGGCGTGGGTGCAGTTTACAGATAAGCGCCGACAATCGTTCTGACGGTGATCAACGCCTGACGCAACACGTGCATGTCCACCGAGCCAAGAGCCAGACGAATCGCATGGGGCGTATGGGTCGACAGCGAAAACGGCTCGGCGCTGGTGACGGAAATCTGCTGCTGCATCAACTCGACCACGATCTGATCGGCACGCACATCTTCGGGCAACGGCAACCACAGAAAATACGAGGCCGGATGAGCAATGTAGCGCAGCCCTTTGAGCACCTCGGCGGCCAAGGCCTGTCGCGCCATCGCATCACGACGTTTCTGCGCCTCAAGCACGGTGACGGTGCCGTCGTCGAGCCAGCCGCACGCAATGGCGGTCATCACCCCAGGCGTGTTCCATGTCGTCGCGCGAATGATTCGCTCCAGTGCGGACACTAGAGGAAGCGGCGCGGCAATGAAGCCGACCCGCAATCCGGTGGCGATGTTTTTCGACAGGCCCGATACGTAAAACGTCCGTTCCGGTGCCAGTTCAATCAACGGACATGGCGGATTTTCGACCAGAAACGCGTAGGCAGCGTCTTCAATGATTGTCAGATTGTGCCGCCGGGCAATCGCCACCAATTGCTCGCGCTGTTCCAGTGGCATGACCCAGCCCAGCGGATTGTGCAGCGTCGGCATGCTGTATACGGCGCGCACCGCACGCTGGCGACAGAGTCTGTCCAGTGCCGGCAAATCCGGGCCGTGCTCCGTCATCGGGATCGCCAGCACTTCCAGATGCAGCGCGTCGGCCAGCACCTTGAATCCCGAATAGGTCAGCGCATCGGCGGCGATCACATCGCCGGGTTTGAGCAGGGCCATCAGCGTCACCGCCAAACCTTGCTGAGCGCCATTGACGACCAGCACTTGGTCGGCTTCAACCGCCACGCCGCGTGTCGACAAATGTCGCGCCACCGAGGCGCGTTCGTGGGCACGTCCCGCGTGGGGTTGATAACGCAGCAGTGCTTCCAGATCACCGGACAACGCCAGTTGGCGCAACGCCGTGCGCAACAGTTCAGCCTGACCTGGCAACGAGGGATAGTTGAAATTCAGGTCGATCATGCCGACCGCCACGTCTTTCTGATCGATGCCCTGCCCCGGCGCCAGCGACGTTTCCCGAACAAACGTGCCGCGCCCGGCTTCGCCACTGACCAGGCCCATCGCTTCAAGCTCCGCATAAACCCGTGAAGCGGTAACCAGCGCCAGACCTTCCTGGCTCGCCAGCTGCCGATGCGTTGGCAGTCGCGTGCCCGGCGCCAATCGTCCGCCACGAATGTCTGCCGCATAGCGATCAACCAGGGTCTTGTAACGGGAACGCGGCATGTCGGCCGTATCCATGACAATTTTTTGATTGTGCTGATTCTCCGCCCTAGGATCACGGCGACACAAGCCACTTTTTGAGCGCGACCGACATGCACACAACATCGACTGCGGCCCACCCGGCACTGGAAAAAACCAGTGGCTGGATCAACGGTTTTATCGGCGTGCTGATTTTCAGCGGTTCGCTGCCGGCCACACGTTTGGCGGTGCTGGAATTCGATCCGGTGTTTCTGACCGTGGTGCGAGCAGCGATTGCCGGGGCACTGGCCGTCGGACTTCTGCTGTTGTTCAAACAGCGGCGACCGGCGCATCATCAGTGGCTGTCGCTGTTGATTGTGGCGCTGGGCGTGGTGTTGGGTTTCCCGCTGCTGACCGCGTTGGCATTGCAGCACGTAACGTCAGCGCACTCGATTGTGTTTGTAGGATTGCTGCCGCTGGCCACGGCGATGTTTGGTGTCTTGCGTGGCGGTGAGCGGCCACGTCCAGTGTTCTGGTTCTTTTCGGTGCTGGGCAGCGCATTGGTGGTGGGCTTTGCCCTGTCCCAAGGCTTGAGCGCCTCGCCCACCGGCGATCTGCTGATGCTCGCGGCGATCCTGGCCTGCGGCCTCGGTTACGCCGAAGGCGCGAAACTGTCGCGCAGCCTCGGCGGCTGGCAGGTGATCTGCTGGGCGCTGGTGTTGTCGTTACCGCTGATGGCAGTGCTGAGCCTGTGGCTGGCGCCCGCTTCGTTCGCCGACATCAGCTTGCCTGCGTGGATGTGCCTGGGCTACGTGTCGCTGTTCAGCATGCTGATCGGCTTCGTGTTCTGGTATCGCGGTCTGGCACAAGGTGGAATCGCAGCGGTCGGGCAGTTGCAGTTGCTGCAGCCGTTTTTTGGTCTGGCACTGGCGGCGACGTTGCTGCATGAGCAGGTCAGTGTCGGCATGCTCGGCGTCACGCTGGGGGTGATTCTTTGCGTGGCCGGAGCGAAGAAATTCGCCAGGTAATGTTCAGTGTTCGGCTTTCCATTGCCGAGGACTGAGCCCGGTCTTGCGCCGAAACGCCCGGGCCAGCGCCGACGGACTTTCGTATCCAACCTCCTCGGCAATCAATGCAATCGGGCGGCCTTCGCGCAGGCGTTTCTGCGCAAGACTGACGCGCCAGCTCAGCAGGTAATCGGCCGGCGTCTGCCCGACCACGCGGCGGAACTGCTCGGCAAAACCGGCGCGGGACTGGTTCGCCGCTGCAGCGAGATCAGCGACACTCCAAGGCTTGTGCGGCTGCTCGTGGATCAGGTTCAAGGCGCGAGACACGCGCGGATCCGCCAGCCCGGCCATCATGCCCGGTTGCTGATCACGACTGCCGATGAGATGGCGCAGCAGCAGAATCACCAGCAATTCAAACAGGCGATCCATCACCGCCACGCGCCCGCAATGCCCTTCAAAAGCTTCGTTGAACAGCCAGTCAAGGGTGCTGCGCAATTCCGGGATATCGGTGAGTTTCAATACCAGATAGTCCGGTAACGCGGCGGCCAGGGCATTGCCTGAGCCACCGTCGAAGCTCAGCGAGGCGCACACCACCTGGCTGGCCATGGCCTCGTCGGCAAACATCCGGTGAGTGAAAGGCCGGGGAAAGAAAATCAGCGACGGTTCTTCCAGGCGAATTTCCCGCTCGTTGCCCGGTTTGAGCAGCAACGCCCCGGCTTGCAGAACATGCACATGGCCGACCGGTTCGCCTTGGTGAACGCTCACGCCGCAAAACGCGCCGCTATGGAAGGTGCCGGCGTTCACACCGAAATGACTGAGTAATGTGGAAAGGCGATCCATGGCTGACTCCCGAAGGCATATCTGGACGATCTGCCGCATATCCTCGACGATTTGCCGCCAAAGCGCCATTGGCAGCCCCTAAGATCTCTCAATCGCCGCTGCACTTCGCTGCGGAATTTCGGAGAATCACCATGAGCCGCATCCCTGCAATCAGCCTCGACACCGCCACCGATGCCACCCGTCCCGCACTGGAAGGCGTAAAGAAAAAAATCGGCTTCCTGCCCAACGTCTTCACCACCCTCGCCCAGGCGCCGGTTGCATTCGACACTTACCTGCAAGCCTCGGCCATCCTCGGCAAGACCTCATTGAGCGGCAAAGAGAAAGAAGCCATCTACCTCGCTACTTCGCAAGTCAACGGTTGCGACTATTGCCTGTCCGCACACACCGTGTTTGCCGGCAAAGCCGGGCTGTCGGCGCAGGACATCATCGCGGCACGTCACGGCGAACTGAATGCCTACGCCGCCCTCGCCCGCGAACTGACCGAAACCCGTGGCCACTTGAGCGATGAACAATTGGCCACTGCCCGCGCTGCCGGTATCGATGACCGCAAGATCATCGAAGTGATTGCCCTGGTGGCCGTGCAGACATTGACCAACTACCTGAACAACACGGCGCTGACCGACATTGACTTCCCGGCCGTAGAGGCCTGAGCAGTCGCTCACGAACTGAAGAAAAATCCGCTGGCGAAAAGATGCTCTTTTCGCCAGCGCTGTTTTTTGCTGCCATGATGTAGGTCAGAATAATTCGCAGCGCAAACAGTGTCTGGTGCGCTGAAACCAAACACCCTGCGCGCAGGTCTTTGTTCTCAGACAAATGCCCGGAAAGACACGAACCCCATGACAGACTGGTTGCAAGACAACGGCGAGATGGCCGGGCAGATCCGCCGTCACGACTGGGCAAATTCGCCCCTCGGCCCGTTGGAAAACTGGCCCGATGTACTCAAGACCACTGTCTCGCTCAGTCTCGCCTCGCATTTCCCTCAGGCGATCGTCTGGGGCCCGCAACTCATCACTCTCTATAACGACGCCTTCGTACCGATTCTCGGCGACAAGCCGCACGCGTTGGGACGCCCTTTCAGCGACATCTGGAAGGAAGCCTGGCACGAGATCAGCCCGATTGCTGAGGCCGCGTACGCCGGCCAGGCCACCTACATCGAAAACTTTGCTCTGCAGATCGAACGCGGCAAAGGCCCGGAGCAGGCGTTCTTCACTTTTTGCTATAGCCCGATTCGTGATTCCCACGGCAATGTCGTCGGCATGATCGACACCGTCACCGAGACCACCCAGACCGTTTATCTCAACCGACGCCTGGCGGTCCTCGATGCCATCGGCGAAGCGGTGACCAATGCCACGGATGCGCAAGCAATCCTGGCGGCAAGCACGCGGCTGATGGTCGAGCAACTGCGTCTGTCCAATTGCGCCTACGCCGACATGGATGCCGACGAGGATGGCTTCACCATTCGCGGCGACTATGCAGCGCCGGGTTCGCCGAGCATCGTCGGCCACTACCATTTGCGCGATTTCGGCGAGAAAGCCGTACGCCTTCTGCGCGCGGGTCAACCTTTGGTGATCCACGACAACCGCAGCGAATTGCCGCCGGAAGAATCAGCGACCTTTCAGGGCATAGGCATCACCGCCACCATTTGCGTGCCGCTGATCAAGCAAGGTCGTCTTACCGCGTTAATGGCCATTCACGACAAAGTGCCGCGTGTGTGGTCGAGCTTCGAACAGGCGCTGCTCAGCGAAGTCACCGAACGTTGCTGGGCGCACATCGAGCGAGTGCGCGCCGACGCCAACGTGCGCGAGGGCCTGCTTGCATTGGCTGAACTCAATGCCACGCTGGAGCAACGGGTCGAAGAGCGCAGCCTGCGTCTGGCCCAGGCCGAGTCGGCGCTGCGCCAGTCGCAGAAGCTCGAAGCCATCGGCCAATTGACCGGCGGCGTCGCCCATGACTTCAACAATTTGCTGACGATCATTCGTTCGTCGGTGGATTTTCTGCGCCAGCCCAACCTGCCGGAAGAACGCCGCCAACGCTACATGCGCGCGGTTTCCGACACGGTCGAGCGCGCCTCCAAGCTGACCAGCCAGTTGCTCGCCTTCGCCCGCCGTCAGCCGCTCAATCCGCAGGTAGTCGACGCCGGCGAACGTTTGGCAAACATCGGCGAAATGCTCGAATCGGTCACCGGCGCGCAGATTCACGTGTGCGTCGAGCGCCCGGATCACCCCTGCTACATCCGCGTCGATCTCAGTCAGTTTGAAACCGCGTTGATCAACATCGCCCTGAACGCTCGCGACGCCATGAATGGTCAGGGTGAACTGAAATTGCGCCTGGAGTGCCATAAAGCGCTGCCGCCGATTCGCGGCCACGCGGGGTCCAGCAGCCATTTCGTGTCGATTGCCCTGGCCGACACCGGTGCCGGCATCGACGCACACACCCTCGAACACATCTTCGAGCCGTTCTTTACCACCAAGGCTGTCGGCAAAGGCACGGGGCTGGGGCTGTCGCAGGTGTTCGGCTTCGCCAAGCAATCGGGCGGCAACGTCGATGTTTCCAGCGTCCTTGGCCAAGGCACCGAGTTCACCTTGTATTTGCCGCAAGTGCCGGCGATCGAGGCAGAAATGGACGAAGCAGAGGACGATGGCGAGGTGCAGCCGGCCTGCGAAAAACGCCGGGTGCTGGTGGTAGAAGACAATCTCGACGTCGGCCGTTTCGCCAACCAGATCCTCCAGGATCTGGGCTATGAAACCGCATGGGCGACCAACGCTGAAGAAGCCCTGCAGTTGGCCGGTAGCGATGCCAGCGCGTTCGATGCGGTGTTTTCCGACGTAGTCATGCCGGGCATCACCGGCGTCGCGTTGGCCAAGGAACTGCGTCAGCGTCGCCCCGACCTGCCGGTGATTCTCACCTCCGGCTACAGCGAAGAACTGGCCCGCAGCGGGTACGAAGGTTTTGAATTTCTCGCCAAGCCCTACTCCGCCGAACAGGTCTCGCGGATTCTCGGCAAGACCTGGCTCAAGGACGCAAAACCAGCGGCGTCAGTCGTGATCGACGCCGGCGCGCTTGAGTAATTTCTTGCAGCGTTCCGACAGATGAAACACCTGTAGATGCTTGCCCGCCTTGGCGTAGCGTTCACGCAGGGTTTTCAATGCGGCGATCGCCGAGTAATCGACAAAGCTCAGGTGCCGGCAATCGAGAGTGACTTTGGCCGGGTCGTTGGCCGGATCGAACTGGTTGAGAAACGGCGTGGTCGAGGCGAAAAACAGCGTGCCGTGCAGGCGATAGAGCTTGCTGCCATCGGCTTCAAGATGTTCATCGGCATACAGTTCGCGGGCCTGCTGCCAGGCGAAGTTGAGCGCGGCGATGACGATCCCGCATAGCACGGCCGTGGCCAGATCGGTGAACACGGTGATGGTGGTCACCGCGATGATCACCAGCACATCGTGCAGCGGCACCTTGTTTATCACCCGCAACGACGCCCAGGCGAAGGTCTGCTGCGACACCACAAACATCACCCCCACCAGCGCGGCGAGCGGAATACGCTCGATCAGCGGTGACAGAAACAGAATGAACAACAGAATCAGCACACCGGCAACCACGCCGGACAAGCGCCCGCGCCCGCCGGAGCTGAGATTGATCACGGTCTGCCCGATCATCGCGCAACCGCCCATGCCTCCGAACGCCCCGGACACCATGTTCGCCGCGCCGAGCGCTACGCACTCGCGATCCGGATAGCCACGGGTTTCGGTGATCTCGTCGGTCAGGTTCAGCGTCAGCAGGGTTTCCAGCAGGCCGACCATCGCCATCAGGATCGCGTACGGGGCGATGATGCGCAGCGTTTCCAGGCTCCACGCAATGTCCGGCATGGCGAATGTCGGCAGACCGCCGGCAATGTGCGCCATGTCGCCGAGGGTGCGGGTCGGCAGCCCGAACAGGTAGACCAGCAGGCCGACACCAAGGATCGCCACCAGGGCCGGCGGTACCGCTTTGGTCAGGCGCGGCAGGATGTAAACGATGGCCATGGTCAGTAGCACTAGCCCGGTCATCAGATACAGCTGCGTACCGCTGAGCCAGTGCTCGCCGCTTTTGAAGTGCTCCAGTTGCGCCAGCGCAATGATGATCGCCAGGCCGTTGACGAAACCGAGCATCACCGGATGCGGCACCATGCGCACCAGTTTGCCCAAGCGCAACAGCCCGAACGCCATCATGATCAGACCGCCGAGCAGCACCGTCGCCAGCAGATATTGCACGCCGTGTTGCACCACCAGCGCGACGATCACCACCGCCATCGAACCCGCCGCACCGGAAACCATGCCCGGTCGACCGCCAAACAATGCCGTCAGCGTGCAAATGATGAACGCGCCGTACAGGCCCATCAGCGGATTGAGATGCGCGACCAGCGCGAAAGCAATGCATTCGGGCAACAGGGCGAATGAGGTGGTGAGTCCGGCGAGGACATCGGCGCGCAGACGAATCGGTTTCATGGCTTACCTGACTGAGCGGCCGCTGGGCACGGCTGCTGTTTTCGCGAAAAAAGAGGGAGGCGAATGTTACGGAATTGTTCAGCCTCGGGCCAGTGAAACGCTGACATGGGGTGGCGCGGGCCTTATCCTTGCAGGCTTGTCCATCGAATCGAGTCGCAGCATGTCAGCGTTTTTGTCCGCCCGTGATGTGTGTCAGCGCCTGCGCGAAGCTGCGCTGGGCGTGCTTGGGTTCGAAGTCTGCCAGGTAATGTCCGAGACCGGGCTGATTGCCGTTGATATCGAGGGCTGGCATCTGCGGTTGGACTTCGCCGAGGGACACTTGCATCACTGTGAATACGCGCGCAACTGCGCCGGGGATGAAGCGACGCTGGACACTTGGCAGCGTTATGGTACCGACCCGGTGAGTCTGCTCAGCACGTGGGAATTGGCGCAGATCGAACGGTTAGTGCGTGAGGCGGATGGAGTTGTGGCTCAGGGCATCATTTCCAGAACCAGAGACGACTGACTTTCGTGCATGCGGTCATACCAGCCCTGCAGCACATCGGGCAGCCGCTTCTTCCACTTCGCCACGTTGGTGTAGTACCGCAGATGTTCATGGCTCTGGTCATCGTAGCTTTTGAAGATCAGCCAGACCTGCGCATCGGCCGCGCTCATCAGGATCCCGATGCCGCCGAGACCGCGCATCCACATTTCTACAACCTGAGCATCGGGCACATCTTTTGAGTTTTCGCCGACCTGCAAGGAACCGGAGGTCTCTACCAGTTTTTGGTAGTCGGTCTTGAGCAGCGAACGCAGTGCCTGATCTTCTGCGGGTGTGCGAGCCAGACCCAGGCTGAGCAGATCGTAATCCAGCTTCAGCGGTTGTTCGGAGGCGACATACCGACCGGCGTAATACACGCCCATGCCTCCGCCGCAGTCGGAGTCCGCACCGGTTTGCGTGACGTTCAGTACGCCATTGATGGGCGTGAAGGCGAGTTTGCAGGCGTCCTCGGCGTACACGGCTGTTCCATCCTTGAGTATGGCAACGCCAGTCAAGTCTCCGGAATTGGCGCCCTCGCCTGCCGAGATATCGATGGCGATATGCGTGGCATTACGACGTTGGGTGACAAGGGTCGCCGAGGTCGAGGTGCCGCGCGGAATCAGTTGCCAGGTGGCATCCCAACTGAAGGGCTGAACCGCGTGTTCGAGCTCAGTGAGGCGCATCAGGTATTCGCGCCGAAGACACGCGCTCAGGGCACCGCAGGCGTTGCGGTTTTTCAGCCACTGACGCTGGTCGGTTTTCAGCATTTTGGGATCGGCAACTTTGCCCAGCGTGGTCCGCCATTGCTCGGCGAGCTTGTCGTCAAGGGTTGAGAGGTAGGGATCAGTGCAGATGGCTTTTTCGGTTTTGCTGGTGGCATGGGTGCAATCGAAACTGCTGGCGTGGGCGGTGCAGGCGAGGACGAGAGATGTCAGCGCCACGGCGTGACGCAGGTAGATAGCGAACATCGAGAGATTCCATTCTTCGGGCGGCGGGGATTATGCCAGTGCTGCTGCCGTAAATCGCCGTTGTCGTAGAGTCTGCTCGCTCCCACAGGGGTTTTATGTGAGTTCAGAAGGTGATTTGGGCTGCCGGTTTGACGTCGATTCGTGCCACGGAACTGGTCAGGGCGGCGAAGTCCTTGTTGTGTTCGGCAATGATGTCCTCGGCGCTCATGTTGCCGTTATCGACCGTCGAATGCGCATCCTGCGCGACGACGATGTCGTAGCCCAGTGAATGCGCGCTGCGCACCGTGGCGTTGACGCAGTAATCGGTTTGCAGGCCGCAGATGATCAGGCGTTCGAAGTCCTCGCTGGGCAGCAGCTTGCCGAGATCGGTCTGGTAGAAAGAGTCCCCGGTGGTTTTGTCTACGCGCAGGTCTTTCGTAGAAGTCAGAAGGTTTTTCGCCAGTTGCCAACCCTCAGCACCGCGAACAAATGAGCCGTCCTTTTCTTCGTGCTGAATCAAAACCACCGGAACGCCAGCCGTACGGGCGCGTTGGCTGAGATCATTGATCGTGGCGATCACGCGGTCGATTTCAAAGCACTGATATTCACCAGCACACAGCGCCTGCTGGACGTCGATGATCAGTAATGCGGTGGTCATGTCGAGCCTTCCTTGATCAGTCCTTGAGAATAGGGCGGACCTGCGCCCGCCCCTTTTTACTCCGCTCAGTAACCCAAAGACAAGCCGGTATTGCGCCGTGGATCGTTGGCGCCGTAGAAGCGATTCTTGCCAACCGGTTTGCCGTCCAGTGACGGCGCGCCGACCAGAATCGCGGCGATGTGGTTGGCATCCTGCGGGCCGGCAAACTTGTGGCCCCAGCTTTCCAGGATTTTTTTCGTATCCGGGCTGGCGGCGAAGTCTTCGAGGTTGGTTTCCTCCGGCATCCACTGCTGATGGAAGCGCGGCGCGTCGACCGCTTCCTGCAAGCCCATGCCGTAATCGATGACGTTGAGCATGGTCAGCAAGGTCGCGGTGATGATCCGGCTACCACCCGGCGTGCCGACCACCATCACCACTTTGCCATCCTTGGTGACGATGGTCGGACTCATCGACGACAGCGGCGCCTTGCCCGGTGCGATGGCATTGGCCTCCCCCTGGACCAGCCCGTACATGTTCGGCACGCCGACCTTGGAGGTGAAGTCGTCCATCTCGTCGTTGAGAATCACCCCGGTCTTGCTGGCCATGACGCCCGCGCCGAACCAGTCGTTGAGCGTGTACGTCACCGAAACGGCATTGCCCCACTTGTCGACAATCGAATAGTGCGTGGTGTTGCTGCCCTCGTGGGGCTCTACACCGGGCTTGAGCTCAGCCGACACGCCAGCCTTCTGCGGCTGGATGGCGTTGCGCAGTTTGGTCGCGTAATTCTTGTCCAGCAGGTGCTCGATCGGATTCTTCACGAAATCCGGATCGCCGAGGTAGCTGTTGCGATCGACGTACGCATGGCGCATCGCTTCGATCTGGTAGTGCATGCCCTGAGCGGAATGGAAGCCCAGGTCCTTCATCGGATAACCTTCGAGAATGTTCATGATCTGGCAGATCACCACCCCGCCGGAGCTTGGCGGTGGCGCCGAGACTACGTGATAGCCGCGATAATCGCATTCCACCGGGGCCAGTTCGCGAGTCTTGTATTTGTCCAGGTCGGCCTGGGTGATGATGCCTTTGTTGGCCTGGCTGGAAGTGACAATGGCATCGGCGACCCAACCTTTGTAGAAGCCGTCGGCGCCCTTGTCGGAGATTGTCCGCAGGGTTTTCGCCAGATCCTTTTGCACCAGTTTCTGCCCGACCTGCATCGGCTCGCCGTTGCTGAGGAAGATCGAGCCGGAATCGCGCATGTCCTTCTTGAACACATCCGTCGCGTATTCGAGCAGCTCGACATCGCCCTGCTGCAATTCGAAACCGTCTTCGGCCAGTTTGATCGCCGGGGCAATCATCTCCTTGCGCTGTTTGGTGCCGTATTTGCTCAGCGCCAGCTCCATGCCGGACACCGTACCCGGTACGCCGACCGCCAGGTGCCCGCGCGTGCTCAGTTCCGGAATGACGTTACCGTCCTTGTCCAGATACATGTTGGCGGTCGCTGCCAGCGGCGCTTTTTCACGGAAATCGAGAAAGGTCTTGCGCCCGTCCGCCAGTTGAATAGTCATGAACCCGCCGCCGCCAAGGTTGCCCGCAGCCGGATAGACCACCGCCAGCGCATAGCCCACGGCCACTGCCGCATCCACGGCATTGCCGCCGTTTTTCAAAACGTCGACGCCGACATGGGTCGCCAGATGTTGCGCGGTGACCACCATGCCGTTTTCCGCCGCCACCGGCGCCACTGATGCCGCGTGAGCCATGAGACAGCTGAGCGCCAGAGAGGTCGCAATGAGCGATCTGGCCAAAGGTTCGTACTTCATGAGTCGATCTCTTTTTGTTTTTGGGGACTGCGCAAAACGCAGGGCAACGCTTCAGGAGCAACAAGCAGTATGGCCGGCTTTGGGTATTGCGCCTCCCCGTTCAGCCAGTATGCTGAGCCATCGCAGTCTTCGGCAGCTCCTGCCCGAATCAAGCGAAGAGGTTATTCATCGCTGCGTACTGCAACAGCATGATGGTCTTGGCGTCACAGATCTCGCCGCGTTGAAATGCTGCCAGTGCCTCATCGAAGCCCCATTCGAGCACTTCCAGTTCTTCGGTTTCCTCTTCCAGGCCACCACCGTCGCTGACTTTGGACGCGGCGTCGTATTCGGCGATAAAAAAATGCAGCTTCTCCGTCACCGAGCCGGGACTCATGTACGCCTCGAATACTTTTTTCACGTCATGCACGCGATAACCGGTTTCCTCCTCGGCTTCGTCACGAATGCGTTGCTCAGGGGCGGCACCTTCCAGCAACCCGGCGGCCACCTCGATCAACAATCCATCGTGGCCGTTGACGAACACCGGCAAACGAAACTGGCGGGTCAGCACCACCGTGCGCTTTTCGCGGTTGAACAGCAGAATCGCCGCGCCGTTGCCCCGGTCGTATACCTCGCGGGTCTGGCGCTGCCATTCGCCGTTGTTGCGGTGGTAATCGAAGGTGATTTTCTTCAACAGATACCAGTCGTGGGACAACACCTGAGTGTCGACGATGTTGACCCGTTCGGCTGTGTTGGACATCGCGTCTGATCCTGTCTTCATGGGGGACTGCCATGGTCGGACAATTGCGCCGACAAAAAAAGCCCGGCAGCGCTACCGGGCTCGTTCCGCTCCCGCGGTTACTGGAAGTCGACGTCGAAGGCCTGGTAGAAGGCGTTGCCGGTATTGGCGACGATCCACATCAGCACAATGACGTGATGACCCTGCTTGTTCGCAGGCAGCTTCACTTGATGATCGACCTTGGCCTTCAATTCGCCGGCATGGCTGTAATACGGCACTTGCGGGTAGAAGTCTTCGAATAACGGCTGGGTTTCCAGCTGCGCACGGCTGATGCGTTGCTGGGGATCCCAGCCGTCTTGGGTGATCAGCCAGCGATAACCTCGGGTGGTGTGCGGCGCGGTGTACGCCCAGCTGACCTCGAAAATCTGCCCCGGATCGACATTCAGCAGCGGCCAGTTGAATGAACGGCCGAGCTTCTTGCTCATCTCGTCGTCGGTGTAATTGACGCAATCGCGGGCATCGGTCTTGCCGCCGCTGAGAATGTAGCCATCGGCCGGCGGCGCGACGCTGTCCGAGTCGGTCTCGAAAGGTTGCGGGAAAGGTCCGGCGTCCATGGCCGGAAAGTTCTTGCCACCTTCCATTTCATTGACTTGCCAGGCGCCTAGCAAGCCGAGGTCGATGGCGACCGCGCCGCGACTCGCTGGCGAGGTGACACGACCGTGTTTGAGTTGGGTTTGTGGGATTGCCTGATTCATCTTGCTCACTCCGTTGATTTGAGAACTCTCCTTCCCGAGGAGAGGCCTTCAAGCTAACGGAGGTGAATTTTTTGTCCATCGGCGCTTTTGTCACAGTCCCAGTGTGCAAGACGTAAAAAGCCCGGAAACACTGGATGCATAACCAGTGCTCGACGACGCATCGCACCCAACGTGTAGCTGAACACCTACACGCCGAGTCGCCTTTGGTCATTCAGACAGTTGCGCCTGATACTCCTTTTCGTACTGCCCGGCGAGTTGGGTTTTCTGTTTATCGTCGAGCAGCTTGCCGGCCATCTGGAAGAATTTGTGCTCTTCTTCTTCGAGGTGGTGATGAACCTTGTCGGAAAGCTTTTTGGCCGTGGCCAGCCAGGCCGGACTGGACATTTCGGTCTCGTCGAGCTCTTCCATCATCTCGTCCATTTCGTGGTGTTCGGCGATGGCGTGGCGGCTCAGGTCCACGCCTTCATCGATTTCCATCAACGGAATGTAGAAATGCCGCTCTTCAGCGGTTTCATGCGCTTGCAGTTCTGCTTTGAGCTGCTTGTAGGCCTCGACTCGCTCAGGGCTGTCGCCGCTGGTCGCGATCAAAGCCTTGGCGTAAGTGCGCTGGCGCTCGTGGCTTTCGCGCAGGGCTTCAAAAATATTCACGGGATTTCCTCATCAATCGCGCTCAGGGAAAGACGCGATAAAAGCCTAGACCGCAACGCTGGTTTGACGGTTCCGCTTGTTCGATCGAAGGGCTTGGAGGCGTTTGCCCGGACGGGTTAGGCTGGGCGTTCAATTACACAAGGAAGTCATGCATGAATTTGCGTATCGAGTTGACGCAGAATCCTACCGAGGAACAGCGTCAGGCCATTCTGCAGCCGCTGATCGAGTACAACGATGCTCAAACCGGCGGTTCGAAATCCGAGCCGTTCGCCTTGATGGTCAAAGACGAAAATGGCGAAATACTGGGCGGTTTGTACGGGCGAATGATTTTTCGCTGGATGTTCATCGAACTGCTGTCAGTGCCGGAACAAGGTCGCGGACAGGGGATCGGCTCGAAATTGATGGCTCAGGCGGAAGCCCTGGCCAAGGAAAAAAACTGCTACGGCCTCTGGCTCGACACCTTCGATTTTCAGGCGCCGGAGTTCTACAAGAAGCTGGGGTTCTGCCAGTTTGGGGAAATCGTTGACTACCCACCGGGGCACAAGCGGCACTACTTTCAGAAGCGCCTGATCGATTGAGTCATGCCGTATTCGCGAGCAGGCTCGCTCCCACAGTGCAATGCATTACAACTTGTGGGAGCGAGCCTGCTCACGAAAGCGTCAATCGCTTCACCCCATAATCACAGGCAGGTCGCCATCGCCGCCATCCGCCGCATCGCGACAAAATCACTCTTCTGCGCGTAATAGTTCAAGGTCGTGCCGGACGCTTCGGTGATCACATCGACAAACGACTCTGCCGAACGCGTATAAACCGTAGTGCCGCCGGACTCGCGCGGCTCCAGATAGGCCGCCGCGTCGACGCCGAACACGGCTTCGTCCTGCCAGGCGAATTGCACGCACCGGGCGACGTCTTTCTCCGGCTTGTCCGAGGTCAGGACCTTGTCCGGGCTCTTGCTGCGAGCATCGTTCATCACCGAACCGGCGCACCCGGCCAACAGGGCCGCCGCCAGCACTACCATCAGCATTCGCATTGCATTTGCTCATCGAGAAAAAAGCGGACTGTAGCACTGCGACGCGGCAAATCGTTCTGCTTTACTGTTTTTATGCGCGACATGCGCAAGCAGGTGCGGCACCCTATGGTCATCAGTCACACAAGGAAATTACATGGCGCCTAGCGACCAGCGACATGAACAGGCTTTGAAACTGTTTCTCGATGCGCGACCCGAACTACGTGAAACCCTCGACCATCTCAACCCGCTGCTGGCTCAAGCCAAGGGCGAAACCCAGGCGCAGTATCGCGAAGAACGCTTGCATGAGGCGTTTGAGGAAGAAGCGGAGAGACAGAGGTTGTTCGCCTGGGAGCTGACGTTGCAGTTGACCGCTGCTTCGCCCGAGGAATATCAGGCGCAACGGCTGGAAGTGCATCGGGAAGTGGCGGAAATGGCGGGGATGGGCTGGATCGAGTATTGCGAGCTTTACGGCATCACCCCGTAATCGATGTAGGAGCTGCCGAAGGCTGCGATCTTTTGATTTTGCTCTTCAAGATCAAAAGATCGCAGCCTTCGGCAGCTCCTACAAAGGTATCTGCGTAAAACTCGGGTTTCGCGGCTGTCGCAATAAAGCTTTATCATGGCCGCAGTTTCGCTGATCGAGTCCATCATGAAGTTCGCCATCGCGCTGTTTTCCGCCGCCCATGCGCCCTCCTCGCGCCGTGCCTTGGTGTTTGCCCAGGCCGCGCTGGCCGGCGGCCATGAGATTGTTCGGCTGTTCTTCTATCAGGACGGCGTGTTCAACGCCTCCGATGCGGTGGTGACGCCGCAGGATGAACTGGACTTGCCCAAGCAATGGCGCGCCTTTATCAACGAAAAGCAACTTGACGGCGTGGTCTGCATCGCCGCCGCTCTGCGCCGTGGTGTGTTGAACGAAGAAGAAGCCAAGCGTTACCAGCGTGAAGCGATTTCGCTCAGCACGCCGTGGGAATTGTCCGGTCTGGGTCAATTGCACGACGCCGTGCAGGACGCTGATCGGCTCATCTGTTTCGGAGGCGCTTGAACATGGCCAAATCGCTGTTGATCATCAGCCGCCAATCGCCGTGGTCCGGCCCCGGCGCCCGGGAAGCGCTGGATATCGTGCTCGCCGGTGGCGCCTTCGATCTGCCGATCGGTTTGCTGTTTCTCGATGATGGCGTGCTGCAACTGGCCGCCGGGCAGAACGCCAGGGCCTTGCAGCAGAAAGACCTCAGCGCCAATCTGCAGGCGCTGCCGATGTTTGGTGTCGAAGAGCTGTTCTATTGCGCCGAAAGCGCCAATGCTCGCGGTCTTGGCAACCTGTCGCTGGACGAAGCGCAGCCACTCGCCGCTGAACACATCACCGCCCTTATTGACCGTTACGATCAGGTGATCACCCTCTGATGTCGACTTTGCATGTGTTGTCTCATTCCCCGTTCGGCGACGATCGTCTGAGCAGTTGCCTGCGCCTGCTCGGCAGCGCCGACGCCGTGTTGTTGTCCGGCGATGCGGTGTATGCGCTGCAACCGGACACTGCGCCGTTCGCTGCTCTGCAAGAGCGACCAATCAAACTTTTTGTATTGGTTGAGGACGCACAGGCGCGTGCGATCGAGGTTCCAGACTGGGCCGAGGCCATTGACTACCCGGCCTTCGTCGAACTGTCGATCCATCACGCCAAGGTCAACAGCTGGCTATGAATTCAATGACCGTCGGCGCCCGCGCCATCGAACTGGACAAGGACGGCTTTCTCGTTGACCTCAGCGACTGGTCGGCTGAAGTCGCCAGCGCCCTCGCCGCCGCCGAAGACATCGCGTTGACGCCCGAACACTGGGAAGTCCTCGAGCTGCTGCGCAGCTTTTACGCCGAATTCCAGCTATCGCCGGCCACGCGGCCGCTGATCAAGTACACCGCGCTGAAACTCGGCGCGGACAAAGGCAACAGCCTGCACCTGAACCGACTGTTCAAAGGCACCCCTGCCAAACTCGCCGCGAAACTGGCGGGCCTGCCCAAACCGACGAATTGCCTATGAACGATTTTCCAGCTTTGACCCTCGAAACGCCTGCCGAGCATCCGTTCGCGCAATTCGTGCGCATTCTCGGCAAGGGCAAGCGCGGCGCCCGCGACCTGACGCGCGAAGAAGCCCGCGAGGCCATGGGCATGGTGCTCGATGACAAGGTCGAAGATACGCAACTGGGTGCCTTCCTGATGTTGCTGCGGCGCAAGGAAGAAAGTGCCGAAGAAATGGCCGGTTTCACCGAAGCCCTGCGCGCACGCTTGCACGCGCCCGCATTGAATGTCGACTTGGACTGGCCGACCTACGCCGGCAAAAAACGCCACCTGCCGTGGTATCTGCTGGCGGCCAAGTGCCTGGCGCAAAACGGCGTGCGCATCTTCATGCATGGCGGCGGCGCACACACGGCCGGGCGTCTGTACAGCGAACAACTGCTGGGCGAACTGAACATTCCCCTGTGCCGCAATTGGCAGCAGGTCGGCGCGGCACTGGACAACGGCGGTCTGGCGTTTATGCCGCTGGTGGACTGGGCGCCGCAGTTGCAAAAGATGATCGACCTGCGCAATACCTTGGGCCTGCGGTCGCCGATCCACTCGCTGGCGCGGATTCTCAATCCGTTGGGCGCACGCTGCGGCCTGCAAAGCATTTTTCACCCGGGTTACCAGGCGGTACATCGCGATGCCAGCGGCTTGCTCGGCGACACGGCAATTGTGGTCAAGGGCGATGGCGGTGAAATCGAGATCAACCCCGACGCCACCAGCCACCTTTACGGCACCAGCGGCGGTCACAGCTGGGACGAAGAATGGCCGCAGCTGTCAGCGCAGCGCCACGTCAAACCCGCCTCGCTGGACATCGAGCAATTGAAAGCCGTGTGGCGTGGCGATGTGGTCGACAGTTACCCGCAAATGGCCTTGATTGCGACCATGGCCCTCGCCCTGCGCGGTCTCGGTCAGAATCGCGAACAGGCCTTCGCAACCGCAGAACAGTACTGGGCGGCGCGCAACACATCGATCTAACCGATCATTAGCGCCCGATCTTTGCGCTTTTTGTTCGAACTCATCGGAATAGACTCGACTCCAACGAATATTGGTTTTGGGAGTCTTGATCATGGGTTTACTCGTCGACGGCCACTGGCAGGACAAGTGGTACGAAAGCAGCAAGGACGGCGCGTTCCAGCGCGAACAAGCGCAACGCCGCAACTGGGTGACCGCCGATGGTCAGCCAGGCCCCAGCGGTGAAGGCGGTTTCGCCGCCGAAGCCGGACGCTATCACCTCTACGTTTCCCTTGCCTGCCCTTGGGCGCATCGCACGCTTATTCTGCGCAAACTCAAAGGGCTGGAAGGTCTGATTGACGTGTCGGTGGTCAGTTGGCTGATGCTGGAAAACGGCTGGACTTTCGACAAAGCGCTAGGCTCGACCGGCGACAAACTCGATGGCTTCGACTTCATGCATCAGCGCTACACCGCTGACACGCCTGATTACACCGGGCGCGTGACGGTGCCAGTGCTGTGGGACAAGAAACTCAAGCGCATTGTCAGCAATGAATCGGCGGAAATCATCCGCATGTTCAACAGCGCCTTCGACGGGCTCACTGGTAACGATCTGGACTTTTATCCGGCGCCGCTACGCAACGAAATCGATGCGCTGAACGAGCGGATCTACCCGGCGGTGAACAACGGTGTCTACCGCGCCGGGTTCGCCACTTCGCAGCAGGCCTACGAACAGGCATTCGATGAAGTATTCGCCGAACTGGATCATCTGGAGCAACTGCTGGGTGCCAATCGCTACCTGAGCGGGGAATACCTGACTGAGGCCGACGTGCGCCTGTTTACCACGATGATTCGTTTCGACGCGGTGTATCACGGGCACTTCAAGTGCAACCTTAGGCGGATTGCCGATTACCCGAACCTGTCGAACTGGCTGCGCGAGATTTATCAGTGGCGGGGGATTGCCGAAACCGTGGATTTCCAGCACATCAAGCATCACTACTATGGCAGCCATAAGACCATCAACCCGACCGGCGTGGTGCCGAAGGGGCCGCAGCAGGATTTCAGCGTAGCGCATGATCGCGAGCGGTTGATCGGGAAAGGGGTTTGGCGCCGGGGTTGATTAGCTCGGTGTTTTCGAGACCCCGTTCGCGAGCAGGCTCGCTCCCACACGGGATTTGTGCATGACACAGATCCAATGTGGGAGCGAGCCTGCTCGCGAAGGGAACGACGCGGTGTTTAGACCTGCGCCTGCGCCCCTTCAAACCACGCCAGTTTCTCGCGCAGTTGCACCACTTCGCCGACAATCACCAGGGTCGGCGCATGCACTTCATGCTCCGCCACCATTCGCGGCAAATCCGCCAGCGTGCCGGTGAAAACCCGCTGATTGACTGTAGTGCCCTGCTGAATCAACGCCGCCGGGGTATCCGCCGCGCGACCGTGCTTGATCAACTGCTCACAGATGATCGGCAAACCCACCAGGCCCATGTAGAACACCAGCGTCTGCGCCGGGGCGACAAGATCGGCCCATGGCAGATCGGTGGAACCATCCTTCAAGTGGCCAGTGACAAACCGCACGGACTGCGCATGGTCACGGTGGGTCAGCGGAATCCCCGCATAAGCGGCGCAACCGCTGGCCGCGGTAATGCCGGGGACCACCTGGAATGGAATACCGTGGGCCGCGAGTTCTTCGATCTCTTCGCCACCGCGGCCGAAGATAAACGGATCGCCACCCTTCAACCGCACCACACGCTTGCCGGCCTTGGCCAGATCGACCAGTTGCTGGTTGATCTGATCTTGCGGCACTGCGTGTTCAGAACGACGCTTGCCGACATACACCCGCTCGGCATCGCGACGGCACAACTCAAGAATTGCCGGCGCCACCAGGCGGTCATAGAGCACCACATCGGCTTGCTGCATCAGACGCAGCGCGCGGAAGGTCAACAGATCCGGGTCACCCGGGCCGGCACCGACCAGATAAACCTCGCCAGTGGTGACCATGGGCTCGCCATCGACCTTGGCCTGCAACAGGCGCTCGGCTTCAGCGCCCTGCCCGGCCAGTTGACGATCGGCAATCGGGCCCTGGAAAACGTCTTCCCAGAAGCCGCGACGTTGCTGAACATCCGGAAACAGGTTTTTCACCTGATTGCGAAAACGCGCAGCCAATCCAGCCAACTGACCGTAAGTCGAAGGAATCCAGGTTTCGATTTTCGCGCGGATCAGGCGCGCCAGTACCGGCGCATCGCCGCCGCTGGACACGGCGATAATCAACGGCGAGCGATCGACGATCGCCGGGAAGATCACGCTGCACAAGGCCGGCGCATCGACCACGTTGACCGGCACGCAACGGCGGTGGGCGTCGGTGGAGACTTGCGCGTTGAGCGTTTCGTCGTCGGTAGCGGCAATGATCAGCCCGCAACCGTCCAGATCCGTTTCGGCGTAACCGCGCAACAGGCATTCACCGCCGCTGGTAGCGACCAGTTCAGCCAGTTGCGTTTCGATTTCAGGTGCGACCACCCGCAGCAGCGCACCGGCATCGGCCAGCAGGCGGGATTTGCGCAAGGCAATTTCCCCCCCACCGACAACCAACACACGACTGCCGCGCAGGTTGTGAAACAGCGGCAGATATTTCATTTAGCCGATGACCTCGAGGCCACCCATGTACGGCTTGAGCACGTCCGGTACGCGGATAGAACCGTCGGCCTGCTGGTAGTTTTCCAGCACGGCAACCAGAGTACGACCGACCGCCAGGCCGGAACCGTTCAAGGTGTGCACCAGCTCGGGCTTGCCAGTTTCCGGGTTGCGGAAACGCGCCTGCATGCGCCGCGCCTGGAAGTCGCCGCAGTTGGAGCACGAGGAGATTTCGCGGTATTTGTCCTGGCTCGGAATCCAAACTTCCAGGTCATAGGTCTTGACCGCGCTGAAGCCCATGTCGCCGGTGCACAGCGCCAGGGTGCGGTAAGGCAGACCGAGCAGTTGCAGAACCTTTTCGGCGTTGGCGGTCAGGCCTTCCAGCGCTTCCATCGATTGCGATGGCTCGACGATCTGGACCATTTCGACTTTGTCGAACTGGTGCTGGCGGATCATGCCACGCGTGTCGCGGCCCGACGCACCGGCTTCGCTGCGGAAGCATGGGGTATGGGCGACGAACTTGATCGGCAGCAGTTTCGAATCGACGATTTCGCCGGCAACGATGTTGGTCAGCGACACTTCGGCAGTCGGGATCAGGTACAGATCGGCTTCGCCTTCGCGGGCAATCTTGAACAGATCCTCTTCGAACTTTGGCAACTGGCCGGTGCCTTGCAGCGCCGGAGCCTGAACCAGATAAGGCGTGTAAGCCTCTTCGTAGCCATGTTCGGTGACATGCAGGTTGATCATGAACTGCGCCAGTGCGCGATGCAGCCGCGCGATCGGGCCACGCAACAGCGCAAAGCGCGCGCCGGACAGCTTGGCGGCGGTTTCAAAGTCCAGCCAGCCGAACTTTTCGCCGAGGGCAACGTGGTCTTTGACTTCGAAATCGAACTGAGTCGGCGTGCCCCAGCGGCGCACTTCGACGTTGTCGTCTTCGTCCTTGCCGACCGGAACCGACTCGTGCGGCAGGTTCGGGATACCGAGCAGGATCGAATCGAGTTCGGTCTGGATCGCATCCAGCTCGACCTTGCCAGCGCTCAGCTCGCCCGCCATGCGCTCGACGTCCGCCATCAGCGGCGCGATGTCTTCGCCACGCTGCTTGGCCTGCCCGATGGATTTGGAACGCGCGTTACGCTCAGCCTGCAGTGCTTCAGTGCGGGTCTGGACGGTCTTGCGCTGTTCTTCCAGCGCTTCGATGCGCGCGGTGTCCAGGGCAAAGCCACGGGAAGCCAGGCGGTCCGCTACGTCCTGAAGGTTGCTACGTAACAGTTTGGAATCGAGCATGTCGGTTTCTCGTTATCAAAGTTTGGTCAGGGACAGGCCGGCCCACGTCGCGAGCAGCCCGCCGAATACGCTGAGTGCGGCATAGCCCAGGGCCAGCAACACTTGCCCGCTTTCCAGCAGGCGCACCGTATCCAGTGAAAAGGATGAAAAAGTCGTCAGCCCCCCGAGGAAGCCGACCATCAACCCGGCGCGTACTTCGATCGGCACCTCCGGGCGTATCAGAAACAGGCCGTACAACACGCCAATCAGCAGGCAGCCCACGATATTAACGGCCAGCGTCGCGGTATAGAAGTGCCGCGGCCAATTGGCGCTGACCCAATTACCGGTGGCGAAGCGCAACAAGGTGCCGGCAACACCGCCGACCGACACTGCAAGGATCAATGGAAGCACTATTTTCTCCGCTGCCGAGGGCTCAGACGATCGAGCTGAGCGAGGTGATTGAGCTTCTCGCCGATCTTCAACTCCAGGCCACGGGGCACTGGCTGATAGAACGGAATCGGCTCGAGTTCTTCCGGAAAATAGTCTTCGCCGGCGGCATAGGCGTCCGGCTCGTCGTGGGCGTAGCGGTATTCGTCGCCATAACCCAATTGCTTCATCAGCTTGGTCGGTGCATTGCGCAAATGCAGCGGGACTTCCAGCGAGCCGTTCTCAGCCGCTGCGCGCAGCGCGGTTTTGAAGCCCATGTACACCGCATTGCTTTTCGGTGCGCAGGCCAGATAAGTAATGGCCTGGGCGACTGCCAATTCGCCCTCGGGGCTGCCGAGACGCTCCTGCACTTCCCACGCCGCCAGGCACAGGCTCAGCGCACGCGGATCGGCATTGCCGATGTCTTCGCTGGCCATGCGCACCACGCGGCGGGCCAGATAAAGCGGATCGCAGCCGCCGTCGATCATCCGCGCAAACCAGTACAACGCGCCGTCAGGGTTGGAGCCGCGCACCGATTTGTGCAAGGCCGAGATCTGGTCGTAGAACGCTTCACCGCCCTTGTCGAAACGCCGACGGGTGTCGCCGAGCAGGCTTTGCAGCAGCTCGATGCCGATTTCGCTGTTGTCTTCGGCCAGATCGGAGGCGTTTTCCAGCAGATTGAGCAGACGCCGGCCATCGCCATCGGCGGCCGACAGCAGCATCTGGAAGCCTTCATCGCTCAGGGTCAGGTTGCGCTTGCCCAGCCCGCGCTCTTCGGTCAAAGCCCGATGCACCAGTTTGCGCAGCGCCGCTTCGTCGAGGCTTTTCAGCACGTAGACGCGGGCACGCGACAACAGGGCGTTGTTGAGTTCGAACGAAGGGTTTTCGGTGGTGGCGCCGATGAAGATCAGCGTGCCGTCTTCAACGTAGGGCAGAAACGCGTCCTGCTGCGACTTGTTGAAGCGGTGCACTTCATCGACAAACAGGATCGTGCGCTTGCCGTACTGGCCGGCCTGCTGCTTGGCGATTTCAACGGCCTGGCGGATTTCCTTGACCCCGGCGAGCACCGCCGAAACCGTTTCGAAGTGCGCATCGGAGACTTCTGCGAGCAAGCGCGCCAGGGTGGTCTTGCCCACGCCCGGCGGCCCCCAGAAAATCATCGAATGCAGCGCGCCCTGCTCCAGCGCCTCACGCAGAGGCTTGCCGCGAGCGAGCACGTGTTCCTGACCGACGTACTCATCCAGATTGGCCGCACGCAAACGCGCGGCCAAGGGTTGGGCAATCGGTGCACTGCGAAACAGATCCATCACGTAGCGTTGAAACCTCTGATTTTCTGAAATCTGCTGAAGAACCTGTGGTGAGGGGATTTTATCCCCGTTGGGCTGCGAAGCGGCCCCAAAAGCGACGTCTGCTGCGCAGCCGGACGGGGTCAAATCCTCTCGCCACAATAGCCCCTCAATAGCAGGCCCTCACCATAAAGGCCCTGACACAAAGGGCCGGTGTTTATTCCTGGATAACGTCGGCACCCTTGGGAATGTCGAATTTGAATTTCGACGCTGGCACCGCTTCGTTGGCCTTGACCCCGGTAAACAGGATATTGGTGCGCTGGCCGACGCTGTCAATCAGTTGCATGTCATTGAGCAGGCCGTTGCGGAACGACAGGCGCAGGTTGTCGAACAGGGTGTCCTTGGTTTTCGGCTTGAGAGTGAAGTCGATCACGCCGCCCGCCTCTTTCGCGCTGATATCGAAGCTCTGGCTGATCTTCGAGACATCACCGGACAGCAACAGCGCTGGCGTCTGGGTCAGACGCTCGTCGAGCTTCTTGATGGTTGCCTGTTCCAGGTCCGGGTCCCACAAGGTGACTTTCTTGCCATCGGAAACCATGGTCTGCTCGGCCGGCGGGTTGGTGTGCCAGTAGAACAGGCCCGGACGCTGCAGGGTCATGTTGCCGGTGGTTTCCTGCAACTGGGTGCCGGTGCCGTCGAGGGTCAACTGCGAAAAGTTCGCCGACAGGGTTTTCGATGTTTCGAGCAATTGGGTCAGACGCGCCACGTCCTTTTCATCGGCGTGGGCCGTGAGTGTGGTCAGCGCCAGTACTGGCAACAGCATGCGGATAAGGCGCATGAGAGTCCTCTTGAATAATCGTGGGAGAGCGGGTGGTGCGTCATTGCGCCACCCGCGTCGTTGCGTTTCAGTCGCGTACCGGGCCCGGGGCCAGGACTTCACGCGAACCGTTGGTGTTCATTGAGGTAACGACGCCGGCCATTTCCATCGCCTCGATCATCCGCGCGGCGCGGTTGTAGCCGATCTTCAGCTTGCGCTGCACAGCGGAAATCGATGCGCGACGGCTTTCGAGGACGAACTGCACCGCTTCGTCATACAGCGCGTCGGCTTCCGGATCATCACCGTCGCCACCACCGCTGCCGCCTTCAAAGCCGCTGCCCGCCTCTTCGACACCGTTGAGGATATCGTCGTTGTATTCCGGCGCGCCGCGCAGCTTCCACGCTTCGACCACGCGGTGAACCTCATCGTCGGAGACGAATGCGCCGTGGACGCGGATCGGCAGACTGGTGCCCGGCGGCATGTAGAGCATGTCACCGTGACCGAGCAGTTGCTCGGCGCCACCCTGGTCGATGATGGTCCGCGAGTCGATCTTGCTCGATACCTGGAACGCCATACGGGTCGGGATGTTGGCCTTGATCAGACCGGTGATCACGTCAACCGACGGGCGCTGGGTCGCAAGAATCAAGTGAATCCCCGCCGCACGCGCTTTTTGCGCAATACGGGCAATCAGTTCTTCAACCTTCTTGCCGACGATCATCATCATGTCGGCGAATTCGTCCACCACTACGACGATGGTCGGCAGTTTCTGCAGCAGCGGCGCTTCGTCGTGAATGCTTTCGCGCTTGTACAGCGGATCGCTCAACGGCTCGCCGGCATCCTGGGCTTCCTTGACCTTGGCGTTGAAGCCGGAGAGGTTACGCACGCCCATTTTCGCCATCAGCTTGTAGCGACGCTCCATCTCGGCAACGCTCCAGCGCAAGGCGTTGGCGGCGTCCTTCATGTCGGTCACAACCGGGCAAAGCAGGTGCGGAATGCCTTCGTAGATCGACAGCTCAAGCATTTTCGGGTCGATCATGATCAGCTTGGCGTCGTCAGGCCCGGACTTGAACAGGATCGACAGGATCATCGCGTTCACGCCCACCGACTTACCGGAACCGGTGGTACCGGCCACCAGCAAGTGCGGCATCTTCGCCAGGTCGGTGATGACCGGCTTGCCGCCGATGTCATGACCGAGCGCCAGGGTGACCGGGGATTTGAAGTTGTCGTACTCGGGGGTCGACAGCACCTCGGAGAAACGCACGATCTGGCGGTCTTCGTTGGGAATCTCGATACCGACAGTGGTCTTGCCCGGAATCACCTCGACGACCCGCACACTGGTCACCGCCAGCGAACGCGCCAGGTCTTTCGCCAGGTTGGCGATACGGCTGACTTTTACCCCGGCGGCAGGCTGGATTTCGTAACGGGTAATCACCGGGCCCGGGTGGATCGAGTCAACGGTGACTTCGACGCCGAATTCCTTGAGCTTGATTTCCAGCAAGTGGCCGACCGCTGCCAAGGATTCAGGCGAATAGTTGAGCTGTTTCTTCTCCGCAGGATCAAGAATGGAGATCGGCGGCAAGGTGCCTTCGACCGCGCTGTCGACGAACAACGGCGCCTGCTTCTCTTTCTGTACGCGCTTGCTCGGCTCTGGGGCCTTGGCCGGTGCCGGCGCGATCACCGGTGGCACCTGCTTCTCGCGGTCGGACATGTGCTTGCTCAGCGCTTGCTCACGCTCGATCAGGCGTTCCTTGACCTTGGCCTGTTCACGCTTGTCGGTGACAGTCGGTGCGACCACATCGTGGACGCGGTCATCAACCTCACGCAGTTGCGCGACCAGTTGCTTGCGCTCGGTGCGCGCCGACCACCAGCGGTTGAGCGCGCCTTGGAACAGTTCGAACAGATCGAGGGTGATCTTGCCGGTGACGTCCATCACCTTGAACCACGACAGGTCGGTGAATACGGTCAGGCCGAACAGGAACAGCGCGATGAACAGCAGCGTGCTGCCTTGAATGTTCAGCGCATTCTTCGCCAGATCGCCAAGGCTTTCGCCCAGGGCACCGCCAGCGCCGGCCGGCAGACCGGTCGCGGCATGGAAATGAATGTGCGCCAGCGCAGCACCGGAGAGCACGAGGAACACCAGACCGATCAGGCGCCAGGAAAACAGCCAGCCGCTCCACTGCCATGGTTCGTGGCGTTGACGGAAGATCTGGTACGCCTTGACCGCCAGCAGCAACGGAAAAATATAGGCGAAGTAGCCGAGCACCATGAACAGGATATCGGCGCTGTACGAGCCGGCCGGGCCGCCGAAGTTCTGCACATCGTCGATCTTGCTGTTATGGCTCCAACCCGGGTCGTCCTTGCCGTAAGTCAGCAAAGCCATCATCAGGAACAGGCACAAGGCGCCGATGGCGATCAATGCACCTTCCTTGAGCCGGTAGTGCAGTTGCTGGCGCCAGAGCGGAACGACTGTTTTGGGTGCTTCGGTGGTCTTCTTCAAAACGCTTCTTTTCCTGCGCCCGAGGCGCGTCCATCTATTGAATGACGATAAAAAACTGCCCAATCCAGGCAGGTAAAAAAGGTGAAAAGCTCAACTGGGACTACTTTTAACACTGTGCCACTGGTTTTATAAACACAGCCATAAACACTGTGCGCAGCGAAAAGGCCGTCACAACCCGGCATTGTACGGGTTTGTGCGCCCGACGCCATGTTTCAGACCCCAGCCTTGAGCATAGCCAATCGCACACGCAGTGCCTTGCAATTGGAGCATGCATTGCCTTTTGTGACAAAGGCTTATGAGCTGTATTTGATGAACGTAGCGAACCTGGCCGGATCGGGCTCACAGGAATGCTCAACAGCATCGACACGGCGACGCTTACGACCACGGGCGACACATCAAGTTGCAGCTCAATGCTCGCTGCACCAGACAACTGTGCAGGACAGCGGCGCCGTTTCGCGGCAAACTCTTTCGCGGGGCCTGCACGCCCCTGACCGCCCTCCCCTTCTGCAAGCCTGGATGCCATGCTGACTTGGTTACAACGTAATTCCCTGACCTTTCCGCCACTGGAAAAAGCCATGCGCGAGCCGAACGGATTGCTCGCCGCCGGCGGCGATCTGTCCGCCGACCGCCTGATCCAGGCCTATCGCCATGGCTGCTTTCCCTGGTTCTCCGAAGGCCAACCCATTCTCTGGTGGTCGCCAGACCCTCGCACCGTGCTGTTTCCCGACGAACTGCACGTCTCGCGCAGTCTCGGAAAGCTGCTGCGCAAGCAACGCTATCAAGTGACTTTCGATCAGGATTTCGACGCCGTCATCCGCGCCTGCGCTGCCCCGCGTGACTACGCCGACGGCACCTGGATCACCGAGGCCATGCAGGATGCTTACGTAGAATTGCATCGGCGCGGTTTCGCTCATTCGGTTGAGGTCTGGGACGAGGGACAGCTGGTCGGCGGCCTGTATGGCCTGGCAATGGGCCAACTGTTTTTTGGCGAGTCGATGTTCAGCCGTGCCGACAACGCGTCCAAATACGGCTTTGCCACGCTGGTCCAGCATTTGAAAGCCGCCGGGTTTGTGCTGATCGATTGCCAGATGCCGACCGATCACCTGCACAGCCTCGGTGCACGATCCATTCCGCGCGGCGAATTCGCCGACTATCTGCAACGCCATCTCGACCAACCGAATTCGGCGACCTGGGTTTGCTGAGCGACTTTTGCGCAGGTGGCTTACACTTAATCCACCAGCTTATCCCGAGGGTTGATTCATGACCGAGTTGGCGCGTTTGAAGTTTTATGCCACTCAGCCCCACTCTTGCAGTTATCTGCCCGAGGAGCAGGCCACGACGCTGTTTCTCGACCCGAGTCAGCCCATGGATGTGCATGTCTACGCAGACCTGTCGGAAATGGGCTTTCGTCGCAGCGGCGATCATCTGTACCGGCCGCATTGCCAGAATTGCAATGCGTGCGTGCCTGCGCGCATTCCTTCCGCCCAGTTCATCGCCAATCGCCAGCAGAAGCGTATCTACAAACGCAACGCGGATTTGCAGGTGCAGCCGGTCAAACCGCACTTCAGCGAAGAATATTTCGACCTGTACCAGCGCTACATCGAACAGCGCCATGCCGACGGCGACATGTACCCGCCAAGCCGTGATCAGTTCTCGACGTTCCTGGTGCGTGACCTGCCCTTCTCGCGCTTCTACGAGTTTCGACTCGACGGACGGTTGCTCGCAGTGGCGGTCACCGATCTGCTGCCCAACGGCCTGTCGGCGGTGTACACCTTCTACGAACCGAACGAAGAACGCCGCAGCCTCGGCCGTTACGCAATCCTCTGGCAAATCGCCGAGAGCCAGCGCCTGGGACTTGAGGCCGTGTACCTGGGTTACTGGATCAAGAACTGCAAAAAGATGAATTACAAGACGCAATATCGACCCATCGAATTGCTGATCAATCAGCGCTGGGTCATCCTGAACTGAACCTGCGGCCTAAACCCCTTGGCGTAAACACCATTTTTCGGGCACAATGCACGCCGCTTTTGCCTGGCGCAGTTGCACCGGGCCATTCATTGGATACCGAGGGCTTTACTGCATGTCGAAAGAAGACAGCTTCGAAATGGAAGGCACTGTCGTCGACACCCTGCCCAACACCATGTTTCGTGTGGAGTTGGAAAATGGGCACGTCGTAACCGCGCATATTTCCGGCAAGATGCGCAAGAACTACATTCGTATTCTTACCGGCGACAAAGTGCGCGTCGAGCTGACGCCCTATGACTTGAGCAAAGGGCGGATCACTTACCGCGCTCGTTAATCAAGTCAATACAGAACGCCCGGGTAATGCCGGGCGTTTTTGTATCTGCGTTTTGAGGTTTTGGGGCTGGCGGTTTCGCGCTTACAGCATGCAAATCAAAAGATCGCAGCCTTCGGCAGCCCCTACGATTGGATCGCGCGCATTCGACAGAAACGGGTTGACCTGCGGGCCGCCTTCGCGAGCAGGCTCGCTCCCACAGAAAAGCAAGCAGCGCAGCTGCCCGCGGCGAAGCCGCCCCACTCAACAATGAGCGCAAGCTCGAGTGCTTTTGATCTTGATCCACCGGCGACGTCGGAAGGCTGAGTGGAGGGATTGATCAGGGCGTGGGAGCGCAGCGACCGTCTGGCGCAGCCAGACACAGCGGAAGGAGGTGCAGCGAAGCAAACCGTAGCCGCTGCGCCCGGATCGATCCCGCAGCGAAGGAACCCGAGCCTGCGAGGGCCGAACGCAGGAGCAAGCCTTTTGGGTTACCTTTTTGGCGTTTGAAAAAGGTGACTCGCCGTAAGGGCGAAACCGTAATAAGCCATCACCGCAGCAACGGATATACATCCAAAGCCCAAAAACACCGGACAACAAAAAGGCGCCCGAAGGCGCCCTCTTGACCCACAGCCGTCAGGCCATTTCTGCAGTGGTTTCGAAGTCGAACGTCAACTCCCCATCCTTGATGTCGATGTGCACCACACCGCCATGCTCGGCCAGTTCGCCAAACAGAATCTCCTCCGCCAGCGGACGCTTGATCTTGTCCTGGATCAGACGCGCCATCGGACGTGCACCCATCGCCGAGTCATAACCACCCGCCGCCAGCCAACTACGCGCAGCATCAGTAACCTCAAGCAACACACGCTTGTCTTCCAGCTGCGCCTGAAGCTCGGTGAGGAACTTGTCCACCACACTCTTGATGACCTCATGGCTGAGGCGACCAAACTGGATAATGGTGTCCAGACGGTTACGGAATTCCGGCGTGAAGCTCTTCTTGATCACTTCCATCGCATCGGACGAGTGGTCCTGATGAGTGAAACCGATCGAAGCCCGCGCGGCCGTCTCGGCACCGGCGTTGGTGGTCATGATCACGATCACGTTGCGGAAATCCGCCTTGCGCCCGTTGTTGTCGGTCAGCGTGCCGTGGTCCATGACCTGCAACAGCAGGTTGAAGACTTCCGGATGCGCCTTCTCGATTTCATCGAGGAGCAATACGCAATGCGGCTGCTTGGTAATGGCTTCGGTCAACAGACCGCCCTGATCGAAACCGACATAGCCTGGAGGCGCACCGATCAGACGCGATACGGTGTGCCGCTCCATGTACTCGGACATGTCGAAACGCACCAGTTCAATGCCCAGGGCCTTGGCCAGTTGTCGCGCGGCCTCGGTTTTACCGACACCGGTAGGCCCGGCAAACAGGAACGAACCGACTGGCTTGTCCGGCGATTTGAGGCCGGCGCGGGACAGTTTGATCGCAGTCGACAGCGAATCGATCGCCGCGTCCTGACCAAACACCGTCAGCTTCAGGTCACGCTCCAGGTTACGCAGCAGCTCCTTGTCGGAACTGGTGACGTGCTTTGGCGGAATCCGCGCGATTTTCGCGACGATGTCCTCGACCTGTGGCACTTCGATACGCTTGACGCGCATCTCTACCGGTTGCAGACGCTGGTAGGCGCCCGCTTCGTCGATCACGTCGATGGCCTTGTCCGGCATGTGCCGGTCATTGATGTAGCGCGACGCCAGTTCGGCAGCGGCACGCAACGACTCATCGCTGTATTCGATATTGTGGTGCTGCTCGAAACGCCCTTTCAGACCGCGCAGGATACCGATGGTGTCTTCCACCGACGGCTCGACGACATCGACCTTCTGGAAGCGACGCGCCAAGGCACGATCCTTCTCGAAGATGCCGCGAAATTCCTGGAATGTGGTCGAACCGATGCAGCGAATGTCGCCAGACGACAGCAGCGGCTTGAGCAGGTTGGACGCATCCATCACGCCACCGGAAGCAGCACCCGCACCGATGATGGTGTGGATTTCGTCGATGAACAGGATCGCCTGCGGACGCTTTTTCAGCTCATTGAGCAGCGCCTTGAAGCGCTTCTCGAAATCACCGCGATACTTGGTACCCGCGAGCAGAGCGCCAAGATCGAGCGAATAAACCACCGCATTGGCCAGCAGATCCGGCACCTGATTGTCGACGATGCGCTTGGCCAGGCCTTCGGCAATTGCGGTCTTACCCACGCCTGCCTCACCCACCAGCAGCGGATTGTTCTTGCGCCGGCGCGCGAGGATCTGCGCGACACGCTCGACCTCCGATTCACGGCCGACCAGCGGATCGATGCGACCCTGGCGCGCGAGTTCGTTGAGGTTGCTGGCATAAGCATCCAGAGGATTGCCTGAAGAAGAAGACTCACCGCCCTCGTCGTCCTGCATATCTTGTTCACCTTCAGAATGATCGCCGTGCCCCGGTACTTTCGAAATGCCGTGGGCGATGTAGTTGACGACATCGATGCGCGCCACGCTCTGCTGTTTCAGCAGGAACACTGCCTGACTCTCTTGCTCACTGAAGATGGCGACCAGCACGTTGGCGCCGGTCACTTCGCGTTTGCCCGAGCTCTGTACATGAAAAACAGCACGCTGCAGGACACGCTGGAAGCCCAGGGTTGGCTGGGTTTCGCGATCCTCGTCATGCACGGGGATCAATGGCGTGGTGGAGTCGATGAACTCCTGCAGATCATGCTTGAGTTTGTCGAGGTTTGCGCCGCAGGCACGCAAAACGGTGGCGGCAGCCTCATTATCCAATAGGGCCAGCAGGAGATGTTCGACGGTCATGAACTCATGACGCTTCGAACGAGCCTCCTTGAAGGCAAGATTGAGGGTGACTTCGAGCTCGCGGTTTAACATAGCTTCACCTCATACCCAAGTGGTCGGCGATTAACCGTCCTTCTCGATTTCACAGAGTAGCGGATGCTGGCTTTCCCTGGCGTACTGGTTGACCTGCATGGCCTTTGTCTCGGCGATGTCGCGGGTAAACACTCCACATACCGCCCGTCCTTCTGTATGGACGGCCAGCATGACCTTGGTCGCCAGCTCGCGATTCAGGTTAAAAAACACCTCGAGCACTTCGACGACGAAATCCATCGGTGTGTAGTCATCGTTGAACAAAACCACCTTGTACATCGGCGGCGCCTGTAACGCGGGCTTTGCTTCCTGAACAGCAACGCCTGCCGAATCGTCGTCGTGCTCCTGTGGAAGATCCTTTTGGAGAAGCGGGCGATCCTGATTGAATGTTAGTCGAATCTGGCTGATTGCATGCATGGAAAAAAAGGTTCGTCAGTTGTGCGAATACAGTGGTGGGGGCGGTTGCACACGTTTTCAACTACGACTGCCCGGTCACCTTGACTATCGGGAAAACGGTGTTACAACCAATAGAGCCCACAGTGGGTAAAAAAGATCCGCGGAGTCAATTCTTTTATCGAATTCGATTGCGGATGTCGTGGATGATACTCCAGCGATGGAGTCTGTTGCAGAGGGATTTGAGCATGGCTGTCGGCAAGGTGAAATGGTTCAACAATGCCAAGGGATTCGGCTTTATCAATACCGACGCCCGGGAAGGTCGCGATGAGGATGGCAAGGACATTGATTTCTTTGCCCACTACTCGGCCATTGAAATGGAAGGGTACAAGACCCTGAAAGCGGGTCAGGCAGTCACATTCGACATCGTTCAAGGCCCCAAAGGCTTGCATGCCGTGAAGATAACTCCGGTCGAAGCAGCTTCGACGCCAAGCTCGATTGCCACGAAAAAACAAACGGCAACCAGTTGAAGCCTCAAAACATTCGGTCATAAAAAACCGCCTGACTCAACCCATCGAGTCAGGCGGTTTTTGCGTACCTGCAGCTTTTACATATGCGAAATCAACGCATCCCCGAACCCAGAAGACGACACCAGCTTCGCGCCATCCATCAAGCGCTCGAAATCATAAGTAACAGTCTTGGCGCCGATCGCACCGTTGGTGCCCTTGATGATCAGGTCCGCCGCTTCGGTCCAGCCCATATGACGCAACATCATCTCGGCCGAGAGAATCAGCGAGCCCGGGTTGACCTGGTCCTTGCCGGCATATTTCGGCGCGGTACCGTGGGTCGCTTCGAACATCGCCACGGTGTCGGACAGGTTGGCGCCCGGCGCAATACCGATACCACCCACTTCCGCCGCCAGCGCGTCGGACAGGTAGTCACCGTTGAGGTTAAGCGTAGCGATCACATCGTATTCGGCCGGGCGCAGCAGGATCTGCTGGAGCATGGCGTCGGCGATGGCGTCCTTGACCACAACGTTCTTGCCGGTTTTCGGATTCTTGAACTGCATCCACGGACCGCCGTCCAGCAGTGTCGCGCCGAACTCTTCGGCGGCCACTTCGTAGGCCCATTCCTTGAAGGCACCTTCGGTGAACTTCATGATGTTGCCTTTGTGCACGATGGTCAGCGAGTCGCGGTCATTGTCGACCACATATTGCAGAGCCTTGCGCGCCAGACGCTTGGTGCCTTCGCGGGAGACCGGCTTGACGCCGATGCCGCAGTTTTCGTCGAAACGGATCTTGGTGACGCCCATTTCTTCTTTAAGGAATTTGATGACCTTGGTGGCTTCCGGCGAACCGGCCTTCCATTCGATACCCGCGTAGATGTCTTCGGAGTTCTCGCGAAAGATGGTCATGTCGACATCGCCGGGCTTTTTCACCGGGCTCGGCACGCCTTCGAACCAGCGCACCGGGCGCAGGCAGACGTACAGGTCGAGTTGCTGACGCAGGGCCACGTTCAGCGAGCGGATGCCGCCACCGACCGGAGTGGTCAGCGGGCCTTTGATGGAGACCACGTAATCCTTGACCGCGTCGAGGGTTTCCTGCGGCAGCCAGGTGTCCTGGTCATAAACCTGAGTGGCCTTTTCGCCGGCGTAGACTTCCATCCAGGAAATCTTGCGCTTGCCGCCGTAGGCCTTTTCAACAGCAGCATCGACAACCTTGATCATCACCGGACTGATGTCGACACCAATACCGTCACCTTCGATGAAGGGGATGATCGGGTTATCAGGAACATTGAGAGAATGGTCTGCATTGACAGTGATTTTGTCACCGACGGCTGGAACCTGAATCTTCTTGTAACCCATGCTGAACTCCATTGTTTGGATTGAACACCTGGCTTGCTTCGAGCGTAACCCAGTTGAATCAACACGCAAACCCTATGTTCCTGCGCCGCGCACATCTCGTTTCCTACAAGCCTGAAAGCAAAGGGAAAAGCGCCAAAGTCCAGCATTCGTAACGAGTCTTTGCCCGGTCGCGCCCTGCGACCTTTAGACCAATGGACGAGAATCGTTGCATATGAACCATCGGCAGATTGCCAGCTACCTATGTATAATGCCGCCCGCTGACCACAGGGTCACGACGGCTGGCCTCTCTAGCACGAGACTTTCCGCCTGATTGGTCGGGTTGTTACCGCAGCCTGACTGCTTGACGCTCTACTGATGCACCCAACATCACCGCGAAGAATCTCGACATTCGGTTCATGGATGACTTTGAACGAACGCGCTTACCCGGCGCCCCTCGAGTTTCTGCGCACGCTTTAGCAAAGAAGAGAGAGTTAATCCGAATATGCCCACCCGCTCGAAGATCATCTATACCTTCACCGACGAAGCTCCTGCCCTCGCCACCTATTCCCTGCTGCCGATCATCGAGGCTTACACCGCCTCGGCCGATATCGCCGTGGAAACCCGCGATATCTCTCTTGCAGCGCGCATCCTGGCAAGCTTCCCCGAGCAACTGGGTGACAAAGCCGTAGCCGACCACCTCGCCGAACTGGGCGACCTGGCCGTTACGCCTGAAGCCAACATCATCAAGCTGCCGAACATCAGTGCTTCGGTGCCACAGCTGCAAGCCGCGATCAAAGAGCTGCAGGCGCAGGGCTACAACCTGCCGGACTACCCGGAAACCGTGACCAGCGACGCCGACAAAGACGCCAAGGCGCGTTACGACAAGGTCAAGGGCAGCGCCGTGAACCCGGTTCTGCGTGAAGGCAACTCCGACCGCCGCGCTCCGCTGTCGGTGAAGAACTACGCGCGCAAGCACCCGCACAAGATGGGCGCCTGGGCCAAGGACTCCAAGTCTCACGTCGCACACATGAGCACCGGCGATTTCTACGGCAGCGAAAAAGCTGTCCTGATCGACGCCGCTGACGCTGTGAAGATCGAACTGATCGCCAAGGACGGTGCTGCCACCGTTCTGAAAGAAAAAACCACCGTTCAGGCTGGCGAGATCCTCGACTGCGCCGTGATGAGCAAAAACGCCCTGCGTGCGTTCATCGCTGCCGAAATCGAAAGCGCCAAGGCCCAGGGCGTGCTGCTCTCGGTGCACCTGAAAGCGACCATGATGAAGGTCTCCGACCCGATCATGTTCGGCCAGATCGTTGCCGAGTTCTATAAAGACGCACTGACCAAGCACGCTGACGTGCTGAACCAGATCGGCTTCAATCTGAACAACGGCATCGGCGATCTGTACGCGCGCATCAAGGCCCTGCCGGCCGAGCAGCAAGCGCAGATCGAAGCCGATATCGCAGCGGTCTACGCCGTTCGTCCGTCGCTGGCGATGGTCAACTCCGACAAAGGCATCACCAACCTGCACGTGCCGAGCGACGTCATCGTTGACGCCTCGATGCCAGCGATGATCCGTGACTCCGGCAAGATGTGGGGCACCGACGGTCAGCTGCACGACACCAAGGCTGTGATCCCGGATCGTTGCTACGCGACCATCTACCAGGCGGTGATCGAAGATTGCAAAGCCAATGGCGCTTTCGATCCGACCACCATGGGCAGCGTGCCGAACGTCGGCCTGATGGCGAAGAAAGCCGAAGAGTACGGCTCCCACGACAAGACCTTCCAGATCAAGGCTGACGGCGTTGTTCGCGTCACCGACAGCAAAGGCAAGCTGCTGATGGAACAGGCTGTCGAAGCCGGCGACATCTTCCGCATGTGCCAGACCAAAGACGCGCCGATCCAGGACTGGGTCAAACTGGCCGTCAACCGTGCTCGCGCGAGCAGCACGCCGGCGATCTTCTGGCTCGACCCGATGCGCGCTCACGATGGCGTGGTGATCGAGAAGGTTCAGGCCTACCTGAAGGATCACGACACCAGCGGTCTGGACATCCAGATCATGGCGCCGGTCGACGCGATGAAGTACACCCTGCAGCGCACCCGCGAAGGCAAGGACACCATTTCGGTGACCGGCAACGTACTGCGCGACTACCTGACCGACCTGTTCCCGATCATGGAACTGGGCACCAGCGCCAAGATGCTGTCGATCGTACCGCTGATGAATGGCGGTGGTCTGTTCGAAACCGGCGCCGGCGGTTCGGCGCCGAAGCACGTGCAGCAACTGGTTGAAGAAAACTTCCTGCGCTGGGATTCGCTGGGTGAGTTCCTTGCCCTCGCCGCTTCCCTTGAGCACCTGGGTGTGAACTACAACAACCCGAAAGCACTGGTGCTGTCGAAAACCCTGGACCAGGCCACCGGTCAGTTCCTCGACAACAACAAGTCGCCATCGCGCAAAGTCGGCAACATCGACAACCGCGGCAGCCACTTCTACCTGGCGATGTACTGGGCTCAGGCCCTGGCCGCCCAGACTGAAGACGCTGCACTGCAAGCGCAGTTCGCGACTCTGGCCAAAACCCTGACCGAGAACGAAGCGACCATCGTTGCCGAGCTCAACGCCGTGCAGGGCAAGCCAGTCGACATCGGCGGTTACTACCACGCCGACGCCGAGCTGATCAGCAAGGCCATGCGCCCAAGCGCAACCTTCAACGCGGCGATTGCTGCGCTGGTTTAAGGTTGTAATGCGGTAAACAAACCCCGGCCGAGTGCCGGGGTTTGTGTTTCTACTGACAACATAAATCCCTTGTGGGAGCGAGCCTGCTCGCGAATGCGGTTTATCATTCAGCACCTTCGTTGACTGACCCACCGCTTTCGCGAGCAGGCTCGCTCCCACAGTTGACCGCGCTACCGTCGAGGAAATCTTATGGAATGGCTCCCCCACATCACCGTCGCCACCATCGTCGAGGACAACGGGCGCTTCCTGATGGTCGAAGAACACAAGGGCGGGCGCAATGTGCTCAACCAGCCCGCCGGTCATCTCGACCCGGATGAAACCCTGATCGACGCGGCGATTCGCGAAACCCTCGAAGAAACCGGCTGGGACGTCGAACCCACCGGCGTGATCGGCATTTATCTGTATACCGCACCGAGCAACGGCGTGACTTACCAGCGCATATGCTTCAGCGCCAAAGCCGTGCAGCATCACCCGGATTACCAACTCGACGACGGCATTGTCGGCGCCAAGTGGCTGACCCGCGACGAATTAATCGCCCAGCGTGACAACTGGCGCAGCGAGCTGATCATCCGCTGCATCGACGATTATCTGGCCGGTCATCACTTCAGCCTCGAACTGATCCGCCCTTCTCTTTAGCCTTGCGGCCGTGAGCCTGATAGAATCGCGCCCTTTTCCAAGACACTCATTGAATCCCTATGCGTGATCCAGCCCCTTCTGACACATCCAAGAAGCGCGTCATTGTCGGCATGTCCGGCGGCGTGGACTCTTCCGTTTCTGCCCTTCTGCTGATCGAGCAGGGTTATGAAGTGGAAGGCCTGTTCATGAAGAACTGGGAAGAAGACGACGGAACGGAATACTGCACCGCCATGGACGACCTGGCGGATGCTCAGGCTGTCTGCGAAAAGATCGGCATCAAGCTGCACACCGCCAACTTTGCCGCCGAGTACTGGGACAACGTGTTCGAGCACTTCCTCGCCGAATACAAGGCGGGGCGCACGCCGAACCCGGACATCCTGTGCAACCGCGAGATCAAGTTCAAAGCGTTTCTCGACTACGCGATGATGCTCGGCGCCGACCTGATCGCCACCGGTCACTACGTGCGCCGCCGCGACATCGATGGCCGCACCGAACTGCTCAAGGGCCTCGATCCGAACAAGGATCAGAGCTACTTCCTGCACGCCGTTGGTGGCGAACAGATCGCCAAGACCCTGTTCCCGGTCGGCGAGCTGCAAAAGCCTGAAGTCCGCGCGATTGCCGAGAAATACGAACTGGCCACCGCCAAGAAGAAGGATTCCACCGGGATCTGCTTCATCGGCGAGCGCCGTTTCAGCGATTTCCTCAAGCAATACCTGCCGGCACAACCGGGCGAGATCAAGACCACCGAAGGCGAAGTCATCGGCCGTCACCACGGCTTGATGTACCACACCATCGGCCAGCGCCAGGGCCTCGGCATCGGCGGCCTGAAGGATGCCGGCGATGAGCCGTGGTACGTGCTGCGCAAGGATCTGCAGACCAACGAGCTGATCGTCGGCCAGGGCAACAACCATCCATGGCTGTTCTCCAGCGCCCTGCTCGCTTCGGAAATCTACTGGGTCAATCCGATCGATCTGAGCCAGCCGCTGCGCCTGACGGCGAAAGTGCGCTATCGCCAGAGCGATCAGGCCTGCACCCTGGAAAAAACCGCCAGCGGCTATCGCGCCGTGTTCGACGAACCGCAACGCGCGGTGACGCCGGGCCAGTCGGTCGTTTTCTATGACGGTGAAATCTGCCTCGGCGGCGGCGTGATCGAAGTGGCCGAGCCGTGGAGCGGCCAGGCATGAGCCCGACTCAGGAACAACTGACAGCGCTGGGCGGTGTGTTTCTCGCCGCCGTGCTGGTCGATCGCATCGCCAAGACTGGCCAGACCAACGAGGCCGGCCTGAGTTGCATGCTCGGCAGCCTGTTGGTACGGGATCCGAAAGATACGCTGGACGTGTACGGTGGCGACGACATCAATCTGCGCGAGGGTTATCGCGCATTGATCGGCGCTTTGGAGCGCGATCCAAGCACTTTGCAGCGCGAGCCATTGCGCTACGCCCTGTCGATGCTCGGACTGGAGCGACAGCTGGCCAAGCGTGACGACATGCTTGAGACGATTGCCAAACGCCTGCCGCAGATTCAGTCGCAGGTGGAGCATTTTGGCCCTGCGCACGAAAACGTCGTCGCCGCTTGCGGTGCGTTGTATCAGGACACGTTAAGCACCCTGCGCCAGCGCATTCAGGTGCACGGCGATATGCGCAACCTGCAGCAGCCGAGCAACGCCTCGAAAATCCGCGCCCTGCTCCTCGCGGGTATCCGCTCGGCGCGCCTGTGGCGTCAGCTCGGTGGTCATCGCTGGCAGTTGGTAATCAGCCGCCGCAAGCTGCTCAAAGAGCTTTATCCGTTGATGCGCAGCGAGTAAACGCCGCGTCACGAAGGCTTTGTAGTCTGTAACGCGTAATACGCCGGTCAGTTGGCGACGGACCGGCGGATTTTTTCATGTATGATACGCGCCCCATTTCGTTGCCCGACTGTCCGAGAACACCCCATGCAGCTCTCTTCGCTCACTGCGGTTTCCCCTGTTGACGGCCGCTACGCCGGCAAAACCCAGGCCCTGCGCCCGATTTTCAGCGAGTACGGCCTGATCCGTGCCCGCGTTCTGGTTGAAGTGCGCTGGCTCCAGCGCCTGGCCGCCCACGCTGGCATCCCTGAAGTGCCAGCCTTCTCCGCCGAGGCCAACGCCGTTCTCAACGAACTGGCTGAAAACTTCTCGCTGGAGCACGCCGAGCGCGTCAAAGAGATCGAGCGCACCACCAACCACGACGTCAAAGCGATCGAATACCTGCTCAAAGAGCAGGCGGCCAAGCTGCCGGAGCTGGCCAAGGTCAGCGAATTCATCCACTTTGCCTGCACCAGCGAAGACATCAACAACCTGTCCCACGCCCTGATGCTGCGCGAAGGCCGTGACGACGTGATGCTGCCGCTGATGCGCCAGACCGCCAACGCCATCCGCGAACTGGCCATCCGTTTCGCCGACGTGCCGATGCTGTCGCGCACCCACGGTCAGCCGGCTTCGCCGACCACTCTGGGTAAAGAGCTGGCCAACGTGGTTTACCGTCTCGAGCGTCAGATCGCTCAGGTCGCTGCCGTGCCGCTGCTGGGCAAGATCAACGGCGCCGTCGGCAACTACAACGCGCACCTGTCGGCCTACCCGCAGATCGACTGGGAAGCCAATGCCCGCGCCTTCATCGAAGACGAGCTGGGTCTGGGCTTCAACCCGTACACCACGCAGATCGAACCGCACGACTACATCGCCGAGCTGTTCGACGCCATTGCGCGCTTCAACACCATCCTGATCGACTTCGACCGCGACATCTGGGGCTACATTTCCCTGGGTTATTTCAAGCAGCGCACCATCGCTGGCGAAATCGGCTCCTCGACCATGCCGCACAAGGTCAACCCGATCGACTTCGAAAACTCCGAAGGCAACCTGGGTATCGCCAACGCACTGTTCCAGCACCTGGCGAGCAAGCTACCGATTTCCCGCTGGCAGCGCGACCTGACCGACTCCACCGTCCTGCGCAACCTCGGTGTCGGCTTCGCCCACAGCGTGATCGCATACGAAGCCAGCCTCAAAGGCATCAGCAAACTCGAGCTCAACGAGCAGAAGATTGCCGCTGACCTCGACGCTTGCTGGGAAGTATTGGCCGAGCCGATCCAGACCGTGATGCGTCGCTACAACATCGAAAACCCGTACGAAAAGCTGAAAGAACTGACCCGTGGCAAGGGCATCAGCCCTGAAGCGCTGCAGACTTTCATCGATGGCCTGGACATGCCAGCCGAAGCCAAAGCCGAGCTCAAGCAACTGACTCCGGCCAACTACATCGGCAACGCTGTGGCACAAGCCAAACGCATCTGATCGACCGTTTGCCCCGTTTGAGACGCCCGGCCGCGCCGGGCGTTTTTATTCCCGTCTGAAAAGTGCTTTTTTTCAATAGGTTACATATGAATTCCGATATTCCTCTTCAACTTCTGGGCGGCCTCACAGCACGCGAATTCCTGCGTGACTACTGGCAGAAAAAACCGCTGCTGATCCGTCAGGCGATTCCTGACTTCGAAAGCCCGATCGACGCCGACGAACTGGCCGGCCTGGCCCTGGAAGAAGAAGTCGAATCGCGCCTGGTCATCGAGCACGGCGAGCGCCCATGGGAACTGCGTCGCGGCCCGTTTGCCGAAGACGAGTTCAGCAAATTGCCAGAAAAAGAGTGGACGCTGCTGGTGCAGGCGGTTGACCAGTTCGTGCCGGAAGTCAGCGAACTGCTGGAAAACTTCCGCTTCCTGCCGAGCTGGCGCGTCGACGACGTGATGATCAGCTTTGCCGCACCGGGTGGCAGCGTCGGCCCGCATTTCGACAATTACGATGTTTTCCTGCTACAGGGCCACGGCAAGCGCAACTGGAAAATCGGCCAGATGTGCGATTCCGAGAGCCCGCTGCTGCAACACGCCGACCTGCGCATCCTCGCTGAATTCCACGAAACCGAAGAATGGGTGCTGGAACCGGGCGACATGCTCTACCTGCCGCCGCGCCTGGCCCATTGCGGTGTCGCGGTCGACAACTGCATGACCTACTCGGTCGGCTTCCGCGCGCCAAGCGCCGCTGAAGTGCTGACCCACTTCACCGACTTCCTCAGCCAGTTCCTGACCGACGAAGAGCGCTACACCGATGCCGACGCCAAGCCGGCGGTCGATCCGCACCAGATTCAACACGATGCGCTGGATCGCCTGAAAAGCCTGCTCGCCGAGCACATGAGCGATGAGCGTCTGCTGCTGACCTGGTTCGGCCAGTACATGACCGAGCCGCGCTACCCCGAATTGGTGGTCGGCCCGGAAGACGTCGAAGAAGAAGACTTCCTCGCCGCCCTGCAGGATGGCGCCGTGCTGATCCGCAACCCGAGCGCGCGCCTGGCCTGGTCGGAAGTCGACGACGATCTCCTGCTGTTCGCCAGTGGCCAGAGCCGCTACCTGCCGGGCAAGCTGCGCGAACTGCTGAAGCTGATCTGCGCCGCTGACGCCCTGCACGCCGATAACCTCGGCGAGTGGCTGAGCGACGAAGACGGCCGCAGCCTGCTCTGCGAACTGGTCAAGCAAGGAAGCCTGGGGTTCGCCGATGAATAAAATTCGCGTTCGTGTCGCAGACTGGCAGAAGGATATCGCCGAGATCCGGCGCATTCGTGAAACGGTGTTCATCGCCGAACAATCGGTGCCACCCGAGCTTGAGTGGGACGCCGATGACGCGACCGCCGTGCATTTTCTGGCGTTCGAAGGCGACTTCCCGATCGGCACGGCGCGGCTGTTGCCCGACGGGCACATCGGCCGCGTTTCAGTACTCAAAGACTGGCGCGGAATGAAGGTCGGTGATGCGCTGATGCAAGCGGTCATCGCCGAAGCTGAAGCGCGCGGGCTGAAACAGCAGAAGCTCAGCGCTCAGGTGCAGGCCACGGCGTTCTACGAGCGCCTGGGTTTCAGCCTGGTCAGCGAGGAATTCCTCGAAGCCGGGATTCCGCATGTCGACATGGTTCGGCATTCGGCCTGAGCCCCGCCCTGATCGTTCCCACGCTCTGCGTGGGAATGCTTCTCGGGACGCTCCGCGTCCCTTGCGGCATGTGACGCAGAGCGTCACTGGCTGCATTCCCACGCAGAGCGTGGGAACGATCACGCCCCGCCATCCACCGATGCCGGGGCGTTTTGCTGTCTACGATTCAACTTGCCCCACCCCGGGCCGACAAACTGGCAATATCAAGCCTTTCGAACGCGGAGATAACGGACATGTCCCTACGCACCCTGCTCACCACCCTGCTGCTCGGCTGCAGTTTTTCGGTGCTGGCAGCCACAGAAATCGTCCCCCTCAAATACCACACCAGCGCTGACATGTTGCCAGTGGCGCAGGATTTCATCGGCCAGGACGGTCAGGTCAGCGCTTACGGCAATCAGCTGATCGTCAAGGCCGAGCCGGGCAAGATTCAGGAGTTGAAGGATCTGCTGGCGCAACTCGATACCGCGCCGAAGCGCTTGCTGATCACCGTCGACACCAACGAAAACAATGGCCGCGGCGACGAAGGTTATGCGGTCAATGGCGCCCAGCCGAGCCAGACCCGGATCATCAGCCGCAGCACCACCAGCCGCAACGGCGGCGTTCAGCAAGTGCAGACCAGCGAAGGCACTCCGGCGCTGATCCAGGTCGGCCAGAGCGTGCCGATCACCAACACCCAGAGCGATTCCTACGGCGGTTACAGCAGCGAGACCCAATACCGCAACGTCACCCAGGGTTTCTACGTCACCGCCAGCGTCACCGGCGATACCGTTCATCTGGCGATCAGTACCAACCGTGACCGCATGAGCCAGGAACGTCCCGATGTAGTGAACGTGCAAAGCACCGACACAACCGTCACCGGGCGCCTCGGTGAATGGATCACTCTGGCAGGCGTCAATAGCCAGACTCAGGCCGATAAACAGGGCCTGACCCGCAGCTACTCGACTCAAGGCCGGGATGACATGACCTTGCGGGTGAAAGTCGACACGCTGGACTAAAGCACCGAAAACTGACTGATTAGTCGTATTATACGAAAGATGTAGTGCTTGGAAAAAAGCACTACAAAACGTTTGACGCGAAAAAAAAGCGAAGGCATGATGGCCTCGCTCCCGCTAATCAGAGGCCCTGGCAAGGGCCTTCGAAGCGCCGCTCGCACCTACCCCGCGAGCCGTTTCGTGTCTGTACCGCCCACAAGGTGTGTTTGACGAGGTTGCCGACTGGAACGAAGTTGTCCCGAGGGACGGAAGCGTATTTAGGTAACCCGGCTTCACGCTGTTGTCCGTATAAAGGCCCACGACGCCCGCATGCGCCCCGCAGTCCGCCACTACCTGCTCACTTCCCCTCGAGCCCATCGTTCATCCCGTCGCCTACCCCGCCGAATCCGACTTGACCACCTAAGCTTCTGGTCAGCGAGCGCAGGAATTTTCCACCGCAGAACAACTTTTCATAAAAGACGCGACGAGGTTTATCTCCATGGCACTGACACGCGAACAGCAAATTGCAGCCCTCGAAAAAGACTGGGCCGAGAACCCGCGCTGGAAAGGCGTGACTCGCACTTACTCCGCTGCCGACGTGGTCCGCCTGCGTGGCTCGGTTCAGCCAGAGCACACCTTCGCGAAGATGGGCGCCGAGAAGCTGTGGAACCTGGTCACCCAGGGTGCCAAGCCGTCCTTCCGTCCAGAGAAAGATTTCGTCAACTGCATGGGCGCCCTGACCGGCGGCCAGGCTGTTCAGCAGGTCAAGGCCGGTATCCAGGCGATCTACCTGTCCGGCTGGCAGGTGGCTGCGGACAACAACTCCGCAGAATCGATGTACCCGGACCAGTCGCTGTACCCGGTTGACTCGGTACCGACCGTGGTCAAGCGCATCAACAACTCGTTCCGTCGTGCTGACCAGATCCAGTGGAAAGCCGGCAAGAACCCGGGCGACGACGGCTACATCGACTACTTCGCGCCAATCGTGGCCGACGCTGAAGCCGGTTTCGGCGGTGTACTCAACGCCTACGAGCTGATGAAAAGCATGATCGAAGCCGGCGCCGCTGGCGTTCACTTCGAAGACCAACTGGCCTCGGTGAAGAAATGCGGCCACATGGGCGGCAAGGTTCTGGTGCCAACCCAGGAAGCCGTGCAGAAGCTGACCGCTGCCCGTCTGGCAGCTGACGTTGCCGGCACGCCGACCATCATTCTGGCCCGCACCGACGCCAACGCGGCTGACCTGCTGACCTCCGATTGCGACCCGTACGATCAGCCATTCGTGACCGGCGAGCGTACTCAGGAAGGTTTCTACAAGGTACGTGCCGGCCTGGATCAAGCGATCGCCCGTGGCCTGGCTTACGCGCCGTACGCGGACCTGATCTGGTGCGAAACCGCCAAGCCGGATCTGGAAGAAGCCCGTCGCTTCGCTGAAGCGATCAAAAAGGAATACCCGGACCAGCTGCTGTCGTACAACTGCTCGCCTTCCTTCAACTGGAAGAAGAACCTGGACGACGCGACCATCGCCAAGTTCCAGCGCGAACTGTCCGCCATGGGCTACAAGCATCAGTTCATCACCCTGGCCGGCATTCACAACATGTGGCACAGCATGTTCAACCTGGCGCACGACTACGCCCGCAACGACATGACTGCCTACGTGAAGCTGCAAGAGCAGGAATTCGCTGACGCCGCCAAGGGCTACACCTTTGTTGCGCACCAGCAGGAAGTGGGCACTGGCTACTTCGACGACATGACCACCGTGATCCAGGGCGGCTCGTCCTCGGTGACCGCGCTGACCGGTTCGACCGAAGAAGAACAGTTCCACTGATTCGGCTACACCTGAGCAAACGGCCTTTGCGGGTCGGATAAAAAGCTAACCGCAGAGCCGCAAAACTGACGCCCCGACTGGATCGGGGCGTTTTTTTGCCTGTTGGAATCTCAAAGACACTACAAATCCCCTGTGGGAGCGAGCCTGCTCGCGAAGGCGATAAGTCAGCTTGCACATCTGGAGGCTGATCCACCGCTTTCGCGAGCAGGCTCGCTCCCACAGGGCTACCGTCAGCCGCGAGACGAAACATTGATATGAAGCGCTACAAGCGTCAGAAATTTCCGTTAAAACGGTAGGCTTCGCTACTTGCAGTAACGCGCAAGTAAGACAACTTCCCAGCCACTCACTCGTTAAACAGTTACAAAACCACGCCAAACGATATTAATTATCATTTAGCCGCAACTATGTTCGTTACAAACTCTACAAAACATAATTGATGGAAACCCGGCTAATGCCCGCAACGCATGGGCCGCAGCGCTTTCAGGAGGCGCTATGTCCTTAATCCGGTAAATAATTTCGCCTTTGGAATTTTACTTGCCGGGTGTTTAGCCATAAAATCAGCCCGATTGATTGCTGCGACATATCGTCACTGCCTTATTTCTTTATCAAGCTCAGAGACCTTTGCTCTCTGTTAAGGATTACCAGCATGCCCGAAGCGACAGGACTCATGGCCCACAACTGGGGCTTTGCCATTTTCCTTCTGGGTGTCGTCGGCCTGTGTGCCTTCATGCTTGGCGTCTCCAGCCTCCTCGGGTCAAAAGCCTGGGGTCGCAGCAAAAACGAACCGTTCGAGTCGGGCATGCTACCTACCGGTGGCGCCCGCTTGCGGCTCTCAGCCAAATTCTATCTGGTCGCGATGCTCTTCGTGATCTTCGATATCGAAGCCCTCTTTCTCTTTGCATGGTCTGTGTCCGTCCGCGAAAGCGGCTGGACCGGATTCGTCGAAGCTCTCGTTTTCATAGCAATTCTGTTGGCAGGTCTTGTCTACCTGTTCCGAGTGGGCGCCCTTGACTGGGCTCCGGAAGCTCGTCGCAAGCGGCAGGCGAAGCTGAAACAATGAGGCTTTGGCAATGCAATACAATCTCACCAGGATCGACCCCGATGCTCCTAACGAGCAGTATCCGATTGGCCAGCGGGAAACCGTTGCCGATCCGTTAGAAGATCAAGTCCACAAAAACATTTTCATGGGCAAGCTGGAAGACGTGCTGAGTGGCGCGGTCAACTGGGGACGTAAGAACTCCCTGTGGCCGTACAACTTCGGCCTGTCGTGCTGCTACGTGGAAATGACCACCGCCTTCACGGCGCCCCACGACATCGCGCGCTTTGGCGCCGAAGTGATCCGGGCCTCGCCGCGTCAGGCCGACTTCATGGTTATCGCCGGTACCTGCTTCATCAAGATGGCGCCGATCATCCAGCGTCTCTACGAGCAAATGCTCGAACCGAAATGGGTTATCTCCATGGGTTCGTGCGCCAACTCCGGCGGCATGTACGACATCTACTCCGTGGTTCAAGGGGTGGACAAGTTCCTGCCCGTGGACGTCTACGTACCTGGCTGCCCGCCCCGTCCGGAAGCATTTCTGCAAGGCTTGATGCTGTTGCAGGAATCGATTGGACAGGAGCGTCGTCCGCTTTCCTGGGTCGTTGGTGATCAAGGCGTGTATCGCGCCGACATGCCATCGCAGAAGGAACAGCGCCGCGAACAGCGAATCGCAGTCACCAATCTGCGCAGCCCTGACGAAGTCTGATCCAGTTCTGTTCCAAGTAACGAGAAGCTGGCTTCATTCTTTACGTTGACCGAAAGCGAAAAAATAACCATGACTACAGGCAGTGCTCTGTACATCCCGCCTTACAAGGCAGACGACCAGGATCTGGTCGTCGAACTGAACAACCGTTTTGGCGCCGAAGCGTTCACCGCGCAGGCAACCCGCACCGGCATGCCGGTGCTGTGGGTGGCCCGTGCCAAACTGGTTGAAGTCCTGACTTTCCTGCGCAACCTGCCCAAGCCGTACGTCATGCTCTATGACCTGCACGGCGTGGACGAGCGTCTGCGCACCAAGCGTCAAGGGCTGCCGACCGGCGCCGATTTCACTGTGTTCTATCACCTCATGTCGCTGGAGCGTAATAGTGACGTGATGATCAAGGTGGCCTTGTCCGAAGGCGACCTCAGCATGCCTTCCGTTACCAGCATCTGGCCGAACGCCAACTGGTACGAGCGCGAAGTCTGGGACATGTTCGGCATCGACTTCAAAGGCCACCCGCACCTGTCGCGCATCATGATGCCGCCGACCTGGGAAGGTCACCCGCTGCGCAAGGACTTCCCGGCGCGCGCCACCGAATTCGACCCATACAGCCTCAACCTCGCCAAGCAGCAGCTGGAGGAAGAAGCCGCGCGTTTCCGTCCGGAAGACTGGGGCATGAAGCGTTCCGGTGCCAACGAGGACTACATGTTCCTCAACCTCGGCCCGAACCACCCTTCGGCGCACGGTGCGTTCCGCATCATCCTGCAGCTGGACGGCGAAGAGATCGTCGACTGCGTCCCGGACATCGGTTACCACCACCGTGGCGCCGAGAAGATGGGCGAGCGCCAGTCCTGGCACAGCTACATTCCGTACACCGACCGCATCGACTACCTCGGCGGCGTGATGAACAACCTGCCGTACGTGCTCTCGGTCGAGAAGCTGGCCGGCATCAAGGTGCCGCAGAAAGTCGACGTCATCCGCATCATGATGGCCGAGTTCTTCCGGATCACCAGTCACCTGCTGTTCCTGGGTACCTATATCCAGGACGTCGGCGCCATGACCCCGGTGTTCTTCACCTTCACCGACCGCCAGAAGGCGTACACGGTGATCGAGGCGATTACCGGTTTCCGTCTGCACCCGGCCTGGTACCGCATCGGCGGCGTCGCCCACGACCTGCCGCGCGGCTGGGAAAAACTGGTCAAGGATTTTGTCGAGTGGATGCCCAAGCGTCTGGACGAATACACCAAGGCCGCCCTGCAGAACAGCATCCTCAAGGGTCGTACCATCGGCGTTGCCGCCTACAACACCAAAGAGGCCCTGGAATGGGGCGTCACCGGTGCCGGCCTGCGTTCGACCGGTTGCGATTTCGACCTGCGCAAAGCGCGTCCGTACTCGGGCTACGAGAACTTCGAATTCGAAGTGCCGCTCGCCGTCAACGGCGATGCGTACGACCGCTGCATGGTTCGCGTCGAAGAGATGCGCCAGAGCATCAAGATCATCGATCAATGCATGCGCAACATGCCGGAAGGCCCGTACAAGGCGGATCACCCGCTGACCACGCCGCCGCCGAAAGAGCGCACGCTGCAGCACATCGAAACCCTGATCACGCACTTCCTGCAGGTTTCGTGGGGCCCGGTCATGCCGGCCAACGAATCCTTCCAGATGATCGAAGCGACCAAGGGCATCAACAGTTATTACCTGACGAGCGACGGCGGCACCATGAGCTACCGTACCCGGATCCGTACTCCGAGCTTCCCGCATCTGCAGCAGATCCCTTCGGTGATCAAAGGCAGCATGGTCGCGGACTTGATTGCGTACCTGGGTAGTATCGACTTCGTTATGGCCGACGTGGACCGCTAAGCATGAACAGCACGCTTATCCAGACAGACCGTTTCACCTTGAGTGAAACCGAGCGCTCGGCCATCGAGCACGAGCTGCATCACTACGAAGACCCGCGCGCAGCGTCGATCGAAGCCCTGAAGATCGTTCAGAAGGAACGTGGCTGGGTGCCGGACGGCGCCCTTTACGCGATCGGCGAAATCCTCGGCATCCCGGCCAGCGACGTTGAAGGCGTGGCGACGTTCTACAGCCAGATCTTCCGTCAACCGGTCGGCCGTCACATCATTCGCGTCTGCGACAGCATGGTCTGCTACATCGGCGGCCACGAGTCGGTGGTCAGCGAAATCCAGAACAATCTGGGCATCGGCCTGGGTCAGACCACCGCCGATGGTCGTTTCACCCTGCTGCCTGTCTGCTGCCTCGGCAACTGCGACAAGGCACCGGCGCTGATGATCGACGACGACACCTTTGGCGACGTGCAGCCTGCTGGCGTGGCCAAACTGCTCGAGGGCTACGTATGACCCTGACATCTTTTGGTCCAGCCAACCGCATCCAGCGCTCGGCCGAGACTCACCCGCTGACCTGGCGTCTGCGCGATGACGGCGAAGCCGTGTGGCTCGACGAATACCAGGCCAAGAACGGTTACGCCGCTGCACGCAAAGCCTTCGCCGACATGGATCAGGACGCTATCGTCCAGACCGTCAAAGACGCTGGCCTCAAGGGTCGCGGCGGCGCCGGCTTCCCCACTGGCGTGAAGTGGGGCCTGATGCCCAAGGACGAATCCATCAACATCCGCTACCTGCTGTGCAACGCGGATGAAATGGAGCCGAACACCTGGAAAGACCGCATGCTGATGGAGCAACTGCCCCATCTGCTGATCGAAGGCATGTTGATCAGTGCCCGCGCGCTGAAAACCTACCGTGGCTACATCTTCCTGCGCGGCGAATACACCACCGCCGCCACGCACCTCAACCGTGCCGTGGAAGAAGCCAAGGCGGCCGGCCTGCTGGGCAAGAACATTCTCGGTTCGGGTTTCGATTTCGAGCTGTTCGTCCACACCGGCGCCGGGCGTTACATCTGCGGTGAAGAAACCGCACTGATCAACTCCCTCGAAGGCCGCCGCGCCAACCCGCGCTCCAAGCCGCCCTTCCCTGCCGCCGTCGGCGTGTGGGGCAAGCCGACCTGCGTGAACAACGTCGAAACCCTGTGCAACGTGCCGGCGATCATTGCCGACGGCGTTGACTGGTACAAATCGTTGGCCCGCGAAGGTTCCGAAGACATGGGCACCAAGCTCATGGGTTTCTCCGGCAAGGTCAAGAACCCGGGCCTGTGGGAACTGCCGTTCGGCGTCACCGGTCGTGAACTGTTCGAAGACTACGCCGGCGGCATGCGCGACGGCTTCAAGCTCAAGGCCTGGCAGCCAGGCGGCGCCGGTACCGGTTTCCTCCTGCCCGAGCACCTCGACGCACAAATGTATGCCGGCGGCATCGCCAAGGTCGGCACCCGGATGGGTACCGGTCTGGCGATGGCGGTGGATGACAGCGTCAACATGGTCTCGCTGCTGCGCAACATGGAGCAGTTCTTCGCACGCGAATCCTGCGGTTTCTGCACCCCGTGCCGCGATGGTCTGCCATGGAGCGTCAAGCTCCTGATGGCCATCGAACAGGGCAAGGGCCAGCCGGGCGACATCGAGACCCTGCTGGGTCTGGTCGGCTTCCTCGGCCCGGGCAAGACCTTCTGTGCTCACGCACCGGGTGCCGTGGAGCCGCTGGGCAGCGCCATCAAATACTTCCGTCCAGAGTTCGAAGCCGGTATCGCGCCTGTCAGCGCCGCCGTCCCGCCTCTGGCAAGGCCGATCGTAGTCGGCGCGTAAACGCTTAAAAAGGCGAAGGGTCCGTGCCCTTCGCCTTTCGTCCGATGACGCCCTTCGGGGCTGTTTGGATTCGGACGCATAACAAGATTCCATTAGCCACGCCCGCTGACACCGGGCCAACGAAGACCTTTGAACCATGGCCACTATCCACGTAGACGGCAAAGCGCTCGAAGTCGACGGGGCAGACAACCTGTTACAGGCATGTCTGTCGCTGGGCCTCGACATTCCATATTTCTGCTGGCACCCCGCGCTTGGTAGCGTCGGGGCCTGCCGCCAGTGCGCGGTCAAGCAGTACACCGACGAGAACGACACCCGTGGTCGCATCGTCATGTCCTGCATGACCCCGGCCACCGACAACACCTGGATCTCCATCGACGATGAAGAATCCAAGGCGTTCCGCGCCAGCGTTGTCGAATGGCTGATGACCAACCACCCGCACGACTGCCCGGTGTGCGAGGAAGGCGGTCACTGCCACCTGCAAGACATGACAGTGATGACCGGCCACAACGAGCGCCGTTATCGCTTCAGCAAACGCACCCACCAGAACCAGCAACTGGGCCCGTTCATTTCCCACGAAATGAACCGCTGCATCGCTTGCTACCGCTGCGTGCGTTTCTATAAGGACTACGCCGGCGGCACCGACCTCGGTGTATTCGGCGCCCACGACAACGTGTACTTCGGTCGCGTTGAAGACGGCACCCTCGAAAGCGAGTTCTCCGGCAACCTCACCGAGGTCTGCCCGACCGGTGTGTTCACCGACAAGACTCACTCCGAGCGCTACAACCGCAAGTGGGACATGCAGTTCGCACCAAGCATCTGCCACGGCTGCTCGAGCGGTTGCAACATCTCCCCGGGCGAGCGTTACGGTGAACTGCGTCGCATCGAAAACCGTTTCAACGGTTCGGTGAACCAGTACTTCCTCTGCGACCGTGGCCGTTTCGGTTATGGCTACGTCAACCGCACCGACCGTCCACGTCAGCCGCTGCTGGCCGATGGCACCAAGCTCGGCCTCGACGCTGCGCTGGACAAAGCCGCTGACCTGCTGCGCGGGCGCAACATCGTCGGCATCGGTTCGCCGCGTGCCAGCCTCGAAAGCAACTACGCGTTGCGCGAACTGGTTGGTGCCGAGCACTTCTATTCGGGTATCGAAGCCTCCGAGCTGGAGCGCATCCGTCTGGTCCTGCAGGTGCTGAACGACAGCCCGCTGCCAGTGCCGAATATGCGCGACATCGAAGACCACGACGCGATTTTCGTCCTCGGCGAAGACCTGACCCAGACCGCCGCGCGTATGGCGCTGGCTCTGCGTCAGTCGGTCAAGGGCAAGGCTGAAGACATGGCCGAAGCCATGCGCGTCCAGCCTTGGCTCGATGCGGCAGTGAAGAACATCGGCCAGCACGCGCTGAACCCGCTGTTCATCGCCAGCCTCGCCGAAACCAAGCTCGACGACGTTGCCGAAGAGTGCGTACACGCCGCTCCCGACGATCTGGCGCGCATCGGTTTCGCCGTGGCTCACGCGCTGGATGCCAGCGCTCCGGCCGTTGAAGGTCTGGACACCGAAGCCCTGGAACTGGCGCAGCGCATCGCCGATGCCCTGCTCGCCGCCAAGCGTCCGCTGATCATCGCCGGTACTTCGCTGGGCTCCAAAGCCTTGATCGAAGCCGCCGCGAACATCGCCAAGGCCCTGAAGCTGCGCGAGAAGAACGGTTCGATCAGCCTGATCGTGCCGGAGGCCAACAGCCTCGGTCTGGCCATGCTCGGTGGCGAGTCGGTCGACGCCGCGCTGCAAGCGGTCATCGATGGCAAGGCCGACGCTATCGTCGTGCTGGAAAACGATCTGTACACCCGCACTGCCAACGCCAAGGTCGATGCTGCATTGAACGCCGCGAAAGTGGTGATCGTTGCCGACCATCAGAAAACCGCCACCACCGATCGCGCGCACCTGGTTCTGCCAGCGGCGAGCTTCGCCGAGGGCGACGGTACGCTGGTCAGCCAGGAAGGCCGCGCCCAGCGCTTCTTCCAGGTTTTCGATCCGCAATACCTGGACGCGAGCATTCTGGTGCACGAAGGCTGGCGCTGGCTGCACGCCCTGCGCGCGACCCTGCTGAACCAGCCGATCGACTGGACGCAACTCGACCACGTCACCGCTGCCGTTGCCTCGAGCACCGCGCAACTGGCGCGCATCGTCGATGCTGCACCGTCGGCGGCTTTCCGCATCAAGGGTCTGAAACTGGCCCGTGAGCCGCTGCGTTATTCCGGTCGCACCGCCATGCGCGCCGACATCAGCGTTCACGAACCACGCACCCCGCAAGACCAGGACACCGCGTTCGCCTTCTCCATGGAAGGTTACTCGGGCTCCGCCGAACCGCGTCAGCAGGTGCCATTCGCATGGTCGCCGGGCTGGAACTCGCCACAAGCGTGGAACAAGTTCCAGGACGAAGTCGGTGGTCATCTGCGTGCTGGCGACCCGGGCACGCGCCTGATCGAAAGCACCGGTGATTCGCTGAACTGGTTCGCCGCTGCGCCGCGTGCGTTCAACCCGGCGCCGGGTACCTGGCAAGCCGTGCCGTTCTTCCACCTGTTCGGCAGCGAAGAAAACTCTTCGAAAGCCGCCCCGGTACAGGAACGCATCCCGGCACCTTACGTCGCGCTGGCGAAATCCGAAGCGGATCGCCTCGGCGTCAACGACGGTGCCCTGCTGAGCCTGAACGTGGCCGGTCAGACATTGCGTCTGCCGCTGCGCATCAATGAAGAACTGGGCGCCGGTCTGGTGGCATTGCCTGCGGGCATCGCCGGCATTCCACCGGCATTCGCCGGCGTGTCCGTCGACGGTCTGCAGGAGGCAGCGCAATGACCTGGTTCACCCCTGAAGTGATCGATGTGATCCTGACGGTCATCAAAGCCATCGTGATCCTGCTGGCCGTGGTGGTCGCAGGCGCCTTGCTCAGCTTTGTCGAACGTCGCCTGCTGGGCTGGTGGCAGGACCGTTACGGTCCGAACCGCGTTGGCCCGTTCGGCATGTTCCAGATCGCCGCCGACATGCTGAAGATGTTCTTCAAGGAAGACTGGACGCCGCCGTTTGCCGACAAGGTGATCTTCACCCTGGCGCCGGTGGTGGCCATGTCCGCCCTGCTGATCGCCTTCGCGATCATCCCGATCACCCCGACCTGGGGCGTGGCGGATCTGAACATCGGCCTGCTGTTCTTCTTCGCCATGGCCGGTCTGTCGGTCTACGCGGTGCTCTTCGCCGGCTGGTCGAGCAACAACAAGTTCGCCCTGCTCGGCAGCTTGCGTGCCTCGGCGCAGACCGTGTCCTACGAAGTGTTCATGGGCCTGGCCCTGATGGGCATCGTGGTCCAGGTCGGCTCGTTCAACATGCGCGACATCGTCGAGTACCAGGCGCAGAACCTGTGGTTCATCATTCCGCAGTTCTTCGGTTTCTGTACCTTCTTCATCGCTGGCGTCGCCGTGACTCACCGTCACCCGTTCGACCAGCCGGAAGCGGAACAGGAACTGGCCGACGGTTACCACATTGAATACGCCGGTATGAAATGGGGCATGTTCTTCGTCGGTGAATACATCGGCATCATCCTGATCTCGGCGCTGCTGGTCACCCTGTTCTTCGGTGGCTGGCACGGTCCGTTCGGCATCCTGCCGCAACTGTCCTTCGTCTGGTTCGCACTGAAGACCGCGTTCTTCATCATGCTGTTCATCCTGCTGCGCGCTTCCATCCCGCGTCCGCGTTATGACCAGGTGATGGATTTCAGCTGGAAATTCTGCCTGCCACTGACCCTGATCAATTTGCTGGTGACCGCTGCGGTTGTGTTGATGAACACGCCTGCGGTTGCGGTTCAGTGAGGATTTGACCCATGTTCAAATATATTGGCGACATCGTTAAGGGTACCGGTACCCAGTTGCGCAGCCTGGTCATGGTCTTCGGCCATGGCTTTCGCAAGCGCGACACCCTGCAATACCCCGAGGAGCAGGTCTACCTGCCGCCGCGTTACCGTGGCCGCATCGTCCTGACCCGCGACCCCGATGGCGAAGAACGCTGCGTAGCCTGCAACCTGTGCGCCGTGGCCTGCCCGGTGGGTTGCATCTCGCTGCAGAAAGCTGAAACCGAAGACGGTCGCTGGTACCCGGACTTCTTCCGGATCAACTTTTCGCGCTGCATTTTCTGCGGTCTCTGCGAGGAAGCCTGCCCGACCACCGCGATCCAGCTGACCCCGGATTTCGAGATGGCCGAGTTCAAACGTCAGGACCTGGTGTACGAGAAAGAAGATCTTTTGATCTCCGGCCCCGGCAAAAACCCTGATTACAACTTCTATCGTGTTGCAGGTATGGCAATCGCTGGCAAGCCGAAAGGCGCTGCGCAGAACGAAGCCGAACCGATCAACGTGAAGAGCTTGCTGCCTTAAGGAAGAACGATGGAATTCGCTTTCTATTTCGCATCGGGTATTGCTGTGGTGTCCACGCTGCGTGTGGTCACCAACACCAACCCCGTGCACGCCCTGCTCTACCTGATCATCTCGTTGATCGCCGTGGCCATGACCTTCTTCGCCCTCGGCGCGCCGTTCGCCGGTGTGCTGGAAGTGATCGCCTACGCCGGCGCCATCATGGTGCTGTTCGTGTTCGTGGTGATGATGCTCAACCTCGGTCCCGCCTCGGTGCAACAGGAACGCACCTGGCTCAAACCCGGCATCTGGGCAGGACCGGTGATTCTTGCCGCGCTGCTGCTGGCCGAACTGCTGTATGTGCTGTTCGCTCACCAGAGCGGCCAGGCCATCGGCCACACCACCGTAGACGCGAAAGCCGTGGGCATCAGCCTGTTCGGCCCGTACCTGCTGGTGGTCGAACTCGCCTCGATGCTGCTGCTTGCCGCAGCCGTCACGGCGTTCCATTTGGGCCGTAACGAGGCGAAGGAGTAAGACATGCCTGCTATCCCTCTCGAACATGGACTGGCCGTCGCCGGCATCCTGTTCTGCCTTGGTCTGGTCGGCCTGATGGTCCGCCGCAACATTTTGTTCGTGTTGATGAGTCTGGAAGTGATGATGAACGCCTCTGCCCTGGCCTTCATCGTCGCGGGCGCCCGCTGGGCGCAGCCGGATGGACAGATCATGTTCATCCTGGTGATCAGCCTTGCAGCGGCCGAGGCCAGTATTGGCCTGGCGATCCTGCTGCAACTGTATCGCCGCTTCCACACGCTCGATATCGACGCTGCCAGTGAGATGCGCGGATGAACCTACTCTTTCTGACTTTCGTATTCCCTCTGATCGGGTTCCTGTTGCTGTCGTTCTCGCGCGGCCGCTTCTCGGAAAACCTCTCGGCGCTGATCGGTGTCGGTTCGATCGGCCTGTCGGCCATCGTCACCGCTTACGTGATCTGGCAATTCAACGTCGCACCGCCGGAGGGTGGCGTGTACACCCAGGTGCTGTGGCGCTGGATGTCGGTGGAAGGTTTCCAGCCGAACTTCGCGCTGTACCTGGATGGCCTGTCGGTGACCATGCTCGGCGTGGTCGTCGGCGTCGGCTTCCTGATCCACCTGTTCGCGTCCTGGTACATGCGTGGCGAAGACGGTTACTCGCGCTTCTTCTCGTACACCAACCTGTTCATCGCCAGCATGCTGTTCCTGATCCTCGGCGATAACCTGCTGTTCATCTACTTCGGTTGGGAAGGCGTGGGCCTGTGCTCGTACCTGTTGATCGGTTTCTACTACAGCAACCGCAACAACGGTAACGCGGCACTCAAGGCGTTCATCGTCACCCGCATCGGCGACGTGTTCATGGCCATCGGCCTGTTCATCCTGTTCCAGCAACTGGGCACGCTGAACGTCCAGGAACTGCTGGTACGTGCGCCGGAGCACTTCAAGGTCGGCGACTTCTGGATCGTTCTGGCAACCCTGATGCTGCTCGGTGGTGCTGTCGGTAAATCGGCGCAACTGCCGCTGCAAACCTGGCTCGCGGATGCGATGGCCGGCCCTACCCCGGTTTCGGCACTGATCCACGCCGCGACCATGGTCACCGCCGGTGTCTACCTGATCGCCCGTACCCATGGTCTGTTTGCCTTGGCGCCGGACATCCTGCACCTCGTCGGCATCGTCGGTGGCGTGACCCTGGTACTGGCCGGTTTCGCCGCGCTGGTGCAGACCGACATCAAACGTATCCTCGCCTACTCGACCATGAGCCAGATCGGCTACATGTTCCTGGCGCTGGGCGTTGGTGCCTGGGAAGGCGCGATCTTCCACCTGATGACCCACGCCTTCTTCAAGGCCCTGCTGTTCCTTGCTTCCGGTGCGGTGATCGTTGCCTGCCACCACGAGCAGAACATCTTCAAGATGGGCGGGCTGTGGAAGAAACTGCCACTGGCCTACGCCAGCTTCATCGTCGGTGGTGCCGCGCTGGCCGCTCTGCCACTGGTTACCGCAGGCTTCTACTCCAAGGACGAAATCCTCTGGGAAGCGTTCGCCAGCGGCAACCAGGGTCTGCTCTACGCAGGTCTGGTCGGTGCGTTCATGACGTCGCTGTACACCTTCCGCCTGATCTTCATCGCGTTCCACGGTGAAGCCAAGACCGAAGCCCACGCCGGCCACGGCATTGCTCACTGGCTGCCATTGTCGGTGCTGATCGTGCTGTCGACTTTCGTCGGCGCGATGATCGTGCCGCCGCTGCACGGCGTACTGCCGCAAAGCGTCGGGCATGCCGGTGGCGAAGCCAAGCACAGTCTGGAAATCGCCTCGGGCGCCATCGCCCTGGCCGGTATCCTGCTGGCAGCGCTGCTGTTCCTTGGCAAGCGTCGCTTCGTCACGGCGATCGCCAACAGCGGCATCGGCCGTTTCCTTTCGGCCTGGTGGTTCGCTGCCTGGGGCTTCGACTGGATCTACGACAAACTGTTCGTCAAGCCGTACCTTGCGATCAGCCATGTACTGCGCAAAGACCCGCTCGACCAGACCATCGGTCTGATCCCGCGTATGGCCAAGGGTGGTCACACTGCCCTGAGCCGCACCGAGACCGGTCAACTGCGTTGGTACGCCGCCTCGATGGCTGCTGGTGCCGTGCTGGTGATAGGCGCCATCGTGCTGGTAGCGGTCTGATATGAACCTTGCGAATTTGCGAAAGGAAACGAGCCCGTCATGATTCTGCCTTGGCTAATCCTGATCCCCTTCATCGGCGGCCTGCTGTGCTGGATGGGTGAGCGCTTCGGCGCTACCCTCCCGCGCTGGATTGCGCTGTTGACCATGACCCTGGAACTCGCGCTCGGCCTCTGGCTGTGGGCCCACGGTGACTATTCATTCGCACCGGCGCCGGGCGCCGATCCGACCTGGGCGCTTGAGTTCAAGCATGTCTGGATCCAGCGTTTCGGCATCAACGTGCACTTGGCCCTCGACGGCCTGTCGCTGTTGATGATCCTGCTGACCGGTCTGCTGGGTATCCTCTCGGTACTCTGCTCGTGGAAAGAGATTCAACGTCACGTTGGCTTCTTCCACCTGAACCTGATGTGGATCCTGGGCGGTGTGGTCGGCGTGTTCCTCGCCCTCGACCTGTTCATGTTCTTCTTCTTCTGGGAAATGATGCTGGTGCCGATGTACTTCCTCATCGCGCTCTGGGGTCACAGTTCTTCGGACGGCAAGAAAACCCGGATCTACGCAGCGACCAAGTTCTTCATCTTCACTCAGGCGTCCGGCCTGATCATGCTGGTGGCGATCCTCGGTCTGGTGCTGGTCAACTTCAACAATACCGGCGTGATCACCTTCAACTACGCCGACCTGTTGAAAACCAAGATGTCGATGACCACCGAGTACATTCTGATGCTCGGCTTCTTCATCGCCTTCGCGGTCAAGCTGCCAGTGGTTCCGTTCCACTCCTGGCTGCCTGATGCTCACGCCCAGGCACCGACTGCCGGTTCCGTCGACCTCGCCGGTATCCTGCTGAAAACCGCGGCCTACGGTCTGCTGCGTTTCGCCCTGCCGCTGTTCCCGAACGCTTCGGCCGAGTTCGCGCCGATCGCCATGACCCTGGGTCTGATCGGAATCTTCTACGGCGCGTTCCTCGCGTTCGCGCAAACCGACATCAAGCGTCTGATTGCCTTCTCTTCCGTTTCCCACATGGGCTTCGTGTTGATCGGTATCTACTCCGGCAGCCAACTGGCGCTGCAAGGCGCAGTGATCCAGATGCTGGCGCACGGTCTGTCGGCAGCGGCGCTGTTTATCCTCAGCGGTCAGTTGTACGAGCGTCTGCATACGCGTGACATGCGTGAGATGGGCGGTCTGTGGTCACGTATCGCTTACCTGCCGGCGATCAGCCTGTTCTTCGCGGCGGCGTCGCTGGGCTTGCCGGGCACCGGTAACTTTGTCGGCGAGTTCCTGATCCTGATCGGTTCCTTCGCCAGCGCTCCATGGGTCACGGCGATTGCCACTTCCGGTCTGGTGTTCGGTTCGGTCTACTCGCTGATCATGATTCACCGTGCCTACTTCGGCCCGTCGAAATCCGACGCGGTGCTGCACGGCATGGACGCGCGCGAACTGATCATGGTGCTCGGTCTGGCGGTGTTGCTGATTTACCTCGGCGTCTACCCGCAACCGTTCCTCGACACCTCTGCCGCCACCATGCATGGCGTGCAGCAGTGGCTCGGCACCGCCTTCTCTCAACTCGCTTCGGCCCGGTAAGAGCGCTATGGAATTCACGATTCAACACTTTATTGCGCTTGCGCCACTGTTGATCACCAGCCTCACCATTATCGTGGTGATGCTGGCAATCGCCTGGCGCCGCAACCACTCGCAGACCTTCCTGATTTCGGTGGCGGGTCTGAACCTGGCCCTGCTGTCGATCCTGCCTGCGTTGAAAGTCGCGCCTCTGGCCGTGACCCCGTTGCTGCAGATCGACGCGTTTGCCTGCCTGTACATGGCGATGATCCTGGTCGCCACCCTCGCCTGCGTCACCCTCGCCCACGCCTATTTGGGTGATGGCGGTTCGGGCTACCCGGGCAATCGCGAAGAACTGTACCTGCTGATCCTGATGGCCGCCGCCGGTGGTCTGGTGTTGGTCAGCGCGCAGCACCTGGCCGGGTTGTTCATCGGTCTGGAACTGCTCTCGGTACCGGTCTACGGTCTGGTGGCTTACGCCTTCTTCAACAAGCGTTCGCTGGAAGCCGGCATCAAGTACATGGTGCTGTCGGCCGCCGGTTCCGCGTTCCTGCTGTTCGGTATGGCGCTGCTCTACGCCGACGCCGGTTCGCTGAGCTTCGTCGGCATCGGTCAGGCCTTGGCTGCAACCGGTCTGCCAAGCCCGCTGGCGCAACTGGGCCTGGGCATGATGCTGATCGGTCTGGCGTTCAAGCTGTCGCTGGTACCGTTCCACCTGTGGACGCCGGACGTCTACGAAGGTGCTCCGGCACCGGTGGCGGCGTTCCTCGCTACCGCTTCGAAGGTCGCAGTGTTTGCGGTGATGGTGCGTCTGTTCCAGCTCTCCCCTGCTGCCAGCAGTGGTGTGCTGAGCGATGTGCTCAGCGTGATCGCGGTCGCCTCGATCCTGTTCGGTAACCTGCTGGCCCTGACCCAGAGCAACCTCAAGCGTCTGCTCGGTTACTCGTCGATTGCGCACTTCGGCTATCTGCTGATCGCGCTGGTGGCGAGCAAGGGTCTGGCGGTGGAAGCCATCGGCGTCTATCTGGTGACTTATGTCATCACCAGCCTCGGCGCGTTCGGCGTGATCACCCTGATGTCGTCGCCGTACAACGGCCGCGACGCTGACGCGCTGTACGAGTACCGCGGCCTGTTCTGGCGCCGTCCGTACCTGACCGCCGTGCTGACCGTGATGATGCTGTCCCTGGCCGGCATCCCGCTGACCGCCGGCTTCATCGGCAAGTTCTACATCATCGCCAGCGGCGTCGAAACGCGTCAGTGGTGGCTGGTCGGCGCATTGGTACTGGGCAGCGCCATCGGCGTTTTCTACTACCTGCGCGTGATGGTCACCCTGTACCTGATCGAGCCTAACCTGCGTCGCCACGACGCCCAGCTGCACTGGGAACAGAAGGCAGGCGGCGTGATGCTGCTGGCCATCGCCCTGGTCGCATTCTTCCTGGGCGTGTACCCGCAGCCATTGCTGGTGCTGGTACAGCAGGCGGGTCTGGCGGGCTGATTGCTCGGCTGATCTGGCTGGAATGGAAACGGCACCTTCGGGTGCCGTTTTTTGTTTGTAGCAGAAGTCGATATCGCCGGCGTTTGTGCAAGCGTCATCGCGGGCAAGCCCGCTCCCACAGGTGTGTGTGTCGCTCATAGCATCCGGGTGCATCGCACACCCAGCAGGAGTGAGCCTGCTCGCGAAAGCGGCAGATCCGGCAGCAAAAAAAACGGCACCTTCCGGTGCCGTTCGCTTCTCACATTTCCAACATCACTTGCGCGCATCCGCCCAGGATTTAAGCAGTTCGCTATAGCTCACGGTTTCGCCCTTCGGCTTCTCGTTGGCCAGTTTCGGTTTCGGTGCGCCCGGTTGATCGAACCAGTATTGCGCATCGCGTTCCGGGTTCATTTTCGGTGCGCACACGGCCTGGGCCTTGGAGCGTTCGAGGCGTTCCATGATGCGGTCCTGATCCTTGGCCAGGCCATCGAGCGCTTGTTGCGGTGTTTTCTCGCCGCTGGCGGCTTCGGCGATATGGCTCCACCACAGCTGAGCGAGACGTGGATAGTCGGGCACGTTGGTGCCGGTCGGCGACCATTGCACGCGGGCCGGGCTGCGATAGAACTCGACCAGACCACCGAGTTTCGGCGCCAGATCGGTCATGGCCTGCGAGTTGATGTCCGACTCGCGAATAGGTGTCAGACCGACGATGGTTTTCTTCAGCGAAACAGTTTTCGACGTAACGAACTGCGCGTACAGCCACGCCGCGAGTTTCTGTTTCTCAGGCGTGGATTTCATGAACGTCCACGACCCCACGTCTTGATAGCCGAGCTTCATGCCCTCTTCCCAATACGGGCCTTTAGGCGACGGCGCCATGCGCCATTTCGGCGTGCCGTCGGCGTTGACCACCGGTAGGCCGGGTTTGGTCATGTCGGCGGTGAACGCGGTGTACCAAAAGATCTGCTGGGCGATGTTGCCCTGCGACGGCACCGGGCCGGACTCGGAGAAAGTCATGCCGGCCGCTTCCGGTGGTGCGTATTTCTTCAGCCAGTCGACGTATTTCGTGGTGGCAAACACCGCCGCCGGGCCGTTGGTGTCGCCGCCACGGGTCACGCTGGAGCCGACCGGGTGGCAGTCCTCGACGCGGATGCCCCACTCGTCCACCGGCAAGCCGTTGGGCAGTCCCTTGTCGCCGCCACCGGCCATGGAGAACCAGGCATCGGTGAAGCGCCAGCCCAGCGACGGGTCTTTCTTGCCGTAATCCATGTGGCCGTAGACGCGTTTGCCGTCGATTTCCTTGACGTCTTCGCTGAAGAATTTGGCGATGTCTTCATAGGCCGACCAGTTCACCGGTACGCCCAGCTCGTAACCGTACTTTTCCTTGAACTTGGCTTTCAGATCGGCGCGCTCGAACCAGTCGGCACGGAACCAGTACAGGTTGGCGAATTGCTGGTCGGGCAGTTGATAGATCTTGCCGTCCGGCGCGGTGGTGAAGGAGATGCCGATGAAGTCCTTGATGTCGAGGGTCGGCGAAGTGAAGTTCTTGCCTTCGTTGGCCATCAGGTCGGTGATCGATTCGGTCTTGCCGTAGCGAAAGTGCGTGCCGATCAGGTCGGAGTCGTTGACCCAGCCGTCGTAGATGTTCTTGTCCGACTGCATCACCGTCTGCATTTTCTCGACCACGTCGCCTTCCTGCAGCAGGTCGTGGGTTAGTTTGATCCCGGTGATTTCGCTGAAGGCCTTGGCCAGCACCTTGGACTCGTATTCGTGAGTGGTCAGGGTTTCCGAAACCACCTTGATGTCCATGCCGCGAAACGGCTCGGCGGCCTTGATGAACCACTTCAATTCTTCGAGCTGCTGTTCGGCCGTCAGGGTCGAGGGCTTGAACTCGCTGCCGATCCATTTTTTCGCAGCATCTTCGTAGGCGTCGGCCCAGGCAGATGCGCTCAGACCGCTGAGTGCCAGCATGGCTGCCAATGAAATGCTATGTCGCAGCTTATTGTTTTTATCGAACATAGAGACCTCCTGTTTAAGTTGTGGAGCCGCGTTGCCGAACGATTCGACTAGCCCCAACGCATCACAGCCAACAGCCACACCAGGGACAACGCGGACGCTACCCAGATGCTCCAGTCGGTGACGCCGATTACCAGCAAATGCAGGTAGGCGCTGCCGAGAAGACCGATAAACAAGCGATCGCCACGGGTGGTGGCAATCGGCAAAAACCCTCGCCGCAGAATGCTCGGCGAGCGCAATTCCCAGGTGGTCATGCCCACCAGAATCAGACCGATGCCGATGAAGAACGCGGCGGTCGGTGTCGTCCAGCTCATCCATTCCATCATCAGCTCCTCAGACTCGACCGAGGGCAAAGCCCTTGGCCACGTGGTTGCGTACAAACCAGATCACCAGCATGCCCGGCAGAATGGTCAACACCCCCGCCGCCGCCAGCACGCCCCAATCGATCCCCGACGCCGACACCGTGCGCGTCATCACCGCCGCAATCGGCTTGGCGTTGACCGAGGTCAGCGTGCGCGCCAGCAGCAGCTCGACCCAGGAAAACATGAAGCAGAAAAACGCCGTGACGCCGATACCGGAACCGATCAACGGGATGAAAATCTTCACGAAGAACTTGGGGAAACTGTAGCCGTCGATGTAGGCCGTTTCGTCGATCTCCTTGGGCACGCCGGACATGAAACCTTCGAGAATCCACACCGCCAGCGGCACGTTGAACAGGCAGTGCGCCAAAGCCACGGCGATATGCGTGTCGAAAAGGCCGATCGACGAATACAACTGAAAGAACGGCAGCAAGAACACCGCCGGCGGCGCCATGCGGTTGGTCAGCAGCCAGAAGAACAGATGCTTGTCGCCGAGGAAACGATAGCGTGAAAACGCGTAAGCCGCCGGTAACGCCACGCTCAGGGAAATCACCGTGTTGAGGCTGACGTAATACAGCGAGTTCAAGTAGCCGGTGTACCAGCTCGGATCAGTGAAGATCACCTTGTAGTTCGCCAACGTGAATTCCTGTGGGAAAAGCGTCAGGCCGCCGAGGATTTCGGTGTTGCTCTTGAACGACATGTTCAGTAGCCAGTAGATCGGCACCAGCAGGAACAGGATGTAGACCAGCAACGGAATAAGCTTTTTCTTGCTCATGGCCGGGCCTCAGCGGTTGGCGTCGGAGTGCGTCATGGCGGTATAGAACAGCCAGGACACCAACAGGATGATCAGGAAGTACACCAGCGAAAACGCCGCTGCCGGACCGAGGTCGAATTGCCCTACAGCCATCTGCGTCAACGTCTGACTCAAGAACGTCGTGGCATTGCCCGGCCCGCCACCGGTGAGCACGAACGGCTCGGTGTAGATCATGAAACTGTCCATGAAGCGCAGCATCACCGCGATCAGCAGCACGCTTTTCAGTTTGGGCAACTGAATGTGGCGGAACACTGCCCAGGCCGAGGCGCGATCGATGCGCGCGGCCTGGTAATAGACGTCGGGAATCGCCCGCAGGCCGGAGAAACACAACAGCGCGACCAGAGAAGTCCAATGCCAGACGTCCATCACCAGCACCGTCACCCAGGCGTCCATGGTGTTGGCCGCGTAGTTGTAGCTGATGCCCATCGCGTTGAGGCTGGAACCGAGCAGGCCGATGTCGGCGCGGCCGAAGATCTGCCAGATGGTGCCGACCACGTTCCACGGAATCAGCAACGGAATCGCCAGAATGATCAGCACCACCGAGGACCAGCGACCCTTGGTCGGCATGGTCAGCGCGACGGCGATGCCCAGGGGGATTTCAATCAGCAACACGCAGGCCGAATAGATGAACTGGCGCAGCAGCGAATCATGCAGACGCGGGTCAAGCAGCACTTGCTTGTACCAGTCAGCGCCAACGAAGTAGCGGCTGGACTGGTCGAAGATGTCCTGCACCGAATAGTTGACCACGGTCATCATCGGGATCACCGCACTGAACGCCACCAGCAGGAACACCGGCAACACCAGCCACCAGGCCTTGTTGTTCTGCACCTTGTTCATGGCTGCACCTCCTCGTCGCTGACTTCCAGGAGAAACTCATCGGCATAGACCATCAGCCATTGCGCCGGAAAACTGATGTAAGCCGTGCCTTGAGGCACCGGTTTGTCTTCAGCCAGGCGCACCTTCAACGGCGCGCCGTCGAGGTTGAGGGTCATGATCTTGTAGGTGCCGAGGTCTTCGACGTGTACGACTTTTGCCTGCATCGCGTCGTCAAACGGCTCGTCCCACACATGAATGAATTCGGGGCGGATGCCGACCTTGAGATTTTTCCACTGGCCGTGCTCGATATGGCGCTGCAAGGCGTCGGACAGCGGCAGGTGCGTCGAGGCGAAACCGACACCACCGGGCTGCGGCTGCACCTCGATCAGATTCATCCCCGGGCTGCCGATGAAATAGCCGACAAAGGTGTGGCTCGGCCGCTCGAACAATTCCCGTGGCGTGCCGAACTGGACGATCTGGCCGCCGTACATCACCGCGATCTTGTCAGCGAAGGTCGAGGCTTCGAGCTGATCGTGGGTGACGTAGACCATGGTGATGTTGAACTGCTCATGGATCTGCTTGAGCTTGCGCCGCAGTTTCCACTTCAAGTGCGGGTCGATCACCGTCAGCGGCTCATCGAAGAGGATCGCCGAGACGTCATCGCGCACCAGACCACGGCCCATGGAGACTTTCTGCTTTTCGTCGGCGGTGAGATTGCGCGCTTTTTTGCTCAGCAGATTCTGCAGATCGAGCACTTCGGCAATTTCCTGCACCTTGCTGTGCACTTTCGCCTCGGCCATGCCCTGGTTTCGCAGCGGGAAGGCGAGGTTGTCGAACACGGTCATGGTGTCGTAGACCACCGGAAACTGGAAAACCTGGGCGATGTTGCGCTTCTCCGGCGTCAGGTCATTGACCGCTTTGCCGTCAAACAACACATGGCCCTGGGACGGGCTGAGCAGGCCGGAAATGATGTTGAGCAAGGTCGACTTGCCGCAACCGGACGGGCCGAGCAAAGCATAGGCGCCGCCCTGCTCCCAGACGTGATCCATCTCGCGGATCGCATAATCCTCGGCGCCGCTCGGGGTTTTGCTGTAGCTGTGGGCGAGGTGTTGCAAACGGATTTCGGCCATCAGGCAACCCTCGCGACACGCCGGCCCGGTGCTTGCACCAGACGGCCCTGCGCATCGAAAACGAACAGTTTGTGGGTCGGGATATAGATGCGGATCGGCGCATCGACGTCGTATTCGTGAACCCCGGGCAAGTGCAGCACCAGCAGGAAATGCTCGTTGCGCACATGCAGGAAGGTTTCCGAACCGCTGATTTCGGCGACCTCGACGGTCACCGCCAGTTCGAGGTCGTCATCGTTGCTCGGCACCAGTGAGATATGGCTGGGGCGCACGCCGAAGCGGAACTCGCCCTCGCCTACCGGGCGCAGATCGACGTTCAGCGGGAAGTGCACAAAATTGGCGAAGCTGACTTCGTTGCCGGCGATGCGTCCGGGCATCAGGTTGATCGGTGGTTCGGAGAACAATTCCGCCGCCAACACGGTTTGCGGCTGGTGATAGACCTCGGTCGACGGCCCGCTCTGGATCACCCGGCCTTCGTGCAGGATGGTGGTGGTGCCGCCGAGGGCCAGCGCTTCGTTGGGTTCGGTGGTGGCGTAGATGGCGATGGTGTGGCGGGCCTTGAACAGCTCGCGCATTTCCTGACGCAGCTCTTCGCGCAGCTTGTAGTCGAGGTTGACCAGCGGCTCGTCGAAGAGGATCAGTTCAGCATCCTTGACCAGCGCGCGGGCCATGGCCGTGCGCTGCTGCTGCCCACCGGAGAGCTCCAGCGGATAGCGCTGCAAGAACTTCTCGATGCGCAGCATGCGTGCGGTTTCCTGCACCTTGCTGTGGATGATCTCTTTCGAGATGCCGGCCTGGCGCAGTGGCGAGGCGATGTTCTCGAACACGGTCATGGTCGGGTAATTGATGAACTGCTGATAGACCATCGACACGTTGCGCAGCCGCACCGGGCGCTGGGTGACGTCGACGCCGTTCATCAGCACGCGGCCGCTGTCGGGCTTGTCGAGGCCGGCCATCAGACGCATGAGGCTGGTCTTTCCGGACAGCGTGCGCCCGAGCAGAACGTTGAAGGATCCGGGTTCGAATTTCAGGCACGCATCGTCGATCCAGATCTGGCCCTCGACGGTACGGCTGACGTGCTCCAGGGTGAGTGACATGGCTCGGCCTTTTTTATTTTTGGAGTCAAGCGACCGGAGCAACAGAGCGACATTCGTGCCAGAAATGGCAAGTGCTTGATTTGTCTTGAGAAGCAGTGTTTACGGGGGCAAGCGGCGTTCACAGCTGAACACTTTTGAACAGTCGGGGTGATTGACAATGAACAATAGTGAACAACACTCTATGCACGCTTTTGCCCAATCCTCAATGCAAATGGATCCCCTGTGGGAGCGAGCCTGCTCGCTCCCACAGGGGGTTTGTGGAGTTTTGAAGATCGGGTTCATAACAATAATAAAATCGCTGCACTCAGAGGCTCGCCCCCATGGCCGCACCTGCTTCGCCGCTGTCCCACGACGCGATCGTCCAGACCTCCTGGCAACGTTGCCGCGCGTTCGGCCTCGACCACCAGAGCGCCCCGGCCTTCGATCAATTGCCCGCCGCCGGCATTGCGCGGTTGCTCGACAGCCATCATTCGCTGGTGCAGACCACGCATCAGGAAGTCCTGCCCTACTACGAAAACATCCTCAGCAATTCCAACTGCCTGATCATGCTTGCCGACAATCAGGGCCAGGTGCTGACCTCGTGGGGCACACAGCGCTTTATCGAGCCGAATCTGGCCCGGGGCTTTCAGGCCGGGGCGAGCTGGATGGAGCGCAGCAGCGGCACCAATGCGATCGGCACCGCACTGGCCTGTGAGCAGGCGGTGCACATCGAACACGATGAACACTTCCTCAAGGCCAACCGCTTCATGACCGGCTCCGCCGCGCCGATTTTCGACGCCGAGCGCAAGGTCATCGCCGTGCTCGATGTCTCCAGCGACAGTTACCTGCCGCCCTCGCACACCCTCGGAATGGTCAAGATGATGAGCCAGACCGTGGAGAACCGGCTGATCCTCAACCTGTTCCATGGCCAGCATTTTCAACTGACCTTCAACACCGGGTTGAACAACCTCGACAGCCAGTGGGCCGGGTTGTTGATTTTCGATGAGAGCGGACAGGTGCTGTCGGCCAATCGCCGTGCCGACAATTTGCTCGGTGTGCGTTTGTCCCGCGTCAGCGTTGAAAGCCTGTTCAAGGTGTCGCTGCTGGAGCTGATCAACCAGCCCGAAGGTCTGCCGTTTGCCTTGCAGACCTCCGGACGCAACCGTTTCCAGTGCTTGCTGAAACGGCCGAAACAGGCGCCGGTGCAGGCGCGGGTATTTGTCGCCGAGGACAAGCCTGCGCCAGCCAGCGCGATCAGCCTCAATACCCTGCATTTCGGCGACAGTCGCGTGGAAAAAGCCGTACGCCAGGCCGAGCGCTTGCTGGAGAAGGACATTCCGTTGCTGATTCACGGTGAGACCGGCGTCGGCAAGGAAGTCTTCGTCAAAGCCTTGCACCAGGCCAGTTCCCGGCAAAAACAGGCGTTCATCGCAGTGAACTGCGCGGCGATCCCCGCTGAACTGGTCGAGTCCGAGTTGTTCGGTTACGAGAAAGGCGCGTTCACTGGGGCCAACCAGAAAGGCAGCATCGGCCTGATCCGCAAGGCCGACAAAGGCACGCTGTTTCTCGACGAGATCGGTGACATGCCGCTGCCAACTCAGGCGCGTTTGTTGCGCGTGTTGCAGGAGCGCTGCGTGCAGCCGGTGGGCAGCAGCGAGTTGTTTCCGGTGGACTTGCGGATCATTTCCGCGACTAACCGATCGTTGCGCGAGCAGGTACAACTGGGCCGCTTTCGCGAAGACTTGTACTACCGCATCGGCGGCCTGACCCTGGAGCTGCCGCCGTTACGCGAACGCAGTGACAAGCAGGCGCTGTTCAAACGGCTGTGGGAGCAACATCGCGAGCCGACGCAATGGGCGGGGCTGAGCCCGGAGGTATTGGAGCTGTTTGAAAAGCACCCGTGGCCGGGGAATTTGCGTCAGGTCAGCAGCGTGATGCAGGTAGCGCTGGCCATGGCCGAGGAACAACCGGTGCGGGCTGAGCATCTGCCGGATGATTTTTTTGTCGACCTGGAGATGGAGCCGGTTGAGACGGCGGCGCCGCTGGGGCTGGATTTGAATGATGTTGAGGCGTTGAATCGGGAGTTGAAGGCGGCCGGGGGGAATATTTCGCATCTGGCGCGGCGCTTGGGGGTTAGCCGGAATACGCTGTACAAGAGGTTGCGGCAGGCTGAATGACCCACAGGGCATTTGCGTCGTGCATTGAAAGTCGATCGTTCCCACGCTCTGCGTGGGAATGCAGCCCGGGACGCTCTGCGTCCCTACAGAGCCGAACGCGGAGCGTCCGTTGAGGCATTCCCACGCAGAGCGTGGGAACGATCATGGGAGGGGCTGTGGGCCTCAGTCAGCCAGACGCCAGGTAGTCCCACCCTTGCCATCTTCCAGCACCACACCCATCGCCGTCAGCTGATCACGAATCCGGTCCGACTCGGCCCAGTCTTTCGCCGCCCGAGCTGCCAGGCGCGCCGCAATCAGTGCATCGACTTCAGCCGCATCGACCCGCCCTTCAGCGCCGGCCTGCAGGAAGTCATCCGCCTCCAACTGCAACACACCGAGCACACTCGCCAGTTCTTTCAGACGTGCCGCCAGCCCCGCCGCTGCATCGAGATCGCTCTCACGCAGACGGTTGATCTCACGGACCATCTCGAACAGCACGGCGCAGGCTTCAGGGGTGCCGAAGTCATCGTTCATCACCGTGGTGAAACGCTCGACAAACGCTTCGCCGCCCGCCGGCGCCACGCTCGGCAGGCCTTTCAACGCGTGGTAGAAACGCTCCAGTGCGCCCTTGGCGTCCTTGAGGTTATCTTCCGAATAGTTGATCGCGCTGCGGTAGTGGCTCGATACCAGCAGGTAACGCACGACTTCCGGGTGGTACTTGTCGAGCACGTCGCGGATGGTGAAGAAGTTGTTCAAGGACTTGGACATCTTCTCGCCATTGATGCGAATCATCCCGCAATGCATCCACGCATTGGCGTAGGTCTTGCCGGTGGCCGCTTCGCTCTGGGCGATTTCGTTTTCGTGGTGCGGGAACTCCAGGTCGCTGCCGCCGCCATGAATATCGAAAGTCTCACCGAGGCAGCAGGTCGACATCACCGAGCACTCGATGTGCCAGCCCGGACGCCCGGCGCCCCATGGCGATTCCCAGCTCGGCTCGCCCGGCTTGGCGGCTTTCCACAGGACGAAGTCGAGCGGGTCTTGTTTCGACTCGTCGACCTCGATACGTGCGCCAATGCGCAGGTCTTCGATCTTCTTGCGCGACAGCTTGCCGTAGCCCATGAATTTGGCAACGCGGTAGTACACGTCGCCATTACCTGGCGCGTAAGCGTAGCCCTTGTCGATCAGGGTCTGGATCATCGCGTGCATGCCAGCGATGTGATCGGTGGCGCGCGGTTCCATGTCCGGCTTCTGGATGTTCAGGCGCGCTTCGTCTTCGTGCATCGCGGCGATCATGCGCTCGGTCAGCGCTTCGAACGACTCACCGTTCTCGCGGGCGCGATTGATGATCTTGTCGTCGATGTCGGTGATGTTGCGCACGTAGGTCAGGTCGTAACCGCTGAAGCGCAGCCAGCGCGTCACGAGGTCGAACGCGACCATGCTGCGGCCGTGGCCAAGGTGGCAGTAGTCGTACACGGTCATCCCGCAGACGTACATGCGCACCTTGTTGCCATCCAGCGGCTTGAAGACTTCTTTGCTCTTGCTGAGCGTGTTGTAGATCGTTAGCACGTTAGTTCCTTGACTCACTCACTGGCCCCACGAATCACGCAGGGTCACGGTACGGTTGAATACCGGCTGACCGGGTTTCGAGTCCTTCAGGTCTGCGACGAAGTAGCCTTCGCGCTCGAACTGGAAACGGTCTTCCGGCTGGGCGTTGCCGAGCGATGGCTCAGCGCGACAACCGGTCAGCACTTGCAGCGAGTCAGGGTTGATGTTGTCGAGGAAGCTGGCGCTGTCTTCGGCCTTCTCCGGGTTCGGCGAACGGAACAGGCGATCGTACAGACGCACTTCGCACTCGACGCTGGCGGCGGCCGGCACCCAGTGGATCACGCCTTTGACCTTGCGCCCTTCCGGGTTCTTGCCGAGGGTGTACGGGTCGTACGAGCAACGCAGTTCGACGATGTTGCCGTCGGCGTCCTTGATCGCTTCGTCGGCGCGGATCACGTAGCTGCCGCGCAGACGCACTTCACCGGCCGGTTCCAGGCGCTTGTAGCCCTTCGGCGGCTCTTCCATGAAGTCTTCACGGTCAATGTAGATTTCCCGGGCAAACGGCAGCGCGCGCACGCCCATGTCTTCTTTCGGGTGGCGTGGCAGTTCGAGGTTTTCGACCTGGCCTTCCGGGTAGTTGGTGATGACCACTTTCAGCGGACGCAGCACGCACATGGCGCGCGGGGCACTGTGGTCGAGGTCGTCACGAATGCTGAATTCGAGCATGCCGAAATCGACCACGCCGTCGGAACGGTTGGTGCCGATCATTTCGCAGAAGTTGCGGATCGATTTCGGCGTGTAGCCACGGCGGCGGAAGCCCGACAGCGTGGACATCCGCGGATCGTCCCAGCCATTGACGTGCTTCTCGTCAACCAGTTGCTTGAGCTTGCGCTTGCTGGTGATCGTGTAGTTCAGGTTCAGGCGGCTGAACTCGTACTGGCGCGGGTTCGCCGGCACCGGCAGGTTCTCCAGGAACCATTCGTACAGCGGGCGATGGCTTTCGAACTCGAGGGTGCAGATCGAATGGGTGATGCCTTCGATGGCGTCCGACTGCCCATGGGTGAAGTCGTAGTTCGGGTAGATGCACCACTTGTCGCCGGTCTGGTGGTGATGCGCGTGGCGGATGCGATACATGATCGGGTCGCGCAGGTTCATGTTCGGCGAGGCCATGTCGATCTTCGCCCGCAGCACGCGCGCACCGTCCGGGAATTCACCGGCCTTCATGCGCGCGAACAGGTCGAGGTTTTCCTCAACCGAACGGTCACGGAACGGACTGTTCTTGCCCGGCTCGGTCAGGCTGCCACGGTATTCCTTGGCCTGCTCCGGGGTCAGGTCGTCAACGTAGGCCTTGCCGGCCTTGATCAGCTCGACGGCCCAGTCGTGCAACTGGTCGAAATACTGCGAGGCGTAGCGCACTTCACCGGACCATTCGAAGCCCAGCCATTTGACGTCGCTTTCGATCGCGTCGATGTATTCCTGATCTTCCTTGGCCGGGTTGGTGTCGTCGAAACGCAGGTGCGTGACGCCACCGAACTCCTGGGCCAGGCCGAAGTTGACGCAGATCGACTTGGCGTGGCCGATGTGCAGGTAGCCGTTGGGCTCCGGCGGGAAGCGAGTCACGATCTGGGTGTGCTTGCCCGAGTCCAGGTCTGCCTGGATGATCGGCCGCAGGAAGTTGACCGGCACGGCAGGGCCGGACTTGGCATTCGAGGTAGGGTCGACAGTGGGCTTGCTCATAGGATCCTTGACGTACAGGTGCGCGGCCGCAAAGAGGGGCCAGACAAAACAAAGCCGCTATCATAGCCGATGCTGTCAAGGGCCTGACAGAGCAGCTCTTATAAAGGCACGCATTTAATCGCCGGGAAATGAAAAACCGCCTCGAAATTCGCGCCTGTCACGCTAAACTGCGCACCTTGGCCGAAGCAGGCTGAACCGGTTGTGGGGCTCAATGTCCCAGAACCACGAATTCCCTATGAAGAGTAATGACCATGACTCAAGTCAAACTGACCACCAACCATGGCGACATCGTCATCGAACTGAACGCTGAAAAGGCGCCGATCACCGTTGCCAACTTCATCGAGTACGTCAACGCCGGTCACTACACCAACACCGTATTCCACCGCGTCATCGGCAACTTCATGATCCAGGGCGGCGGTTTCGAGCCAGGCATGAAAGAGAAGAAAGACAAGCGCGCAAGCATCCAGAACGAAGCGGACAACGGTCTCTCCAACGACAAATACACCGTCGCCATGGCCCGCACCATGGAGCCGCATTCGGCTTCGGCACAGTTCTTCATCAACGTCGCCGACAACACCTTCCTCAACCACAGCGGCAAGACCACTCAGGGCTGGGGCTACGCGGTATTCGGTAAAGTGACCGCCGGTACCGACGTTGTCGACAAGATCAAAGGCGTGTCGACCACTTCCAAGGCCGGCCATCAGGACGTACCAGCAGACGACGTGATCATCGAGAAAGCCGAGATCATCGCAGCGTGATATTGCTGATTTCAGACTTGCATCTGGAAGAGGAGCGCCCGGACATTACCCGGGCGTTTCTGGATTTGCTCGCCGGACGCGCCCGCTCGGCGAGTGCGTTGTACATCCTCGGCGACTTCTTCGAGGCGTGGATTGGCGACGACGCCATGACGCCCTTTCAGCGTTCCATCTGCCAGGCCCTGCGCGATTTGAGCGACAGCGGCACGGCCATATTCCTGATGCACGGCAATCGCGATTTCATGCTTGGCAAGGCCTTCTGCAAACAGGCCGGCTGCACCTTGCTGAAGGATCCGAGTGTCGTGCAGTTCTACGGCGAACCGGTGCTGCTGATGCACGGCGACAGCCTGTGCACCCGCGACGTTGGCTACATGAAGCTGCGCCGCTACCTGCGCAACCCGATTACCCTGTTCATCCTCCGCCATCTGCCGCTGAGCAGCCGCCACAAACTGGCGCGCAAGCTACGCAGCGAAAGCCGTGCACAGACGCGGATGAAAGCCAATGACATTGTCGATGTCACCCCGGAAGAGATTCCGCGAGTGATGCAGGCATTCGGCGTGAAGACTCTGATCCACGGCCACACCCACCGCCCGGCAATTCACAAGTTGCAGCTTGGTGAGCAGGCGGCGAAGCGGATTGTGCTGGGGGATTGGGATCGTCAGGGTTGGGCGTTGCAGGTGGATGAGAGCGGGTATGCCTTGGCGCCGTTCGATTTCGCCCCGCCACCCGCCCTGCCTGCCCCGAGCGCATGATCGTTCCTACGCTCCGCGTGGGAATGCAGCCCGGGACGCTCCGCGTCCCATCCAGAGCCGAACGCAGAGCGTCCGTTGAGGCATTCCCACGCAGAGCGTGGGAACGATCTTGCGCGATCAGTGCCCGCTGGCAGCAGGCCCTGCCTTGGCGGCAAACGGCGGCTTAGCCAGCCACACGATCAGAATCAACCCCATGAATCCCCAGCCCAGCAACGTGAAGTAATCCACGGTGGAGAGCATGTACGCCTGGCTCGTGAGGATCTGATCCATCTGCGCATACGCCGACTGGCTCGCCCCGCCCAATTGATTCAAGGTCTCGCGGGTGGCTGGCTCGAACGTGCTGATGCTTTCGCTCATATACGCATGATGCTGATCGGCCCGGCGAATCCAGATCCAGGTGGTCAGCGACGCCGCGAAGCTGCCGCCCAGTGTCCGCAGGAAAGTCGCCAGGCCTGCGCCGTCAGCGATCTGGCTTGGCGGCAAGTCCGACATCAGAATGCTCAGGGTCGGCATGAAGAACAGCGCCACGCCGATGCCCATGAACAACTGCACCAGAGCGATGTGCTGGAAGTCGACTTCGTTGGTGAACTCGGCACGCATGAAGCAGCTCAGGCCGATCGCCAAAAATGCAATGCCGGCGAGCAGACGCAGATCGAACTTGTGCGCGTATTTGCCGACAAACGGCGACAGCAGCACCGGCAGAATCCCGATCGGCGCCACGGCAAGTCCCGCCCAAGTCGCGGTGTAGCCCATTTGCGTCTGCAACCACTGCGGCAGGATCAGGTTGATGCCGAAGAAGCCGGCATAACCCAAGACCAGCACCAGCGTGCCGATGCGGAAGTTGCGATAGGCGAACAGGCGCAGGTTGACCACTGGATGGCGGTCGGTCATTTCCCAGATCACGAACACCGCCAGGGCGACCACGGAAATCGCCGCGCCGACGATGATGAAATTCGACTCGAACCAGTCCAGGTCATTGCCCTTGTCGAGGATCACCTGCAACGCGCCGACGCCAATGATCAGTGTGATCAGGCCGACGTAATCCATCGGCTGGCGACTGGTCACCACCGGCCGTTTCGCCAGTTGCGAACGCACCACCATCACCGCAAAGATGCCGATCGGCACGTTGATAAAGAAGATCCAAGGCCAGCTGTAACTGTCGGTGATCCAGCCGCCGAGAATCGGCCCGGCGATGGGCGCGACCACCGTGACCATCGCCAGCAGCGCCAGGGCCATCCCGCGTTTCGCCGGCGGATACACCGCGATCAACAGCGTCTGCGTCATCGGGTACAGCGGCCCAGCCACCAGGCCTTGCAGCACGCGAAAGCCAATCAGCTCAGGCATCGAAGTCGAGATACCGCAGAGAAACGACGCCAGTACAAACAGCATCGTCGCCCACAGAAACAGCTTCACCTCACCGAAGCGGCGGCTTAGCCAACCGGTCAGTGGCAGCGCAATTGCGTTGCTCACGGCGAACGAGGTGATGACCCAGGTGCCCTGCTCCGAACTCACCCCGAGGTTGCCGGAAATCGTCGGCAACGCCACGTTGGCGATGGTCGTGTCGAGCACTTGCATGAACGTCGCCAGCGACAGGCCGATGGTGCTGAGCAACAGGCTGGGCGGCGTGAAAGAAGCGTTATTGCTCATTGTGAATCCTATGAAACCTGATGGTCGCTGCGGCCTGATGAACACAGCCGGCCCTGTGGTAGCAGGCCCTTGTGGCGAGGGGATTTATCCCCGCTGGGTCGCGAAGCGGCCCCTCTTTTGGCTCAGGAAAAGCGGGCCTGCTGCGCAGTCCAGCGGGGATAAATCCCCTCGCCACAGATAACCCCTCACCACAGAGCCTGCTTCTGATCCGGTGTGCTCTCAGCGCTGTGCGGTCTTGCCTGCTGCTGCGCTGTTGTCGTGAATCAACTGGGCAATCATCGCGTCCGCTTCGGCCAGTTGGCGGTCATACACATTGGTGCTGAACGAGGCTTTTTGCGGCGGTTGCTGGGCCAGCACCGGGCCGCTCTGGTCGTGCAGATTGACCTCGACATTGGTCGACAGACCGACACGCAGCGGGTGCTTGGCCAGCTCTTCGGCGTTGATGTGGATACGCACTGGCACGCGCTGGACGATCTTGATCCAGTTACCGGTGGCGTTCTGTGCAGGCAGCAGAGCAAACGCGCTGCCGGTACCGGCGCCGAGGCTGTCGACCGTGCCGCTGTATTTCACGTCGCTGCCGTAAATGTCGGCCTCGATATCCACTGGCTGACCGATGCGCATGTCACGCAGTTGGGTTTCCTTGAAGTTGGCGTCGATCCACAGCTGATCCAGCGGAATCACCGCCATCAACGCGGTGCCCGGTTGTACGCGCTGGCCGAGCTGCACGGTGCGCTTGGCGACGTAACCGGTGACCGGCGCGATCAACGTGCTGCGGGCATTGGTCAGGTAGGCCTGACGCAGATCGGCAGCCGCCGACATTACGTCCGGATGGGACGAGACCACGGTGTCGTCGACCAGTGCGCTGGTGGTTTTCAGTTGCTGTTTGGCGTTGGCCAGAGCGTTCTGCGCCGAGGTCAGGTCGTCGCGGGCGTGGGACAGCTCTTCCTGGGAAATCGCCCCGCCCTGGGCGAGATTTTTCCGCCGGTTGTAGTTGTCCTGGGCCTTCTGCACTTCGGCCTGCTGCGCATTGACCTGAGCTTTCATGCCGTCGACGTTGCTATACAGGCCGCGCACCTGACGCACGGTGCGCGCCAGTTTCGCCTTGGCACTTTGCAGGCCGACTTCGGCATCGTTGGGGTCGAAGTTGACCAGCACCTGGCCTTCCTGGACCAGATCCCCGTCATCGGCGCCGATGCTGACCACGGTGCCGGTGACCAGCGGTGTGATCTCTACCACGTTGCCGTTGACGTAGGCATCGTCGGTACTTTCGTTAAAGCGCCCGATGAATTCGTGATAGGCCCAGACGCCGGCAATGGCGAGCAGGACCACCACGGCGAGGGCCAGCAGCATCACCTTGCGTTTGCGCGGGTTGCCGGTGTCCGGGGTGTTGTCTTGAGCTTGGGTGTTTTCGGCAGTGGCCATGACAAATACCTTGAATTATGGGTGCGACGAGGCTGGGCTGGCGTTGACTGCGTTCAGGTTTTCACCCTGAAAGCCGCCGCCCAGCGCTTGCATCAGTTGAATCGACAGGTCGATCTGCTCGGCATTGAGGGTCGCCAGCTGACGCTGGGCCTGGAGCAATTGCTGCTCGATGCTGAGCACGTCCAGGTAGTTGCCGATGCCGGAACCGTAACGCTGGACGACGGTGTTGTAAGAATCCTGAGCGATGTCGGTGGCGTGCTGCTGCGCACCGATCTGCCGGCCGATATCGCGCAGCTGATTGATCGTATCGCCGACATCGCCGAGGGCTTTCACCAGACTTTTGTTGTACTGCGCCACCGCCAGATCGTAATCGGCGTCGCGCGCATCGAGGTTGGCGCGCAAGCGTCCGCCATCGAAAATCGGCAGCGACACGGTCGGCGCGATGTTGAAGAAGCGGCTGGCCGAACCGAACATCGCATCACCCAGCAACGACTCGGCGCCGGCCGAGGCCGACAGATTGAGGTTGGGATAGAAACGGGTTTTCGCCGCATCGATGTCTTTGCTCGCCGCCTCGACACGCCAGCGCGCCGCAACCAGATCCGGGCGGCGGCCGAGCAGTTCCGCCGGCAACACCGACGGCACCGCCACGGCGCTGGCTTGCAGAACTTTCGGTCGGGCGATCTCGTTGCCACGATCCGGGCCTTTGCCGAGCAATACCGCCAAGGCGATTTTCGCGCTGTTCAAGCGTTTTTCCGCGTCGATCAGGCTGGCCTGAGAACTGGCTTCCAGACTCTGGGTTTGCTGGAACTGGTACTGGCTGTCGATTCCCGAACTCAAGCGGCGCTGGCTGAGGTCGAGCATTTGCCGGGTGCGCTTCAGGTCTTCGCTGGCGAGGTCGTAAACGATGTGCGCCTGACCGAGATCGCTATACGCACGGGCGACGTCAGCGGCAAGTGTCAGCTGCGCGGCCTGACGGTCGACTTCAGCAGCGCGAGCCTCGCCGAGGGCGGCTTCCCAGGCATCGCGCTGACCGCCCCACAAATCGAAGTTGTAATTGAAACCGGCGCTGACATTGCGCACCGTCGCATAGGCGCCGCCCTGCCCCAGCGGATCCTGATCACGAGCCAGCCGCGAACGGCTGATGCCGGCGCTGGCGTCGAGGGTCGGATAACGCTCGGCATCGGCGGCATAGGCGGCGGCACTGGCCTGATGGGCGCGGGCTGCGGCGATCTGCATGTCCGGGCTGTCGTGCAGGGCTTCGCGGATCAGGCCGTCGAGCTGCGGATCGCCGAGGCTGCTCCACCAATCGCTTTTCGGCCACGCCGCCGGCGACAGGGTGACGCCGTCGAGAGACTGCGCTGTCTTCAGGCTCTTCGCGTCGAGGCGTTGGCCTTGAGTGTCGAGGCCGCTGTAGTTGGCGCAACCGGCGAGGATCATCGCCGACAACAGCAGCGTCAGACTGCTGCGCAAAATGTTAGCGCTCATTGTGATCACCTAGACGCTGGATGGTGATCGGGTCACCGGCGGCCAGCAGGATTTTCTTCAGGATATATTCCAGGGTTTTCAGCTCTTCGCGGGAGATCGCGCCGGCCAGTTCATTCATCGCATCGGCACCGATGTGCGGCAGACGATCAGCCAGTTGCTGGCCCTGCTCGGTCAGTTTCAACTGCACCTGACGGCGGTCGCCTTCGCTGCGCTGACGAAGCAGAAAAGCCTTCTGCTCGAGGCGATCGAGCATGCGCGTCATCGACCCGCTGTCCAGCGACAGATGCCGGCACAGCTCGGCCGGGGTGTCGACGCCGAACTGGGCCATAATGATCAACACCTTGAACTGCGCGGCGGTGATGCCGTGCGGTTCCATGTGGGTATCGATGATCCGATCCTTGAGCAACGCGGCACGACCGAGCAACAGGCCGAGGTGGCAATGTTTGAATTCTTCCGGGGTGAAATGCTTCATGGGTCGACCTGATAACTGCCTAGGCAGTGAATGTATGTCGAGATGTTACTGCTTAGGCAGCGAATGTCAACGCAATAGTTAGGGGGCTTGGTAATTAGTCGCTGACCGGTCACGCTGAATCGTTCCCACGCTCCGCGTGGGAATGCAGCCGGGGACGCTCTGCGTCCATTTTTTTGAGAGCGGGGACGCAGAGCGTCCCTTGAGGCATTCCCACGCAGAGCGTGGGAACGATCATTGAAGGGAGCGAGAGCTAGAAATCCCGCTTGTAGAAGATATCCAGCGAGCTCGCCACGCCGCTCGCCGCTTCGACGTAGACCTTCTTGCTCAGCTTGTAGCGCAGGGCGATGGTGCTGGCCGGTTCGAATACACCCACTCCATAGCGCAGGCTGAGTTTTTCCGAGATGTTGCCGCTGGCGACGACGCTGGTGTCGTTGCCGCTGCCTTGGGTGTCGAGTTGGAAGTCCTGAATACCCAGATCCTTGGCCAGGCCGCTGGTGATCCCGGCGCTGCCCATCAGACCCAGACCCAATGCCGCTTGCGCGAGCATATTGTTATCTTCGCCGCTGGTGCTCAGCGGACGGCCCAGCACCAGGTACGACAGCGCCTGTTCCTGACTCATCGCCGGTTCGGAGAAGATCTGCGTGGTCGGTTGTTCGGCGCTGCCGCTCAGGCGAATACCGGCGATGACGTCGTCGGTCTGGCGGATCGCTTCGATGTCCAGATACGGCTGGTCGATGGGACCGGCGAACAACAGACGCGCGCGACGCACCGTCAGGCGCTGGCCATAGGCGCGATAGCGGCCGTCGTTGAGCCAGAGTTCGCCACGGGTGTCCATGTTGTCGCCGATGTGCACCTGACCTTGCAGATTGGCGGTCAGGCCGAAACCGGCGAAGCTCAGCTTGTCCTGGCCGACGATCACGTCGATGTCCATTTTCATCGCGATCGGTGGTTTGCCCTCTTCCGTCTGCGCACCAACGATGATCGTGTCGTCGGAGACTTTCACGGTTGATGGCGGCAGCTCGCGCACGGTGATTTCGCCTTTCGGCACCAGCACCTTGCCGGCAACTTTCAGCTCATCGCCGGCCATGGAAATCTTCAGGTCCGGGGCCATTTCGAGTTTGGCGTAGGGTTCGACGCTGACCGGCAATTGCGAGCCCTTGAGCGCCAGATCGACCACCAGTGCCTGACCCCAGGCGACGTTGCCGTTGAGGCTGCCCTTGCCAGTCTTGCCGCTGTTCCAGCCGCCGTCCAGTCGCACCGATTCGCCGGCGATCGCTGCAGTCAGTTGCAGATTCTGCAGCTCCATCGGCAGTTCGGCGCCGGACACTTCGCCATCGCTGAGCTGCACAGTGCCGTTGACCAGCGGTGCGAGCAGGCCACCGGAAATAGTGCCGCTGCCGTTGAGCCGGCCGGTGAGTTTTTCCACCATCGGCACGAACGGCCGCGCCACCGATAGATCGAGGCCGGAAAGGCGGAACGAGCCGCTCAGCGGTTTGTTTTTCGGCAGCGGATTGAGCTGCGCCTGGACCAGCAATTCGCCGAGTTTGCCGCCGACAAAATTGAGCTCGGTGTCGACGCGCTTCGGCGTGAGCTTGCTGTTGAGTTTGAGGGTCTGGTAGGGGAAATCCAGCCACTGATCCTTGTCGCGCACGCGCAGGGTGCCGCCGCTGGCATCGACACTGACCACGCCGTTCGGGCCGCTCGCCGGCAAGTCCAGTTGCAGATCGGCGTTGAGTCGGCCCTGCCAGGCGAAGTCCTTGGGCAGCCACTGCGCAAGGCTTTCGATCGGGAATTGCTTGAGGTGATAACGCAGCTTCGGCTCGGGCATCAGGCGCTGGTCTTCGCCACACAGGCTGGCGTTGCCGGACAGCCAGCAATGCGCGCCGAAATTGATCTGGCCGTCCGCCAGGCGTTCCAGCTTGGCCGGGCTTTGCAGCTTCCAGTCCTGACCACCGGCCTGAATGTCGCCACTGGCCAAGCGTCCGCGCCAGTTGCCCTTGTCGAGATTGCCGTCCAGACCCAGCGCCAGTTTCAGCTTCGGTCCGATCAGGTCGAGGTTGAGTTTCTGGCTTTTGATATCGCCCTGAGCACTGGCGGTCAGGGTGCCCAACGAGGTATCGCCAGTCTGAATGCCGCTGCCTTTGAGATTGATCTTCGCCCGCTGCGCGCTGTCGAGCGTGGCGTCGAGGTTGAGGCTTTGCAGACGGTTGTCCTGAAAGGCCAGTTGCGAACCTTGCAGATCGAGCTTGCCTTGCGGCGCCTCCAGCGTGCCGGCGACGTTGACCTGACCGTTGACCTGACCGCGCAATTGCGGCCACAGCTGGGCCAGACGCGGCAGCTTGATGTCGATCTGCCCGCCGAGTTTGTCCTGCAGGCTGCCCTTGCCGTTGATGCTGTTATCGCCGAGGCGGATCTGCAGGGCATTGAGGTTCCAGCGTTCGCCCGCGCCGTCAGCCTTGGCCTGGAGGACCGCCGGCTGACCGCGCAATTTGCCTTTGAGGTCGAGGTCGGCGCTGAGGCTGAGCTGATCATTCTTCATCTCGCCTTTGCTCTGCAACCGCCCGGCCAGAGTGCCCGGCAGTTCGGCGACCCAGTACGCCGGGTTGAGCGCCGACAGATCCAGCGCGGTATCCCAGGCGATGCCGTCGGCGAAGCGCACATTGACGTGCCCTTCGGCCTTGCCCTGCCCGGCCTGCATGACCAGTTGCGGCAAAGCGATCTGTTCCAGACTGCCGCTGAACGGACTGCTCAAGGTGAACGCGCCGGCCGGGCCATCCAGCGCCGCGTCGAAATTACCGAGGTACTGGCCGTCGGTGTAGGACACTTCGCCGGTAAAGGTGCGCAACGTCACTTGCGGCTCGTCGATTTCCGGATAGAGCCGGTGCCACGGGAAGTCTTGCCAGTTGATATTGGCCTGAGCGCTGAGGCCCTTGCTCCAGTCGACATTGCCGGTGAGCTTGAGGCTTTGCGTGTCGTTGGCGTTGAGGTCGAGGCCGGCGATCTGCGCGCCATTGGCGTCGACCTTGCCTTTGAGCAGCAGCGCTACTGGCGATTTTTCGGCGGGCAGCGTGGCGTTGCCGAGCAGTTGATAACCGTTTTTCAGGTCGCCTTCGCCCGTGAGCACAAGCTGATTGAATTGCAGGGTGTCCGGCAGATCGGCGCTGGGTTTGAACGCGTCGCTGGTGATGCGCAGCTTGGCCGGCAGGTTTTCCGCCAGCGCTTGCAGTTCACCGTTCAACTGGCCGTCGAGGTAGCCACGGCTGTCGGCGTGCAGGTTGAGGGTTTTCAGCAGATCACCTTCAACTTTCAGCGCCAGCGTCCACGGCTCGCTGCCGGGAGAAGGCAAAGTCAAATCGCCCTGAATCGTCAGCGGCCAGTTGCCGCTCGGTTGCAGCAGGCCGGACAGGTTCAGGCTGAGCTCGTCGCGCTGCAATTTCACGCTGTCGATCTGCAGGCCCTGAGCGGTCCAGTGCGCCGCCAGTTGCAAGCCCTTGAGCTGTTCGCTGCCGTTGAACAACAGGCTGCCGACTTCGACATCGCCCAGTTCAATGGCCAACGGCAATTGCAGGTCCGGCAGTGTGATCGGGCCGCTCTCGGTGGTTTCTTCGCTCGGCGGGAATTGCAGGATTACCTGCTCGGCCTTAAGCTGATCGATGCACAAGGTCATGCGCGTCAGGCACAGTGGCGACCAGGCGAAGATCGCCTTGTTCAGCTCGACTCGGCTGGTGTCCTGCTGCCACACCAGGTGATCGGCGCTCCATTGCCCAGCGAGGCGACCGTGGAAATTCTCCACGCTCAGGCCCGGCACCAGGCCCAGCGCCCAACGACTGCCGGCCTGCGTGCCAAGTAGTGCGGAGATACTCAAGACGATCAACACGACCAGCGCCAACAGCGTCAGCGCCGTAATTTTCACACCACGCTTCACAGCTCAGGCCCCATGGAAAAGTGCAGCCGGATGCCGCCGTCGTCGTCCAGCGCATGGGCCAGGTCAAGGCGGATCGGCCCGACCGGCGAGACCCAGCGCACACCCACACCGACCCCGGTCTTGAGGTCGGGCAGTTCAAGTTTGTTGAAAGAGTTGCCCTGGTCGACGAAGGTCGCGACCCGCCATTTTTCGGCGATCGAGTATTGATACTCGACGCTGCCAGCCACCATGTAGCGACCGCCAATCCGTTTGCCATCGGAATTTTTCGGCGACAGGCTCTGATAGTCGTAACCGCGCACGCTCTGATCGCCACCGGCAAAAAAGCGCAGCGATGGCGGAATAGAGTTGTAGCCGTTGGTGGCGCTGCCGCCGACCTGCACGCGGCCGAGCAAGCGGTGCTTGTCGAACACCGTGGTCAGGCCTTTGACCAGCGCGGTGCCATATAAAAGGTTGTTGTCCGAACCGAGGCCTTCCTTGGCCACTTTGCTTTCGAAGCTCAGGCGATAGCCGTTGCGCGGGTCGATGCGGTTGTCGCTTTTGAGGTACGAATAACTGATGCCGGGCATCAGCAACGTGCTCAGGCCGGAGTCGTCGCCGAGTTCGTATTCTTCACGTTGCCATTTCAGCGAGATCACCCGCTGCCAGCCGCTGGGCAACTTGCTATGCCATTCCGGGCCGAAGGTCAGCAGCTTGCTGAGGGTGTCGGAGCCTTCGATGTCTTCGAACTGATAGCCGCCGGCCCAGCGCAGTTTGTCGGTCAGTGGTGGGTCGAGCGGGATGTCGTAGAACAGCCCGACGTTCTGCCGGGGCGCCGAGAGTTCGGCCTCCCAGCCATAGCTGTCGCCCTGCGGGTTGACCCAGTGACGCGTCCAGTTGGCCTTGATCCGTGGCCCGACGTCGGTCGAATAACCGAGTCCCAGACCCATGGTGCGCGGCTTGCGCGTGTCGAGTTTGACGGCGACCGGAATCACATCGTTCTGCGCTGCCGTCGGTGCTGCGTCGACGCGCACGCCTTCGAAATAGCCGCTCGATTGCAGGTCGCGGTTGAGTTCGGCGATCAGTTCCGAATCATAAGGCTCGCCTTCCTTGAACGGCACCATGCGTTGCAGCAGGTCTTCGTCGAACGGCGTGTCGCCCTCGAAACTGACTTTTCCCAGCGCATAGCGCGGGCCGCTGTCGTAGATCAATTCGATGTCAGCCACGCCCGCGCGGGGATCGACCATGAGTTTCTGGCTGGTGAAATGACCGCTGAAGTAACCGAAGCGCGAGGCCTGGTTCTGGATCACCCGTTTGGCGTCTTCGTAACGGCCATGGTTGAGCACGGCGCCGGACTTGAGCAGGTCGCTTTTCGGTACGCGAAAGGATTTCAGCGAGGCCGCCGGGCCGTCGACGCGCACGGTGACGTTGCGCAGGCGAATCGGCTCGCCGGGATCGATGTTCAGCACCAGACGCGGTTTTTCCCCGCCCTTTACGTCACTGTCGATCTGCGGCTGATAGTAGCCCAGAGCCTGCGCCGCTTTGCGCGCCTGCTCTTCGGCACCGCGACTGAAACGCAGCAAGGCTTCTTCGTCGCGATCGCCGAGGCTGCCGATATAGCCTTCTATATTGGCCTTGAGTTCATCGTTGGACGGCTTGATCCGTACATCCAATTCACTTTGCGCCAGCGCCGCGCAGCTGGATAACAGCATCAGCACGCCGCTGGTAAATCTTCGTGGAAACTTCATAGGCGCGGATGCTATCACGGGCTCGGGAGCCTGATAGAACAGGTAATTTGTGAAGAAGTTCGATCGTTATCCCGTTGCTGTTTGTAACACCTGCGGATTGGCGTGGAAAAATACGTGTTCGCGCACCGGTCCGACGGCAACCTCGCCGATCTCCTGATAACCCTGCCTTTTATAGAATTCCAGGTAGCGCGGGTTGCCGGTGTCGAGCACCACCCCTTGCGAGGTTTCATCGACCGCGCACCAGTTGTGCACGGCGGTGAGCAACTGTTCGCCGTAGTGCTTGCCCTGAAACTGCGGGTGAACGCCGAGCAGCGGCAGCATGTGCACCGAGTCACCCGGCACGCATGCGGCGACGGCGTCGTGGTATTCCAGATAACGCCGGGTGCAGCGAAAACCGGTGCTGAGCACCATGCGCAAGCGCCACGCCCAGCTTTCGGTAACGCCCAGGCGCCGTTGCGGTGGTGCGATCAGGGCAATGCCGATCAAGCGGTCGTTGACCAGCAGGCCGATCGCCGGCAGGTCCTGGAGAAAATGCTGTTTGACCAACTCGCGCACCGTCGCGCGCACGCGCTGTTCGTAGCCGGGACGCTCGGCTTCGAACAGGTAGCCGAAGGTCGGCTCGTGGCGATAGGCCTGATACAGCAACGAGCGGGCTTCGCGTGAATAGCCGCGGTCGAGCATGTGGATGTCGGCAACGGCGGACTGGGTTTCAGGCATTGCAGTGATTCTCCCCGGGGGCGCGCTCGGAGACTGGCGCGCTTGTTGGTACGAACCTTGGGCGGGCGATGTGGTTCCCCTGACAGGTATAGACCAAGTCGGGATCTTCATCGATCTTGCCGGCCTCTTCGCGAGCAGGCTCGCTCCCACAGAGGCGCTGCATAGGGCATCACAAATCCCACAGGCCAAAATGATTTGTCCCACACTGGCCCATCTTCCCCATGTCAGCTAGCATCGCCCTTTTGCCAGGACTGCCGACCATGAAGATTGTTTCCTTCAACATCAACGGACTGCGTGCCCGTCCGCATCAGCTGGCAGCGCTGATCGAAAAACATCAGCCCGACGTGATCGGCCTGCAGGAAACCAAGGTCCACGACGACCAGTTCCCCCACGAAGACATCCGCGCCCTCGGTTACCACGTGCACTTCCATGGCCAGAAGGGCCATTACGGTGTCGCCCTGCTCTCGCGCAACGAACCGATCGCCATCCATAAAGGCTTTGCCACTGACGAAGAAGACGCGCAGCGGCGCTTTATCTGGGGCACTTTTGCAGATGCCAACGGCGTGCCGGTGACGATCATGAACGGCTATTTCCCCCAAGGTGAAAGCCGCGACCACCCAACCAAATTCCCTGCCAAGGAACGTTTTTACAGCGATCTGCAAGCGCTGCTGGAAAGCCAGTTCCACAATGAACAGCCACTGGTGGTGATGGGTGATGTGAACATATCCCCGGAAGACTGCGACATCGGCATCGGCCCGGACAACATGAAGCGCTGGCTGAAAACCGGCAAATGCAGCTTCCTGCCGGAGGAGCGCGAGTGGATGGCGCGCCTGAAGAACTGGGGCCTGACCGACAGCTATCGGCACCTCAACCCCGACGTGAGCGACATGTTCAGCTGGTTCGACTATCGCAGCCGTGGTTTCGAAGATGAACCGAAGCGTGGTCTGCGCATCGATGTGATTCTGGCGTCCCATGGCCTGCTGCCACGGGTCAAGGATGCCGGCGTGGACTACGAACTGCGCGGCATGGAAAAACCCTCGGACCATGCGCCGATCTGGCTTGAGCTGGCCTGATTCGCGAGTTGCCTGAGATCCCTATGGGAGCGAGCTTGCTCGCGAAGGCGGAGTGTCAGTAATCAGATATGTTGCTGATACGCCGCCTTCGCGAGCAAGCTCACTCCCACAATTGATATTTACACCCTTCAATCCCTGTCATATTTCGGTCACGCGCCTGACTTAATCTCCCCGGCAATCCCCTTGGCTTGATTCGGTGCCGGAATGACCCTGCGTGTTCTCTGCGTTTTCCTGTTGAGTGGCTGGCTGTCGGTGTCCGCCGCCGCCCTGCCGATCCCCGAAAACGGCCCGGCATTACGCATTCAGGGCTCCAACACCATCGGCGCCGAACTCGGCCCGGCGCTGGTCGAAGGCCTGTTGCAGGAACAAGGCCTGCTGAAAATCCACCGCGAAACCCCGGACACCGCCAACGAACAACGCATCGTCGGCCAGACCGCACAAGGGCAACGCGTAATCATCGAAGTCGCCGCCCACGGTTCCAGCACTGGCTTCACTGCATTGAAAAACGCCAGCGCCGATCTGGCCGCCTCTTCCCGTGAGATCAAGGACAGCGAACTGCTTGCCCTGCAAACCCTCGGCGATCTGAAAAGTCCGGCGGCCGAGCAAGTCATTGCCATCGACGGCCTGGCGATCATCCTCAACCCGGCCAACCCGCTTGAGCAGTTGAACACCGAGCAACTGGCGCGGATTTTTGCCGGCGAAGTGAAAAACTGGGAAGAGCTCGGCGGCCGTGGCGGCGCCATACACTTATATGCGCGGGATGATCAATCGGGGACATACGACACGTTCAAGGAACTGGTCCTGAGCCGGCGAGGGAAAAGTCTGAGCAGCGCGGCGAAACGTTTTGAATCCAGCGAGCAATTGTCCGATGCGGTCAGCGCCGATCCGCAAGGTATCGGCTTCATCGGCTTGCCTTACGTGCGCCAGGCCAAAGCCGTAGCGATTGCCGACGGCGCGTCGCAAGCGATGCTGCCGCTGAACAGTCTGATCGCCACCGAAGATTATCCGCTGTCGCGGCGCTTGTTCTTTTATCTACCGCCGGACAGCCGCAATCCGTGGGCGCAGGCGTTGGCAACGTTCGCGCAAAGTCCACAGGGACAGGCGATCGTCGCGACCAGCGGTTTTGTCAGCCAGACCGTGCAGGCCATGAGCGTGGCGCCGAATGCGCTGATGCCCGAGGGTTACCAATCCCTCAGCCGGCATGCCCAGCGCCTGACAGTGAATTTCCGTTTTGCCGAGGGCAGCGCCAGTCTGGACAACAAGGCGCGGCAGGATCTGGCGCGGGTGCTCGACTATATAAAGCGCAATGGCAAGACCGAGCGGGCGGTGACGCTGGTGGGGTTTGGTGATTTGAAGGATGACCCGGCGCGGGCTGATCTACTGTCGAAGCTGCGAGCAATGGCGGTGCGGCGCGAGCTGGTCAAAAACGGTGTGGTCATGCGCGAAGTACGCGGCTTTGGTGCGCTGATGCCGGTGGCGACCAACAGCGCGGATGAAGGGCGGATCAAGAATCGGCGGGTTGAGGTTTGGGTGTATTGATCCTGACGCCTGATCGTTCCCACGCGCAGCAAAGGAACGCATCCCGTGACGCTCCGCGTCACAGTGGACGCAGAGCGTCCGTGGCGGCATTCCCACGCAGAGCGTGGGAACGATCAGACTGGGGGAGGCGACGCGGTGTTACTGGCCGCTGCGCAGCATTTCCTTCGGCACATACTTGCCGATCTCGAACTTGCCAATCGCCGCGCGGTGCACTTCGTCCGGGCCGTCGGCCAGACGCAGGGTGCGCTGCATCGCATACATATAGGCCAGCGGGAAATCGTTCGACACCCCTGCCCCGCCGTGCATCTGGATAGCGCGGTCGATCACCCGCAGGGCCACGTTCGGTGCGACGACTTTGATCTGCGCAATCTCGCTTTTCGCCACTTTGTTGCCGACGGTGTCCATCATGTACGCCGCTTTCAACGTCAGCAGACGCGCCATGTCGATTTCCATCCGCGAGTCGGCGATCTTGTCGATGTTGCCGCCCAGACGCGCCAGCGGTTTGCCGAATGCGGTGCGGCTCACCGAGCGTTTGCACATCAGTTCCAGCGCACGCTCGGCCATGCCGATCGAACGCATGCAATGGTGAATGCGGCCTGGGCCAAGGCGACCCTGAGCGATTTCAAAGCCGCGTCCTTCACCGAGCAGGACGTTTTCGTACGGCACCCGCACGTTATCGAACAGCACTTCGGCGTGACCGTGCGGTGCATCGTCGTAACCGAACACCGGCAGCGGCCGGACGATCTTCACCCCGGGGGTATCGACCGGCACGAGGATCATCGAGTGCTGGGCGTGACGCGGCGCGTCGGGGTTGCTCAGGCCCATGAAGATCAGAATCTTGCAGCGCGGATCGCAAGCGCCGGAAGTCCACCATTTCTTGCCGTTGATTACCCACTGATCGCCATCACGCACGGCACGGGCGGCCATGTTGGTCGCGTCGGAAGACGCCACGTCAGGCTCGGTCATGGCGAACGCCGAACGGATCTCGCCGCGCAGCAGCGGCTCGAGCCAGCGCTGTTTCTGTTCTTCGTTGGCGTAGCGCACCAGCACTTCCATATTGCCGGTGTCCGGCGCCGAGCAGTTGAACGGCTCGGGCCCCAGCAGGGAACGGCCCATGATTTCCGCCAATGGCGCATATTCGAGGTTGCTCAGGCCGGCGCCCAGCTCGGACTCAGGCAGAAACAAATTCCACAGCCCTTCAGCCTTGGCCTTGGCCTTGAGCTCTTCCATGATCGCGGTCGGCTGCCAGCGATCGCCCTCGGCGACCTGGCGTTCGAACACCGCTTCGGCCGGGTAAACGTAAGTGTCCATGAACGCAGTCACGCGCTCACGCAGTTCCTGAACCTTGGGCGAATAAGCGAAATCCATGGGTAGTTACCTTCTCGGGCAGAGGTTGTTCAAGTCATGCAATCGATGCTAGAACAGCGCTGATCATTTACCTAGCCTATTCTCGGCGTGTATAAACATTCATCACCAATATATGATCCGCTGATCGTCAGCCCCAAAACACTTGCACTTAATAACAAGAGAAGCCGCGTTATGAATCTGAGCAAGGTCGACCTGAACCTTTTCATCGTCTTCGACGCGATCTACACCGAAGCCAACCTGACCCGCGCCGGGCAGATTGTCGGGATCACCCAGCCGGCGGTGTCCAACGCGCTGGCGCGGTTGCGCGAAACCTTCAACGACCCGCTCTTCGTGCGTACCGCTCAGGGCATGGTGCCGACGCCGATGGCGCAGAACATCATCGGCCCGGTGCGCAACGCCCTGTCGCTGCTGCGCGTGTCGGTGCAGGAAAGTCGCATCTTCAACCCGGCGCAGGCGGTCAAGACCTACCGCATCAGCATGACCGACCTGACGGAAGCAATCATTCTGCCACCACTGTTCCAGCGCCTGCGCCGCCTCGCGCCGACGGTGATCATCGAAAGCTTTCTGTCCAAGCGCCGGGAAACCACCAAGGAACTCGCGGCCGGGCGTCTGGATTTCGCCGTGGATGCGCCGCTCAACACCGACCCGCAGGTGCGCCACGTCAAGCTGATGGACGACCGTTACGTCTGCGCCATGCGCAAGGGCCACCCAATGGCGGGCAAGGAAAAACTCAGCCTCGACGACTACCTGTCGCTGACTCACATCCATATTTCCAGCCGCCGCAGCGGTCTGGGTTATGTCGATCTGGCGCTGGGCAAAATGGGCATCCAGCGCAAGATCGCCCTGCGCTCGCAGCACTATTTGATGGCTTCGCAAGTGATGCAGCAGACCGACATGGTCATGACCGTGCCGGAACGCTTTGCCCGCCGCCATGATTTGCAGTCGTTCAATTTGCCGGTGAATGATGTGCCGTCGGTGGAAACGCATTTGTACTGGCACGAAAGCACCGACCAGGACCCGGCCAACCGCTGGATGCGCGAGCAGATGATCGAGTTGTGCCAGCAGGTGACGGCGCAGGAGAAGAAGCTGGAGAAGGTGTAGGGCTTTTTTACCGCGTTATCGTTCTTCGCGAGCAGGCTCGCTCCCACAATGAATTGCATTTCATCTGAAGGAACGCGGTCGAATGTGGGAGCGAGCTTGCTCGCGAAGGGGCCTGTACAGACAACCACAACCATCCTTCTTGACGTAAACGTAAACCACCGATTAGCTTAGCGCCATGCCCATTTTCCGAGCGCTTTCATGAGCAGTCAGACCTACAGCATTTCCGACCTCGCCCGCGAGCTGGACATCACCACCCGGGCGATCCGCTTTTATGAAGAGCAAGGCCTGCTCAGCCCCGAGCGTCGTGGCCAGGAACGGATCTATTCGCCGCGCGACAAGGTCACTCTGAAGCTGATCCTGCGCGGCAAGCGCATCGGTTTTTCCCTGGCCGAATGCCGCGAGCTGATCGAACTCTACGACCCGTCAGGCGGTAACACCAAACAGCTCAACAGCATGCTGGCGAAAATCAGCGAACGCCGCGAACAGCTCGAACAGCAGCTGCTGGATATCGAACAGATGAAGCTCGAGCTGGACACAGCCGAAGAGCGCTGTGTGCAGGCGCTGGAGCAGACGCTCAAGAGCCAGCAGGCGATCTAGCAAATATTGGTGCCCCTGTGGGAGCGAGCCTGCTCGCGAATGCATTCTGTCATCCAACATTAACGGTGACTGATCCACCGCTTTCGCGAGCAGGCTCGCTCCCACAGGGTTCTTCGTGAACTCAAAAAACAGGCTGGTCCCACCCATGTCC
>NZ_JAFGYL010000099.1:0-440 GCF_017491835.1 Pseudomonas sp. 67(2021)
GCATCTGGGTTTTGGGCTGCGCCGGCGTTTTCATCAGTCCGAAGTTGGACTCGGCAGCGTTTTTGCCGGATTCGTCATACAACTCGTAGAACTCGGCGCCCTCGATATTGGCGTCGTTCTGGTTCAGCAAGTAGCCGATGTGCGTTTTCAGGCTGACCAGGGCCTTCGCGTCGTCATACGGTTGGCCCCGCAGCGGGGCGTAGATTTCGGCGGCGTTCAACTCGTTGATGATGACGGGCTTACCGATCTTTTTCATCTCGGCAAAGACGTCGATCGTTCCCCCTGGAACACTGACCCGGTATGGGCTGGTGCCGCCACCGTAGTAATAGTGGTACGCCAGTTTGTCGACCCGCGCGCCTTGCGCTTCCAGGAATGGAATCAGGCCGAAGTCTGCGTAGACCGTGTCGACCACCGTGCGTAGCGGCCGGCCAGTACGGGTG
>NZ_JAFGYL010000100.1:0-433 GCF_017491835.1 Pseudomonas sp. 67(2021)
CTCATCGATACGCCGATAATTGTCTGTGGTAAAGTCTCTTGGGTTAATCAGCAAGATTTCCGCTTGCTTGCGAGCTAGCGCCCGCCCAGTGATGCCAAAGTCAGTAATACTAGCAAACATTTCGGGCAAAATGGTTATTACCGCAAAAAACATACGCTACACTCACTTTAGCTTGGCATTAACAACGCCTTGTTGATTGACAACTCCCATCGAATAAATGCTAAGCACCCATCAACGACGAACACGCAACGATTAATCATTAATGCTAGTTATCAACGTTTAGTAATCACTGCCCCAATCAACCATCAGGGTTTGCTTGGCTAAATTTACCTCGCCAATGGTCTGTTTGTGCCAAGGAATCAATCGTTCTTCGCCATCCACACTATCAGCAGTCGGCTCGACTACCATAATGGCATGCGCCCCTGTTTCAAAC
>NZ_JAFGYL010000101.1:0-432 GCF_017491835.1 Pseudomonas sp. 67(2021)
GTGCCATCGTCGAACAGCGGAATCATCATCACCGCGCCCGGATGAACCAGATATTCGCGGCTGGCGTTGCGGCCGTCCGGCAGCCGCACGATGTCCTGCTTGAGCGTGAGGAATTTACCCTGGTGCATCAACGCAGATGCAACCTGCGTCTCGCGCAGACCGGCGTCCGGTTCCTGTGTGGTATGGGGGGGGTCGTTCAGCGGAGTGTGATCGGACATGGCGCTCTCTCATGCCGAGACAGCGGGAACCTGCCCGGCGGGAATTAACGGGAATCGCGATGATGGCGAACCAGGTATTGCCACGTAAAGCCAGGAAACGCGAACACCAGCATCAGGCAAGCGGTGATCGCATATAACTGCCAGCCTTGCGCAAACGCATTCCCCTGGCTCGATTCGATACCGAAGCCAATCAGCCCAACCACGACATACATGG
>NZ_JAFGYL010000102.1:0-429 GCF_017491835.1 Pseudomonas sp. 67(2021)
TCTCAGAAGTTTGGGTGTCTTGATGTGTCATCATTTGCAAAATCGTAGTTGGTGTGATAAAGGGTGGTTGTGATAAAATTCGGCTATTATAAGTGAAAACCCCAAAAAGTGAAAACCTCAAAAAGTGAACACAACCAATGGATAATCCCTAATCGCCATGTTATTTCTTGAAAAAACATCACCGCCGCCATTTTGGCAGCCACAGCTAACTGATAAACAGCGTCTGATGTATGACAAAGCCTTTATCGGCAATCGCTCGCAGGCATATTATCTCAAGCGTTTTGCCCAGTTTGATAAGGCAGGGCGATTGACGCCTAAGTGGCATTGGGCAGGGTTTTTGATGACGTTTCCTTGGCTGTTATACCGTAAGCGATTCTTAGATAGCATCGTCTATTCGGTGGCGGGATGGTCATTTATTCAGCTAAATGT
>NZ_JAFGYL010000103.1:0-412 GCF_017491835.1 Pseudomonas sp. 67(2021)
CCGATGCGATACGCCCGATCAGTCGCCTGATTCTCCACCGCCGGGTTCCACCACGGATCGAAGTGAATCACCGTGTCCGCCGCCGTCAGGTTCAGACCAGTGCCCCCGGCCTTGAGGCTGATCAGGAACAACGGCACCTTGCCGCCCTGGAAATCCCTCACCGGCGTGCGCCGATCGGTGGTGTCGCCGGTCAGCAACGAGTAGCCAAGCCCGCGTTGCTGCAATTCCTGCTCGATCAGCGCCAGCATCGAGGTGAACTGCGAGAACAGCAGAATGCGCCGACCTTCGCCGAGCAATTCTTCAAGCATCTCCATCAGGCTGATCAGCTTGCCGCTGCCCGAGCGCAACGCCTTCGCCGTCAGCGGCATATTGACCAGGCGCAGATCGCAGCAGACCTGGCGCAGCTTGAGCA
>NZ_JAFGYL010000104.1:0-394 GCF_017491835.1 Pseudomonas sp. 67(2021)
GTAACGCGGCCGCCAACACCCTTGATGGCGGCGTCGGCGCTGACACCATGATCGGTGGCGACGGTGTCGATACGTACTATGTCGACAACGTCGGCGATGTGGTCATTGAATCCGATGCATCGCTCACTGCACTTGACCGTGTGTTCTCGTCCATCGACTACACCCTCGGCGCCAACGTCGAGAACCTGATCCTGACCGGCAATGCCATCAACGGCACGGGCAATGAGCGCGATAACCGCATCACTGGCAACGCGCTGGCCAACACACTCAATGGCGGCCTCGGTGCCGATACCATGATCGGTGGCGACGGCGTCGATACTTACTATGTCGACAATGTCGGCGACCAGGTCATCGAAACCGACGCCTCGCTGACCGCGCTTGACCGGGTGTTCTC
>NZ_JAFGYL010000011.1:0-175784 GCF_017491835.1 Pseudomonas sp. 67(2021)
TAGTCAGCGTTGCGGTGTAAGTGATCTGACCGCCTTCAACAATGTTGTTGGTCGCGGTCAGCGTCAGGCCGGTGTTATCAACCGAATCAGTGATCGTGGTAACGGCTGGCGTGGTGTTTGGCACCAGATTTTCGAAATTGCCACCGGTAGCCCCGGTGATCGTGGTGCTGACGGTGCTGCCATTGTTGTAGACGTCATTGGCCGCAGTCGGCACGTTCACGGTGCCAACGGTCTCGCCCGCAGCAATGGTGATGGTCGAGCCGTTCGACAGGGTGACGGTAACTGGCGTCTGCGCTGGATTAGTCAGCGTTGCGGTGTAAGTGATCTGACCGCCTTCAACAATGTTGTTGGTCGCGGTCAGCGTCAGGCCGGTGTTATCAACCGAATCAGTGATCGTGGTAACGGCTGGCGTGGTGTTTGGCACCAGGTTTTCAAAGTTGCCGCCGGTAGCGCCAGTGATCGTGGTGCTGACGGTGCTGCCATTGTTGTAGACGTCATTGGCCGCAGTCGGCACGTTGACGGTGCCCACGGTTTCGCCGGCCGCGATGGTGATGGTCGAACCGTTCGACAGAGTGACGGTTACCGGGGTTTGTGCCGGATTGGTCAGCGTCGCGGTGTAGGTGATCTGACCGCCTTCAACGATGTTGTTGGTAGCGGTCAGGGTCAGCCCGGTGTTGTCGACCGAATCAGTGATCGTGGTCACGGCTGGTGTGGTGTTTGGCACCAGATTTTCGAAATTGCCACCGGTGGCGCCAGTGATGGTGGTGCTAACGGTGCTGCCGTTGTTGTAGACGTCATTGGCCGCAGTCGGCACGTTGACGGTGCCGACGGTTTCGCCCGCAGCAATGGTGATGGTCGAACCGTTCGACAGGGTGACGGTAACTGGCGTCTGCGCTGGATTAGTCAGCGTTGCGGTGTAAGTGATCTGACCGCCTTCAACAATGTTGTTGGTCGCGGTCAGCGTCAGGCCAGTGTCATCGACCGAATCGGTGATGGTGGTGACCGCAGGCGTGTTGCTTGGCACCAGATTTTCGAAATTGCCACCGGTAGCGCCAGTGATCGTGGTGCTGACGGTGCTGCCATTGTTGTAGACGTCATTGGCCGCTGTTGGCACGTTGACGGTACCGACGGTTTCGCCGGCCGCGATGGTAATGGTCGAACCGTTGGACAGAGTGACAGTTACCGGGGTTTGTGCCGGGTTGGTCAAGGTCGCGGTGTAGGTGATCTGGCCGCCTTCAACAATGTTGTTGGTCGCAGTCAGGGTCAGGCCGGTGTTGTCGACCGAGTCGGTAATGGTGGTAACGGCTGGCGTCGGGTTCGGCACCAGATTTTCGAAATTGCCACCGGTAGCGCCGGTGATCGTGGTCGTAACGGTGCTGCCATTGTTGTACACGTCGTTGGCCGCAGTCGGCACGTTGACGGTGCCGACGGTTTCGCCAGCGGCAATGGTGATGGTCGAGCCGTTGGACAGCGTGACGGTTACCGGGGTTTGTGCCGGGTTGGTCAACGTCGCGGTGTAAGTGATCTGGCCGCCTTCAACAATGTTATTCGTCGCAGTCAGGGTCAGACCGGTGTTATCAACCGAATCAGTGATCGTGGTAACGGCTGGCGTGGTGTTTGGCACCAGGTTTTCGAAGTTGCCGCCGGTAGCCCCGGTGATCGTCGTGCTGACGGTGCTGCCATTGTTGTAAACGTCATTGGCCGCAGTCGGCACGTTCACGGTGCCGACGGTTTCGCCCGCAGCAATGGTGATGGTCGAACCGTTGGAAAGAGTGACAGTTACCGGCGTCTGCGCCGGGTTGGTCAGGGTCGCGGTGTAAGTGATCTGACCGCCTTCAACGATGTTATTGGTCGCGGTCAGAGTCAAACCGGTGTTGTCGACCGAATCGGTGATGGTGGTAACGGCTGGCGTGGTGTTCGGCACCAGGTTTTCGAAATTGCCGCCAGTTGCGCCAGTGATCGTGGTGCTGACGGTGCTGCCATTGTTGTATACGTCGTTGGCCGCAGTCGGCACGTTGACGGTACCAACGGTTTCGCCAGCCGCAATGGTGATGGTCGAGCCGTTCGACAGAGTGACGGTCACCGGGGTTTGCGCCGGGTTGGTCAACGTCGCGGTGTAGGTGATCTGACCGCCTTCAACAATGTTGTTGGTCGCTGTCAGGGTCAGGCCAGTGTTATCGACCGAGTCGGTGATCGTAGTTACTGCTGGCGTCGGATTCGGCACCAGGTTTTCAAAGTTGCCGCCGGTAGCCCCGGTGATCGTCGTCGTAACAGTGCTGCCGTTGTTGTAAACGTCATTGGTCGGGGTCGGCACGTTAACAGTGCCGGTAGTCTGGCCAGCGCCAATGGTAATGGTCGAGCCATTCGACAGCGTGACGGTGACCGGAGTTTGCGCCGGGTTAGTCAGCGTCGCGGTGTAGGTAATCTGGCCGCCTTCGGTCACGCTCGAACCAGCCGTCAACGTGACGGTAGTGGTGTCGACGGTGTCGGTGACTTGCGTGGTCGCCGGGATAGTCGGCGGGGTCACGGTGATGCCGTTGCCGCCGCTGGTGCCGGTGACGGTCACGTCGATCTGGGTCGGGTCGTTGTAGACCGTGTCGTTCGGTGCCAGCGGCACGTTGACGGTGCCGGTGGTGGCGCCGGCCGGGATGACGATCACTGCGCCATTGGACAGGGTGATGGTCAGGTCGGTCAGCGGCGCCTGGGTCAGGGTCGCGGTGTACACCAGCACGCCGCCGGCTTCGGTGATGGTCGGCGTGGCGCTGAGGCTCAGGGTCGAGTCACGCAGCGCGTTGGTGGTGGTGTCGGTGGTCAGGCCGCCGGTGGTGTCCTGCGCGACTTGCCCGGCAGAATTGATGCCCGCCGTCGGGAAGCCAATGGTCGGATCGACGCGGCCAGCGGTGGCGTCGAGCATGACAAAGCTGTGACCACCACCGGCGGCGCCACCGGTACCTGCGGCGGTCGGGCCGGCCGCGGTGGATTCGAGTGCGGTGGTCGGGTCGACACCAGCGGCGATGGCTTGCTGCAGTTCTTCTACAGAAGGCGCAGCCTGCGCGGTGGCTTCGGCCAGGTCAGTGCTGGAGTCAGGTGAACTGGCGCTCCACTGGGTGTCGCGACCCAGATCGAGCATGCGGCCATCGGCCAGTTCCAGCGACACCGCACCGGACAGACCGGTATCGATCTGGTCGCCGACATACAGGCGATCGCCTTCAACGAGTACGCGACGCACGCCCTCTGGGGACACCACGAAAACCTGACCGACAATGCTTTTGACGACGGCAACAACACTGCTCATTGAAGACTCTCCGGGGTGTCACATTCAGTTGACTTCCATGGACCTGACGGGCGTCGGCGCCACTTCAGTCTGGACGTACTTTCTATAGATGGATAACTTATTGACGCTGTATTTCCGTCAATAATCTGGCTATAAATTATCGCGATTAACTTTATGCCAAACTATTGACCTTCTGGGTGCCATCCTAAACAATCGCCCCACTAATGTCACATTGATATTTCCGCGGCGACCTGTCCTTCAGCCTGTCATCCAGTTCCTGTTTTGAACTTTCCGACATACGGTCTTTCGGGTTGCCATCATCCGACGCAGCACCACGTTCTGCTGTGATTCAAGACAAGAAGTTCCGGGAAAATTCCAACCATGCGTTCGCTTTTGCTCCTTGCCGCTCCCTTCGCTCTCGCCGCCTCATTCGTACAAGCACAATCCTTACCAGAAGCCATGCAACAGGCGCTGGATGTCCATCCGGAGATTCAGGCGGGGGTCAACAGTCGATTGGCGGCGGATTATCAGTTAAAGGCTGCGAAAGGGGGATACCTGCCCAAGGTCGATCTGCTCGGCGGTTATGGCCGTGAAGGCACCGACAGTGTGACCACTCGAGCGAACGGTGGAAGCAATCACTGGGAGACGTTGAACCGCAGCGAGTCAAGTTTACGTCTCTCGCAAATGGTTTTTGACGGTTTCGCGACGTCCAATGAAGTTGCGCGTCAACAAGCCAACGTCAGCTCCCGTGCTTACTCGTTGCTGGGCACTTCCGAACGCACTGCGCTGACCGTCGCCCAGGTTTATCTGGACGTGCTGACCCGTCGCGAATTCGTGCGTCTGGCCGAGGAAAACCTCAAGAGCCACCAGCGCATCTACGATCAGATCCAGCTGCGCACCCAGCGCGGCGTCGGCAGCGGTGCCGACCTTGATCAGGCCGAAGCGCGTATGGCCCAGGCCCGCAACAATCTGATCACCGAGCAGACCAACCTCGCCGATGCGGAAACCAACTTCCTCAGCGCCGTCGGCCAGATGCCCGACCAGCTCGAGCGCCCGGCGCCGTTCATGGCGATGATGCCCGCCAACCTCAATGAAGCCCGCGCGCAGATGTTGGAAAACAGCCCGATCCTGCGCTCCGCCGAGTCGGACATCGCCGCTGCCGAGAAGCAGTTCGCCACTGCCAAATCGACCTTCTACCCGCGCTTCGACGCTGAGCTGGGCCGTACCGCCGACAACGATCTCGACGGCCAGAACGGCCACAACAACGAATGGCAGGCCATGCTGCGCATGCGTTTCAACCTGTATTCCGGTGGCAGCAACAAGGCCGATCTGGAATCCAAGTCGTACCTGGCCAACCAGGCGCTGGACATCCGCAACAACGCCCTGCGTCAGTTGAACGAAGAGCTCGGCCTGGCCTGGAACGCCCTGAACAACGCCAACGCTCAGGTGCCGATCGCTCAGCAGTACGTCGATCGCAGCACCTCGGTGCGTACCGCCTACCAGCGTCAATTCAGCCTCGGCGAACGCACCCTGCTGGATTTGCTCGACAGCGAAAACGAGCTGTTCACCGCCTCGCGGCGTCTGGCGGAAATCAAGAACATTCAGTTATTTACTCAGTACCGAATCAAGGCGACCATGGGCCAATTGCTCAAAAGCCAGGGAGTGGTCGCGCCGTTGGCATCCGTTGTGCAGAACGACGTGAAGCCCAAGGTCCAGCTGCCTGGGATGAACTGAGTTATCCCTTTCAACTGTTAAAGAGTGTCGAGCGTGGAATCAGAAGTCAGTCGAGTTCAACTCAGCCATGATCCACGCGCGTTGCATGACGATCCGTTGCTGGATGGTCTGCTCGCCCTGTGCATGCTGCACCAGAAGCCTGCCAGCGCGGCGATGCTGACCACCGGCCTGCCGCTGCCCAAACAACGTTTGAGTGTCGAGTTGCTGCCGCGCGCAGCGGCTCGCGCCGGGCTGCAGGGGCGGGTGTTGCAGCGCAAGCTTGAAGAAATTCCGGCGATCGCCATGCCCGCGCTGTTGCTGCTCAAGGATGGCCGCAGTGCCGTCCTGCTCGGCTGGCAGGGCGACGACGAAGCACGCGTACTGCTCAGCGAAAGCGATGGCGGCGAGTCGGTGGTCAGCCGTGAACTGCTGACCGACGATTACACCGGCAAAGTCTTTTTCGCCCAGCCGCAGCACAAATTCGACGTCAACCACGGCACGCTGATCCCGCGCGCACGCTCGTGGTTTCGCGACACCCTCAAGCGTTCGCGCTGGCTGTACGCCGATGCGATCGCCGCCAGTTTCCTGATCAACATCATCGCCATGGCCGCGCCGCTGTTCGTGATGAACGTCTACGACCGCGTGGTACCGAACCAGGCCGAAGCAACCCTTTGGGTGCTGGCGCTGGGCATCACCGGCGCTTACATCTTCGACTTGATCCTCAAGAGCCTGCGCAGCCTGTGCCTGGATCTGGCCGGGAAGAAAACCGACCTGATCATCTCCGCCACGCTGTTCGAGCGCATTGTCGGCATGGCGATGAAATACCGCCCGGCGCGGGTCGGCAGCTTTGCCCAGAACATCCACGAGTTTCAGAGCCTGCGCGACTTTCTCGCCTCGCTGACCCTGACCAGTCTGATCGACCTGCCGTTCACCATCCTGATTTTCATCGTCATCGCCATTCTCGGCGGGCATCTGGTGTGGATTCCGGTGCTGGCGTTCCCGATTGCCCTGTTGATCGGCTACGCCTTGCAGAAGCCGCTGATCGCGACCATGGAGCGCACCATGGCGCTGGGCGCCGAGCGCCAGTCGAGCCTGATCGAAACCCTCGCCGGCCTGGATGCGGTCAAGGTCAACAACGCTGAAAGCGAGCGCCAGTATCAGTGGGAGCAGACCATCGGCACCCTCAGCCGTCTCGAGCTGCGAGTGAAAATGCTCTCCGGTCTGGCAATGAACATCACCTTGCTGATCCAGCAACTGGCCGGGGTGATCATGATCGTCTTCGGCGTGTACCAGATCATCGCCGGCAACCTGAGCATGGGCGGGCTGATTGCCTGCTACATGCTCAGTGGCCGCGCGCTGAGCCCGCTGGCGTCGCTGTCCGGCCTGCTCACGCGCTATCAACAGGCGCGGGTGACCATGACCTCGGTCGACCAGATGATGGAGCTGCCGCAGGAGCGCAACTTCGAGGAGCGCCCGCTGAGCCGCAAGGTTCTGCAGGGTGCGATCGAATGCCGTCAGCTCAGCTTCACCTATCCGGACCAGCAGAACCCGGCGCTGAAGAACATCAACCTGGTGATCCGTCCCGGCGAGAAGATCGGCATCATCGGCCGCAGTGGTTCGGGCAAGAGTTCGCTGGCGAAACTGCTGGTGGGCCTGTACCAACCGGACGACGGTGCCTTGCTGGTCGACGGCGTGGACATCCGCCAGATCGACGTCAGCGAACTGCGTTACAACATCGGTTACGTGCCGCAGGACATTCAGCTGCTGTCCGGCACCCTGCGTGACAACCTGGTGTCCGGCGCGCGTTACGTCGAAGACGAGCTGGTGCTGCAAGCCGCCGAACTGGCCGGCGTCCACGAATTCGCCCGTCTGCACCCGCAAGGCTACGAGCTGCAAGTCGGCGAGCGTGGGCAAAACCTCTCCGGCGGTCAGCGGCAGAACGTCGCCCTGGCCCGGGCGCTGTTGCTCAATCCGCCGATTCTGCTGATGGATGAGCCAACCAGTGCGATGGACAACACCGGCGAAGAACGCCTCAAGCAACGCCTCGCAGCAGTGATTGAAAACAAGACCGTGGTGCTGGTCACGCACCGGGCATCGCTGTTGTCGCTGGTCGATCGGCTGCTGGTGATCGATCGCGGGCAAATTCTCGCCGACGGCCCGAAAGCCGCCGTGATGGAAGCGTTGAAGAAGGGGCAGATCAGTGTTGCTTAAGTCCGGTGTCAAGGAGTCGATCCGTCGCTACTTCAAGGGCTCTGCCTCGCTGCAGGGTCAGCCGCTGCCGGAGGTCAACAAGGCGCTGATCGAAGACGCCCCGCGCGTCGTGCGCCTGACCATCTGGGCGATCATCGGCTTCTTCGTGTTCCTCATGCTCTGGGCCAACTTCGCCGTGATCGACGAAGTAACCAAGGGCGACGGCAAGGCGATTCCGTCGTCGAAGATCCAGAAAATCCAGAACCTGGAGGGCGGTATCGTCTCCGAGCTGTTCGTCAAGGAAGGCCAGATCGTCGAGGCCGGCGCGCCGCTGATTCGTCTCGACGACACGCGTTTTGCCTCCAATGTCGGCGAAACCGAGGCTGATCGCCTGTCGATGCTGCTGCGGGTCGAGCGCCTGAGCGCGGAAGTCGATGATCGTCCGCTGAATTTCCCCGAGGACGTGCTCAAAGCCGTGCCGGGCCAGGCGAAAAGCGAAGAGTCGCTGTACATCAGCCGCCGTCAGCAGTTGCACGATGAAATCGGCGGCTTGCAGGAGCAGTTGATCCAGCGCCAGCAAGAGCTGCGTGAGTTCAGCTCCAAGCAGGCGCAGTACCGTCAGCAACTCGGCTTGCAGCGTCAGGAAATCAACATGTCCGAGCCGCTGGTGGCGCAGGGCGCGGTCTCGCCGGTGGAAGTGTTGCGCCTCAAGCGTGCCGAAGTGGAAACCCGTGGCCAGCTCGATGCGACCACGCTGGCCATTCCGCGCGCGGAATCGGCGATCAAGGAAGTGCAGCGCAAGATCGACGAAACCCGCGGCAAATTCCGCAGCGAAGCGCTGACCCAGCTCAACGAAGCGCGCACCGATCTGAACAAGGCCCAGGCCACCGGCAAGGCGCTGGAAGACCGCGTCAGCCGTACGCTGGTTACCTCACCTGTGCGGGGTATCGTCAACAAGTTGCTGGTCAACACCATCGGCGGCGTGATCCAGCCGGGCAGCGACATGGTTGAAATCGTGCCGCTGGACGACACCCTGCTGGTCGAAGCCAAGATCCGCCCGCAGGACATCGCGTTCCTGCATCCGGGTCAGGAAGCAATCGTCAAATTCACCGCCTATGACTACACCATTTACGGCGGGCTCAAGGCGCAGCTAGAGCAGATCGGTGCGGATACCATCACCGACGAAGACAAGAAAACCACCTACTACGTGATCAAGGTGCGCACCGAGCGCAGCCACTTGGGCACGGATGAAAAGCCACTGCTGATCATCCCGGGGATGGTCGCTTCGGTGGATATCATCACCGGCAAGAAGTCGGTGTTGAGCTATTTGCTCAAGCCGATTATCCGCGCGCGGGCTGAGGCGTTGCACGAGCGCTAGATTTTCGGCGCTGGTGACGGCCTATTCTCGAGCAGGCTCGCTCCCACAGGAGATTGCATTCCAACTGTGGGAGCGAGCCTGCTCGCGAAGGCGTCCTCCGAAGCGCTACATATCCGTCGGTAAGTGACACAAATGGTCACCCACGCCCTCACCATTCGCCATATCGTTATTCATTAACGGTATTTAATTTCCAATTCTTATAGCTATAAAGTCACCCACCTGCGTACCTGCCGACCAATCGGCGCGCCGCACGACCTGAACCGACACGCAATCCAGCGTGAGTGTCTGATCGACGAGCGCGTCCGTGAGCGCGCCGTGCGTGGGAGATGATTGATGTCCGCCGCTACTGCCACCGAAAGCGCCGCAACTGCCGCGCCGCAAATCTTCGAAATTCGTCCCTTCAGCGGTGCCGTCGGCGCCGAGATCGTTGGCCTCGACCTGCGCCGGCCGGTCAATGATCAGGACTTCGCGCGCCTTCATCGCGCGCACCTGGATCACCACGTCGTGGTGTTCCGCGATCAGCAGATCACCCCGCAACAGCAAATCGATTTCAGCCGCCGTTTCGGCGTGTTGCAGATCCACGTGCTCAAGCAATTCCTCTTGGCCAATCACCCGGAAATCCTCATCGTTTCCAACATCATCGAGAACGGCCAGAACATCGGTCTCGGTGACGCCGGCAAATTCTGGCATTCCGATCTCTCCTATAAAGAGCTGCCGAGTCTCGGCTCGATGCTGCACGCCCAGGAGCTGCCCGCCGAGGGTGGCGACACGCTGTTCGCCGACATGCACAAAGCCTGGGACGACTTGCCCGCTGCGTTGCGCACTGCGGTCGAAGGACGTTCCGCTGCGCATTCCTATACCGCGCGCTACAGCGAAACCAAGTTCGAGGGTAACTGGCGCCCGACCCTGACCCCGGAACAGCTGGCTCAGGTCGCCGAAGTGGTGCACCCGGTGGTGCGCACTCATCCGGAAAACGGCCGCAAGGCCTTGTTCGTCAGCGAAGGCTTCACCACGCGCATCGTCGGTCTGCCGAAAGACGAAAGTCGTCAGTTGCTCGGCGAACTCTTCGCCCACAGCGTGCTGCCGCAAAACATCTACCGCCATCAGTGGGAACCGCATGACCTGGTGTTCTGGGACAACCGCTCGCTGATCCACCTCGCCGCCGGCTGCCCCGCGCATCTGCGCCGCAAGCTGTATCGCACGACTATCCAGGGCGACGCGCCTTTCTGATTTGCCGGAGATCGATCATGAACGCCCCTTTGCCAGGCCACGCGGCCAGCAGCCTGATCGCCCGCAGCGAAGCGTTGCTGGCCGTCGATCACGTCAGCCTTGAATACCGCACGCCGCAGCGGGTGGTGCGCGCTACCCATCAAGTCAGTTTCGCCGTCGACCCGGCTGACCGGTTCGTCCTGCTTGGCCCGTCCGGTTGCGGGAAATCGACCTTGCTCAAGGCTGTCGCCGGATTCATCCAGCCTTGCGAAGGCGAGATCCGCCTGCAAGGCCAGCGCGTCGATGCGCCGGGGCCGGATCGCATTGTGGTGTTTCAGGAATTCGATCAGCTGCCGCCGTGGAAAACCGTCAAGCAGAACGTGATGTTCCCGTTGCTCGCCTCGCGCACCTTGAACAAGAAAGAAGCCGAAGAGCGTGCGTTGCATTATCTGGAAAAGGTCGGCCTCGCAGCATTCGCCGACGCCTATCCACACACCTTGTCCGGCGGCATGAAAGCGCGGGTAGCGATCGCCCGGGCCTTGGCCATGCAGCCGAAAATTCTTTTGATGGACGAACCCTTCGCTGCACTCGATGCGTTGACCCGCCGCAAGATGCAGGAGGAATTGCTGCTGCTCTGGGAAGAGGTGCGCTTCACCCTGCTGTTCGTCACTCATTCGATCGAAGAAGCCTTGGTGGTCGGCAATCGCATCCTCTTGTTGTCGCCACATCCAGGGCGGGTGCGCGCCGAAGTGCACAGCCATCAATACGACCTGCACAGCCTCGGCGGCGTGGCGTTTCAGGAGTCGGCGCGGCGCATTCATCGTCTGCTGTTCGATGAGGGCCAAGCGCCGGAGACCGAACGTGATCACGACTTCAACGATATTCGCATCGCTTATTGAGCGGTCAGGAGGACTACCCGATGAGCCATTCATCATCCGTGCGTGAAGAATTCGAAACCGTGCTCGAGCCGCTGACCGCAGTGCCGGTCGAGCGCGAATTGCCGCTTGCGACGCGCCTTTGGCAACAGGGCTGGCTGCGCAAAAGCCTGATCCTGATCGTATTGGCGATCATCTGGGAGGTAGTCGCGCGGATTCAGAACAACGACCTGATGCTGCCGAGTTTTTTGCAAACCGCGCAGGCCCTGTTCGACGGTCTGCTCAGTGGCGAGTTGCTGGCCAAGGTGTGGATATCCCTGGTGGTGCTGATCAAGGGTTACCTGATCGGCATTGTCCTCGCGTTCGCTCTGACGACATTGGCGGTTTCGACCCAGTTGGGACGTGATCTGCTCAGTACGATGACTTCGATGTTCAACCCGTTGCCGGCGATCGCCCTGTTGCCGCTGGCGCTGCTCTGGTTCGGATTGGGGCAGAACAGTCTGATTTTCGTGCTGGTGCATTCGGTGCTGTGGGCGCTGGCGCTGAACACCTATGCCGGATTTCTCGGCGTCTCCGAAACGCTGCGTATGGCCGGGCGCAATTATGGTCTCAAGGGGTTGCGCCTTGTGTTGTTCATACTGATCCCGGCGGCACTGCCGTCGATTCTCGCCGGTTTGAAGATTGGCTGGGCGTTTGCCTGGCGCACCTTGATCGCAGCCGAATTGGTGTTTGGCGCGACCAGTGGCAAGGGCGGGCTGGGCTGGTACATCTTTCAGAATCGTAATGAGCTGTACACCGACAAGGTGTTTGCCGGGTTGGCGGTGGTGATCCTGATTGGTTTGCTGGTGGAGAATCTGGTGTTTGCCACCCTAGAGCGAGTGACCGTCAAGCGCTGGGGTATGCAGCGCTGAGCCCTTCGTTGGCTGGGCCGGCCTCTTCGCGAGCAGGCTCGCTCCCACATGAGCACGCATTCCAAGGTGGGAGCGAGCCTGCTCGCGAAGAGGCCAGCGCTGGCATCGTCACTCTTGAGGGATGTTTGTTAGCATTGCGCCCGGATCAATCCAGATCAGCCAAGAGTGCTCAGCATGCAACTCCCGGACATGAACCTTCTGGTCGCCCTCGATGCCTTGCTCGAGGAGGGCAGTGTGGTCGGCGCGGCGCGGCGGATGAACCTCAGCCCGGCGGCCATGAGCCGCACGCTGACGCGGATTCGCGAAGCCATCGGCGATCCGATCCTGGTGCGCGCCGGGCGTGGTCTGGTGCCGACCCCCAAAGCCCTCGAACTGCGCGAACAGGTGCGCGACGTGGTCGAGCAGGCGGCGCTGCTGTTTCGCTCCGCCGATAGCGTCGAACTGGGCACCTTGCGTCGACGTTTCAGCATCCGCGCCAATGATTTCTTCGTCGGCGTTTATGGCGGCAAGCTGTTCGACACCCTCGACCAGCTCGCCCCGCATTGCGAATTGCGCTTCGTCCCGGAAGGCGATGGCGACGATGAAGCGCTACGCGAAGGGCGCATCGATCTGAGCGTGAGCAACACCCGGCCGCTCACGCCGGAGGTAAAGGTACAGAACCTGTTCTCCACGCATTTCGTCGGCCTGGTGCGCGAGAACCATCCGCTGCTCGACGGCGAAATCACCGCTGAGCGCTACGCCGGTTTTTCCCATATCAGCATGTCGCGGCGTGGCATCGCTCGCGGCCCGATCGACACGGCGTTGAATGCGTTGGGGCTGGAGCGCCGGGTGGCGGTGATCGCGCCGAGTTTCCATGCGGCGATGTTTGCCTTGCCCGACTCCGACCTGATTTTGCCGGTGCCCAAAGAAGCACTGCTCAGCGTGCGGCGGCTGGGCCTGAAACTGCGTTCATTCGACCTGCCGATTCCGCTGCCCATGCTGATGCTGACCCAGGCCTGGCACCCGCGCTTCGACAAGGACCCGGCCCACCGCTGGCTGCGTGAAACCCTCAAGACCTGCTGCGATGAAACGTGGCTGGCGGCACAGCCGTAAATCATCAGGCACCATCGAATCCCTGTGGGAGCGAGCCTGCTCGCGAAAGCGGTGGATCAGTCACCTCAATGGCGACTGGTCCACCGCTTTCGCGAGCAAGCTCGCTCCCACATAGGCATTCACCGTTGTGTCTGATGCACTTATAACCTGCCAATAAGTCAATTTTCGTCAGCAGTAAGCCCCACTAAAATGCTCCGGTATTTTCACCCCCGGAGCTTTTCATTCATGACATCCCTGACGGTCTCGGCGCCTCTCGCCGCGACCAGCCCGGCGACGGCGGCTGCGCCTGCGGTGTTCGGGGCGCGGATCATCATTGGTCTGGTCGGCGTGCTGTTGGCCGTGCTGGTCTCTGGCCTCAACGAGATGGTCACCAAAGTCGCACTCGCCGATATTCGCGGCGCGCTGCACATCGGCTACGACGAAGGCACCTGGCTGGTCGCCAGCTACACGGCCACGTCGGTCGCGGCCATGGCCTTCGCGCCGTGGTGCTCGGTGACCTTCTCGCTGCGCCGCTTCACGCTGTGCGCCATCGGTCTGTTTACCCTGCTCGGGGTGCTGTGCCCGTTCGCCCCGAACTACGAAAGTCTGCTGCTGATGCGCATCCTCCAAGGCCTCGCCGGCGGTGCATTGCCGCCGATGCTGATGACCGTCGCACTGCGCTTTCTCCCAGCGAACATCAAACTGTACGGACTGGCCGGCTACGCACTGACCGCGACTTTCGGCCCGGGACTCGGCACGCCGCTGGCCGGTCTGTGGACTGAATACGTCGGCTGGCAATGGACCTTCTGGCAGATCATCGTGCCGTGCCTGATCGCGATGGCCGCAGTGGCTTACGGATTGCCCCAGGATCCGCTGCGGCTGGAACGTCTCAGGGCGTTCAACTGGAAGGGCCTGCTGTTGGGCTTTCCGGCGATCTGCATGCTGGTGATCGGTCTGTTGCAGGGCAATCGACTGGACTGGTTCGAGTCGAATCTGATCTGTGGATTGCTTGGTGCCGGTTCGCTGCTGCTGGTGGCGTTTCTGATCAATGAGTGGTCGCAGCCGATTCCGTTTTTCAAGCTGCAGATGCTCGGCATCCGCAACCTGTTGTTTGCGTTGATCACCCTCGCCGGGGTGCTGATCGTGCTGCTGGCGGTGGTGCTGATTCCGTCGAGTTATCTGGCCCAGGTGCAGGGTTATCGTCCGGCGCAAACCGCGCCGATCATGCTCATTGCCGCGCTGCCGCAGTTGATCGCGCTGCCATTGGTGGCGGCGCTATGCAACTTGCGCTGGGTCGATTGCCGCTGGGTGCTCGGCATTGGGCTGGGCATGCTCGCGCTGTCCTGCCTGGGCGGTTCGCACCTGACTTCGGCGTGGATTCGCGACGATTTCTACGTCCTGCAATGGCTGCAGATTTTCGGCCAGCCGATGGCGGTGTTGCCGCTGCTGATGTTGTCGACCGGCAGTATCACGCCGATGGAAGGGCCTTTCGCGTCGGCGTGGTTCAACACCGTCAAAGGCCTGGCTGCCGTGGTTGCCACCGGCGTCATCGAAGCGCTGACCACCGCGCGCCTGCATTTCCATTCGACCATGTTGGTCGACAGCCTCGGCAATTCGCCGCTGGCCGATCACAGCGATCCGGGTCTCGCTCACCGCGTGCATGAGCAGGCGGTGGTGCTGACTTCGTCCGATTTGTACCTGTGCATGGCCGGCGTTGCCGTGGCATTGATTCTGCTGATTTTCTGGCTGCCGACGCGGATTTATCCGCCGCGCGCGCCGACCTGATCGCTGTACTGAAACTGAAGGTTTTTTATGACTCAATCCAAGCAAAAACTCGTGGTGGCCGTGGCTGCCGCGCTGGCGGTGGGCGTGCTGGTGTATCTGGCAATGCCCGGGCTGTTCGGCCAACGCACCGAGCAAACCACCAACGACGCCTTCGTCTCCGCCGACTACACGCTGGTGGTGCCGCGCGTGGCCGGGTTCATCAAGCAGGTGCTGGTCGAAGACAACCAACAGGTCAAGGCCGGGCAGTTGCTGGCGTTGATCGATGACCGTGATTTGCGCGCAGCGGCGGAGGCGGCGGATGCGCAAACCCTGGTCGCGCGGGCGCAGTTGCAGAACGCCAACGCAACCCTGGAGCGGCAGGCTTCGCTGATCGCTCAGGCGCAGGCCACCGTGGTCTCGGCCAAAGCGGAAATGGCTTTTGCGCAGCAGGAACTGAACCGCTACAACCATCTCGCCGGTGTCGGCGCTGGCACCGTGCAGAACGCGCAGCAGGCGCGCACGCGCATCGATCAGGCCTCGGCGCGCCTCGACACCGCGACCGCGAAGCTGGCGGCCGAACGCAAGCAGGTCGAAATTCTCACCGCCAAGCGCAACGCCGCCGAAGGCAATCTGAAACACGCGCAGGCGGCGCTGGAGATTGCCAGTTTCAACCTCTCTTACACGCGCATCACCGCGCCGCAGGACGGCATGATCGGCGAGCGTGCGGTGCGCGTCGGCGCCTACGTCACCCCGGGCAGCAAGCTGTTGGCGGTGGTGCCGTTGCAGCAGGCCTATGTGGTGGCCAATTTTCAGGAAACCCAGTTGACCGACGTGCAGCCCGGGCAGGATGTGCAAGTGCGGGTCGACAGCTTGGGCGGTGAAGCCCTGACTGGCCGCGTCGAGAGCATTGCGCCGGCAACGGGCGTGACCTTTGCGGCGGTGAAACCTGACAACGCGACGGGCAACTTCACCAAGGTTGTGCAGCGGATTCCGGTGAAGATCGTGCTGGAACCGGGCCAGCCACTGGCCGAGCGGTTGCGGGTGGGGATGTCGGTCGAGGCGAGTATTGATACCGCCAGCTCAAAGGCGTCCGGGCGCGAGGTGACGCAGCGATGATCGGTGTTGAATCGGCTGTCGCCTTCGCGAGCAGGCTCGCTCCCGCAGGGACAACGCATTCCAGAATGTGGGAGCGAGCCTGCTCGCAAAAAAGCCAGTGGCAGCAGCTAACCTTCAGTGCCTTGCTCACGATGAGTCTCACCGCCTGCACTGTCGGCCCAGACTTCCAGAAACCCGAAGCCCCTCAGCCTGCCGACTGGGCCAAACCCGCCCGGTCCGCCCCAAGCCAGGCCGTTAGCGAACCCCTGAACGAACGCTGGTGGGAAACCTTCCACGACCCGCAACTTTCCGCGCTCACCCAACGCGCGCTGACCAGCAACCTCGACCTGCAACTGGCCAGCAGCCGCCTGCAACAAAGCCGCGCCGCGCGCCAAGTGATCACCGCCGAGCGTTATCCGAACAGCACCGCCAGCGGCAGCTACGGGCGCAAACGCAACAGTGGCAAAGGCTTGAACGATCCATCGGGAAATAACGGCGACGAGGCCTTCAACCTGTGGGATGCCGGTTTCTCCGCCTCATGGGAGCTGGATGTCTGGGGCCGCGTGCGCCGTGAAACCGAAGCCGCTGATGCCAATCTCGAAGTGGCGGAAAATGATCGTCGCGGTGTGCTGCTGACGGTGCTTGCCGACACCGCGCAAAACTACATTCAGCTGCGCGGGGTGCAGAGCACCCGCGCCGTCACCGAGCAGAACCTCGACGTCGCCCGCCACAGCCTGAAACTCTCGCAGCTGCGGCTGGCCGATGGTGTGGCGACCGACCTGGACGTCGCCGAAGCCGCCGCGCAAGTCGCCGCCATCGAGGCACGGCTGCCGGCGCTCGAGCAGCGTCAGGCGCAACTGATCAACGCGATCAGTCTGCTGATGGGCGAACCGCCGCAGGCCCTCGCTCAAGCGTTATCCACAGACGCGGCAGTGCCGCAGTCGCCACTGCAAGTCGCCATCGGCCTGCCGTCGCAATTGGCCGAACGCCGCCCGGATATCCGCCAGGCCGAAGCGCGTCTGCACGCCGCCACCGCCAACATCGGTGTGGCCAAGGGTGATTTCTATCCGCGCATCACCCTGTCCGGCAACCTCGGTTCACAGGCCATGCAACTGAGCGATTTCGGTTCATGGGGCTCGCGTGCCTTTGCCATTGGCCCGCAATTCAGCCTGCCGTTGTTCGACGGCGGACGCCTGCGCGGCATGCTGCAATTGCGTGAAGCCCAACAGCAGGAAGCGGCGATCGCCTACCAGCAAACCGTGCTGCGTGCCTGGCATGAAATCGATGATCAACTGACGGCCTACAACGCCAGCCAGCGCCGTCGCGACAGCCTCGCCGAAGCCGTGCGCCAGAACCAGATCGCCTTGCGCACCGCGCAACAGCAATACGTCGAAGGCGTGGTCGATTTCGTCAACGTCCTCACCGTGCAAAGCGCCTTGCTCGCCACGCAGGAACAATGGGTGGAAAGCTCGACCGGCGTTTCCCTGGCGATGGTCGGTTTGTACAAGGCGCTGGGCGGCGGATGGCAGTCGGTCTATCCGGCAGCGCAACTGGCCGCAGGCTCACCTGACGTCGCCAGACCCTGAACCCGCCGCGACAGCTATGATCAACTCCATTGCAGCGAACGGCCTAACGCCGGACCTGAATTGCAGAGGAGTTGCATCATGGAAAATCCGCAGCACAGTCTACCGGCCCTGTTCAAACAACTCGGCCTTGATGACGATCCGACCGGCATCGACCAATTCATCGCCAGCCATTCGCCGCTCAAGCCGGAATTGCATCTGGCTGACGCGTTTTTCTGGACAACAGGTCAGGCGCAGTTTCTGCGCGAGGAGATTCTCGACGATGCGGATTGGGCGGAAGTGGTGGATCAGTTGAATGTGATGTTGCGTAAGGGGCGGGCTGATTACTTCGGCTGAGGCCAAGTCCGTGCCGTATGCACCAGCGCCATGATCCAGACGGCATCTCTCTCCGTTTGATAGACAAGACGGTAACTGGGATGCGGAATCACCTCACGCGTACCGGCAATAATGCCGGCACGGCCAATCAACGGATTGTCGGAAAGGCGATGAACCGCTTCGCTGAAGCGCAGATCCATTTCGATGGGCGCTCTTGGGTTGGCGGCCTGCAGGTAGTCCCAAATGTCTGCACGATCCTGTGCGGCAACTGGCGTCCATATGATTTTCATAGGTGATCTTCTGCCTGCCTGCGCTTTGCCGCGAACGCTGCTTCTACGTCTTCGTTGTTCAATCCGTCTCCTGCACGTACGGATTCCCGAGCGATTTCAACCTTGCGTTGCAGGAACGCTTCATATTCGCGGGTCTCTCGCTGGGTTTGAACATACTGACGCATCATGTCTCGCATGATTTGAGACGCAGGCCGGTGTGCCGCTTCGGCTTCCGCCATGAACTCCTCCCGCAGTTCCGGCTCCAGTTTCATCGTGAAAACGGCTTGTTTTGACATATCAGGCTCCTGAATTTGGTGATGACAACGTATATACCTTGTCAGTATCGATGGAGAAAGCTTTGAGTCAGATAGGGCGACTAACGGAGAGATTTGTTTCAAAACTTGACTGAAATTCCCCGCCAATGCGATATTGATAGTTAGCAAACTAACAGTGTCCGTTATCCCGTGTCCGATTCCCTCGACAGTCTCCAGATGAACATCAGCAGCGCCATGGTGGTGGCCGCCCGGCATTGGCGGAAGATCTGCCAGACCACGCTGGTCAACTACGGAATTTCCGAAGCCTGCGCCGTGCCCTTGTTGATGATCGGTCGCTTGGGCGAGGGCGTGCGTCAGGTGCAAGTCGCCCAGGCTGCGGGGATGGAGAGTCCTTCGCTGGTGCGCTTGCTCGATCAGCTGTGCCATGCCGGTTACGTCTGTCGCACCGAAGATGCGCAGGATCGCCGGGCCAAGTGCCTGAGCCTGACCGATACCGGTCGCGAGCTGGTGCAAGCGGTGGAGGCCGAGCTGGTGCGCTTGCGTCATGAGGTGCTGGAAGGCATCGAGCGCAGCGATCTGGAAGCTACGCTTCGGGTACTGAGGGCTTTTGAGGCGGCGAGTTCGCCTGTGGTGGTCAATTCTTGAACGGTTTTTTCACTGGCATGCCGCCGGCCCGTGACTGGTTTTACGGGGTCCGTACTTTTGCAGCGTCGATGATTGCGCTGTACATCGCCTTGCTCATGCAAATGCCGCGTCCGTATTGGGCGATGGCCACGGTGTATATCGTCTCCAGCCCGTTTCTCGGCCCGACCAGCTCCAAAGCGCTGTACCGCGCGGCCGGTACATTTCTCGGCGCAGCGGCGGCGGTGCTGTTCGTGCCGATGTTCGTGCAGAGCCCGTACGTGCTGGTGGTGGTGATCGCGTTGTGGACCGGCATTCTGCTGTTCATGTCCCTGCATCTGCGCACCGCCAACAGCTATGCGCTGATGCTGGCCGGTTACACCTTGCCGCTGATTGCCCTGCCGGTGGTCGATAATCCGCTGGCGGTGTGGGACGTGGCCGAGGCTCGTACCGAAGAGATTTTCCTTGGCATCGCCGTCGCTGCGGTGGTCGGTGCGATGTTCTGGCCGCGTCGGCTGGCGCCGGTGTTCAACGATGCCGTGAGCAAGTGGTTCGCCGATGCGACGAGCTACAGCCTGAAGTTTCTCAGCCGCGATGTGCAGCCGGAGGAAGTCACCGCGCTGCGCATGGCCATGGTCGCCAATTTCAACAGCCTCGAGTTGATGATCGGCCAGTTGCCCCACGAAGGCGCGCGGCCACAAACCGTGCGTAACACCAAGGAGCTGCGCGGGCGCATGATTCACCTGTTGCCGGTGATCGATGCCCTTGAGGATTCGCTTTACGCCCTCGAACGCCGCACCCCGGAACTGGTAGAAAAATTCCAGCCGTTGCTGACCGCGACCCGGGAATGGCTGGGCCACGCGGACGCCAATCTCGAGCGCTGGCAAGCACTCAGAGATCAACTTGAAGCGTTGCAACCGAGCGCCGAAGCGCTGGAGGAGCGCAAGCAGTTGCTGTTCTCCAATGCGATCTACCGCCTCGGTGAATTCATCGATCTGTGGCAGGACTGCCGCAGCCTGCAGGATGCGATTCTGTGCGAGCGCCAGGACAGCTGGCGCGCGGTCTATCGGCACTGGCGCCTGGGCCGGTTGACGCCGTTCATCGATCGTGGGCTGATGCTCTACTCGGTGACCTCGACCATTCTGGCGATCATCGTTGCTTCGGTGCTGTGGATCCTGCTCGGCTGGCCGGACGGCGGCAGCGCGGTGATCCTGGCAGCGGTGGCGTGCAGCTTCTTTGCCTCGATGGACGACCCGGCGCCGCAGATTTACCGGTTCTTTTTCTGGACCGGGATGTCGGTGCTGTTCGCCAGCCTTTATCTGTTTCTGATTCTGCCCAACCTGCACGACTTCCCGATGCTGGTGCTGGCGTTTGCCGTGCCGTTCATTTGCGTCGGCACGCTGACCGTGCAGCCGCGATTCTACCTCGGCATGCTGCTGACGCTGGTCAATACCTCGTCGTTCATCAGTATTCAGGGCGCCTACGACGCTGACTTTTTCGCCTTCGCCAACTCCAATCTGGCTGGACCGCTGGGGCTGTTGTTCGCTTTTATCTGGACGCTGGTGGCGCGGCCATTCGGTGCCGAACTCGCGGCCAAGCGTCTGACCCGATTCAGCTGGAAAGACATTGTCAGCATGACCGAGCCAGCCAGCCTCGCCGAGCATCGGCATTTGGGCGTGCAGCTGCTCGATCGGCTGATGCAGCACCTGCCGCGTCTGGCCCTGACCGGTCAGGACACCGGTATTGCCATGCGTGAAGTGCGTGTCGGTCTGAATATGCTCGATCTGCTTGCCTACACCCCGCGCGTCACCGGCGTGCCAAACGCCCTGTTGCGACAAGTGGTGGGCGAGGTCGGTGAGTATTTTCGCGCGTGCCTCAAAGCCGACGAACGCCTGCCGGCACCGAGCGGTCTGCTGATGACCCTTGATCGCACCCGACGTGCGCTGAACGGCCAGGGCGACGATGAAACCCGTCGACACCTGCTGCACGCCTTGAGCGGTCTGCGTCTGGCCTTGCTGCCCGGCGTCGAGTTCGTCTCCAGCGCCGAGCCCGAAGAACCGCTGCCCGATGGAGCGCCCCTATGATCGGTGATCTGGATATCAGCGGCATTTTCCTGCCGACCCTGCTGGTGCTGATGGGCATTACTTACGTGCTGTTTTTGTTGGTGCATGGCGTGCTGCAACGCCTGCACTTTTACCGTCTGGTCTGGCACCGGGCATTGTTCAACGTGGCGCTCTACGCCGTGCTGCTGTACGGCGTGGACTCACTCAGTCGATACCTGATGACATGAAAAAACCGTTTCTGACCATCGGTCGCGTGGTTCTGACCCTGCTGATCGTGACTTTTGCCGTTGTCCTCGTCTGGCGCATGGTGATGTATTACATGTTCGCGCCGTGGACGCGAGACGGCCACATTCGCGCCGACATCATCCAGATCGCCCCTGACGTTTCCGGGCTGATCCAGCAGGTCGAGGTAAAGGACAACCAGTTGATCAAGCGTGGCCAGGTGCTGTTCAGCATCGACCAGGATCGCTTCAAACTGGCCCTGCGCCAGGCCAAGGCCGCCGTTGCCGATCGCGAAGAAACCCTTGCCCAGGCCCAGCGTGAAGCCAAGCGTAACCGCGGTCTCGGCAATCTGGTGCCGGCCGAACAGCTGGAAGAAAGCCAGTCGCGCGTCGCCCGTGCACAGTCGGCATTGGCCGAAGCCTTGGTGGCGGTCGACAGTGCGCAGCTCAACCTCGATCGCTCGGTGATCCGCAGCCCGGTCGACGGTTACGTCAACGACCGCGCGCCGCGTCCGCAGGAATTCGTCACCGCCGGGCGCCCGGTGTTGTCGGTGGTCGACAGCAACTCCTTCCACATCGACGGCTATTTTGAAGAAACCAAACTCGACGGCATCCACGTCGGGCAATCGGTGGATATCCGCGTGATCGGCGACCGCGCGCGGTTGCGCGGACATGTCGAAAGTATCGTCGCCGGCATCGAAGACCGCGACCGCACCAGCGGCAGCAACCTGCTGCCCAACGTCAACCCGGCGTTCAGTTGGGTACGCCTGGCGCAGCGGATTCCGGTGCGCATCGCTTTTGATGAGGTGCCGGCCGACTTCCGCATGATCGCCGGGCGTACCGCCACCGTGTCGATCATCGACGACCAGCATGAGGAGCCGCAGCCATGAGCAGGGCCTGGTTGATCGCCGGGTTGGGCGTGATGCTCTCGGCCTGTCAGATGGTCGGCCCGGATTATCAGGTGCCCACTGACGCGGCGGTGCAGCGCAAGGATATTCAGGGTGAGCTGGCTGTCGCCGACAAACCGGTAATCTCGGCGCCGGTGCCGACCGACTGGTGGCGGCTGTATAAAGACCCGCGCCTTGATCAACTGGTGCAGCAGGCCATGGCTTCCAATACCGACCTGCGCGTGGCGGCGGCGAACCTGTCGCGGGCACGTGCTCAGGTGGATGAAGCCGAGGCCGCTGGTGGCTGGAGCGGCGGGGTAAAAATGGGCGCGCAACGTTTGCAGGAATCCGGTCAGGCGTTCCTGCTGCCGGAGAAAGTCCCGGTGGCCAACATCGCCGATATCGGCATCAGCGCTTCGTACCAGTTCGACCTGTGGGGCACCTTGCAGCGCGGCATCGAAGCGGCCAAAGCCAATGCCGATGCAACTCAGGCCGCCGCCGACACTGCGCGTATCACCTTGGTGGCGGACGTGGTTCGTGCTTACACCCAGGTCTGCGCAGCCAACGAAGAGCGGGAAATCGCCGAGCATTCTCTCGATCTGCAATCGCAGAGCACCACGCTGATCCAGCGCCTGCGCGATGCCGGGCGTGGTGACGAGACTCAGGTCACCCGTTCGCAGACCCAATTCAAATCCCTGCGCGCCGACTTGCCGCGCTATGAAGCAGCGCGTCAGGCCGGGCTGTTCCGTCTGTCGATGCTGCTGGCCAAACCGGTCGAACAGTTGCCGGCAGGTACCGCCAGTTGCGCCGAGTTGCCGAAGATCGCGCAACTGGTGCCGGTCGGTGACGGCGCTGCGCTGCTCAAGCGCCGCCCGGATATTCGTCAGGCCGAGCGGCGTCTCGCAGCGGCAACCGCCGGCATCGGTATCGCCACTGGCGAGCTGTACCCGGACATCAGCATCGGCGCGACCATCGGCACCGTCGGCATCATTGATGACCTTGGCGACCCGTCGACCAACCGCTGGGGCTTTGGCCCGTCGCTGAGCTGGAAAGTACCGACCAACGGCGCCCGTGCGCGCATTCGTGAAGCCGAGGCCAACACTCAAGGCGCGCTGGCGCATTTCGACGGCGTGGTGCTCAACGCCATCCGCGAGACCCAGACCGGTCTGGCCCAGTACAGCGCGCTGCTGCAACGCCGCGATGCGCTGGCCGAAGCCGAACAGTCGGCGAAGCTCGCCGCCGAGCAGACGCACCGCTTCTTCCAGGCCGGCCGCGAGTCGTTCCTTGCCGACCTGCAAGCAACCCGCACCTACACCGATGTCACCGCGCAACTTGCCGCCGCCAACACCCAGGTCGCGATGAGCCAGATCGATTTGTTCCTCGCCCTGGGCGGTGGCTGGGAAAGTGGACGAACGAACACCTCGAGCGCCAGCAAACCCTGAGGCCGTTGCTATGCTTTGAAGTGTTGGAGGGGCGCCCCATGCCAAGCGCTCCTGCAATGCACATTGCTCGTGCTGGCCCAGGGGAAACCAATAATGAAAAACCCTTACGCTCTCGGCTTCTGGTGCGCTCTGGTGGCACTGGTGCTGCTCTCGGCCACGTATTTCTACGGGATCATGCTGGCCCACCAGATCGATACGGCGATGATCTTCCTCGACAGCGCCGTTGCACTGATCGCGGTGATGGCGATCGTCGTCGTCGCGTGGACCTCGATTCAGCTGCAACGGGTCAAGAAGCGCCAGCTCGAACGGGGCAAGATGCTCGTGCTGATCTGGGACACCAAAGTTGCCCTGCGCCGGGTCGAAACCGTGTTCGACCGCTACTTCTGGGGCAGCTACTGGCAGCCCGGGCGAACCTTCGCCGAAGTCATGGGCGAGCTCACCGGCACGCCGCTGGAAAAAAGCCTCGAAGCCCTGAAAAAGCAATGCCTGGAACTCGACAAGCAGATCGCCGATGACGGCTGGCACTGGCTGAACAACGCCCGCAAGCTGTCCGACGTCGCCACGGCCATGGCCCGCGAACGCTATCAGCTGGATTTCTGCGATGTGCGGGCGGATACCACCGGCGGAGCGGTGATCGATCGCGACTTTGAAGTGCTGGTGTATACCTGGACCGCGCGGCTGAAGAGCTTTGATCATCAGCTGGATGAAATCGAGGTTCAGTATTCCTGATTTGCTGTGAATCCACCGACCTCTTCGCGAGCAGGCTCGCTCCCACAGGTACGGCACTGTCCTGGTGGGAGCGAGCCTGCTCGCGAAGAGCCCGCAAAAACACCGAAACTCTTCGCTCCTGCCGACTGTCCATTCCCCCCATAGACACTCTTTAACCTTTAAACATTGGGCCGTCTTCCGCGCCCGGTGCTAATCTCCACCGCTTAATTGCGCACAGTCGAGCCGTGACCCGATCCCGGGTTCAAGGAAGACGACTTCATCCACAGCCACGGAAACCGATCAGGTCATTCATGAATAAATCAGCAGGCGTGCTTCTCGGAATTGTTGTTGCCATTGGCGCGATCAGCGCAGGCGGGGCCTGGTACACCGGGACCAAGATCGAAGGCGTGCTGAACAACGCCGTGACCAACGCCAACAAAGAGTTGCAGACCGCCATGGCCGGCTCCAACGGCACCGCGTCGCTGGAACTGGTGTCGCTGGAACGCCACACCTTCACCAGCACCGCGCACTATCGTCTCAAGGGCGAGGGCGAGATGTTCGGCGATGCGCCGGTCGAGCTGCTGTTCGTCGACCACATCGAACACGGCCCGCTGCCGTTCTCGCGTCTGGTTTCGCTGAAGTGGCTGCCGGTCATGGCCACCAGCAACTACGAGCTGGAAAAGAGCCCGTCCACGGAAAAATGGTTCGCCGCCACCAACGGCGCCGCGCCGCTCAAGGGCGTCACCAACATCGGTTACGACGAATCGACCACCAGCACCCTCAACCTGGTGCCGTTCGAAACTGCGCTGGATGAGCAATCGAGCCTGAAATTTTCCGGTCTGAGCATGGACATCGCCGCCAGCGCCCAGGCGCAGAAAGTCAAGGCCGACGGCTACATGGACAACCTGAAATTGGTCACCGTGTCGGAAGACCAGGCGCCGGTGCAGGTCGAGCTCAACGGCCTGACCCTGGCCAGCAACCTCGCCAAGAGCAGCTACGGCTACTACACCGGGGAAAACACCCTGGAAGTGACCAGCAGCAAAACCACCTTCAGCGCCAAGCCGATGGTGCTGGGCGTGAAGAACTTCGAAATGAAGAACCGCACCGAAGAAAGCGGCAGCAACGCCTCGGGGCGTGCCGACTACAAAATCGGCGAAGTGACGCTCAACGACAAGAAAGTCGGTTCGGCGGCCATGGCCATGAGCCTGAAGAACCTCGACATTCCGTCGACCATGTCGCTGATGCAGATCTACCAGACCAAACTGCAGCCGTACGAAAAAGCTGCCGCCGAAGCTGCCGCACAGGGGTTGCCGGCACCGGAGCTGAATCTGACCGAAGCGGAAAACGCCCAGGTCAAAGCCGATCTGCAGAAGTTGCTGGCGGCCGGCCCGCAATTGGCGCTGGAGAATCTGTCGTTCAACACCGCCAACGGTGAAAGCCGCGCCAATCTGGTGATCGACCTGACCAAGCCGCAATCGATGGACCTGCCGCCGGATCAACTCGGCAAGCAACTGATCGCGCTGCTCGACCTGAACATTCAGGTGTCCAAGCCGATGCTCGTCGATTTGCTCAGCGTGCAGGCGCAACTCGATGGCCAGACTGACGCCAAAGCCATCGTCGATCAGTCCAAGGAAGCGGCGGACATGTTCGCCGGCATGGCGGTCGGCTCGCAATTGGCTGTCGCCGACGGCACCAACGTGGTGACCAAACTGCATTACGCGGCCAATCAGGTCGAATTCAACGGCCAGAAGATGACCGTCGAGCAGTTCATCGGCTTCCTCATGAGCAAGTTTGCCGGCGTCACCCAAGAGCAATAAGCCCACCGCGCGCCCTCCAGACGCCCGGCCCCTGTGTAAACAGGCGCCGGGCGTTTTGCTGTACGGGTTTTGTACAGACAGGCCGATTCTGAACAATTATTGCGTTGTGAAAATTCGACTACGCTTGCGTGCAGACTGCCTCACCAAGCTTGGCCGAGGGCTGTCATCGTCGGCCACCGTTACGAATGGGCAAGGAGGGCATTGCGACCCGGCTGGCCATGTAAGGATGCTGACAAATGCCGCGTATTGATGGCCCTGTATTACATCGTGGTTTGCGCCCTTTGTTCCGATTCGCCCTGTGCAGCCAGTTGCTCTGGCCAGTGCTGGCGTTGGCCGACACACCCTACGACGAGATGGTGCGCGATGCCCGCGCCGGGCACTACACGCCTGCGCTGACGGTTTTGCGTCAGGTGCCGCCGGGCCAGGCCAGCGACGGCCAGGTCAGCGATCACCTGCAAATCGCCAGTTGGGCCGGGCTCGATGCCGAAGTGGTCAAGGTCTATGAAACCCAGGGTCGCGACCGCGTCCTGCCGGTGCAGGCACTGACCGCCGCCGCGCGTGCCTATCGCAACCTCAAGCGCTGGGATCAGGCTACCCAGGTCTACAACAAGGCGCTGGCGCTGGAGCCGGACAACGCTGACCTGCAACTGGGCCTCGCGCTGACTCAGGCCGATGCCGGCAAGCCCGATCAGGCCGTCACCCGCGCCCAGGCGCTGGTCGCCGCCAAACCCGACGATCCGTCACGCCGCCTGGCCTTGGGCTATGCCCTCGGCCGCGCCGGCAAACAATACGATGCGCTGTTTGAATTCGATCAAGCCTTCATCCGCGCCGGCAACAAACCGGAAGTCGCCCGCGAGTACGTGGTCGCGCTGCAAAAGGCCCGTCTGCCTGAACCGGCGCTGCGTCTGGCCAGTCAACGTCCCGGCCTGATTGATCCGGTGACCTTGCGCCGGCTCGAAGGCGATCTCGCCGCCGAACGCGTGCGCCTTGCCGAACTGGCCACCCGCAGCGAAAAGGAACGCTATGTCATCGCCGACCGCGCGCTGGCCGATTACGACAAACTGCTCGCAACCTGGACCCCTGACGCCACTGCCCACGATGACGTGACGCGCTGGCGCATCGACCGCATGGGCGCGCTCAAGGCCCGGGCACGCACTGCCGACGTCATCAGCGAATATCAAAAGCTGCAAGCCGAGGGCGTGGAGATTCCGACTTACGCCCTGCGTTGGGTGGCGGCGTCTTATCTGGATCAACGCGAGCCTGAGATTGCCACCGATCTGTATCGCCAGGTGCTTTCGGCGCCGGACGCCGATGTCGGTGATCGTCTTGAGGACACCACTGCGCTGTACTACTCGCTGCTGGAAAGCGACCGCGCCGACGAAGCACGCAAGGTCGCCGAGGACGCAGCGAAAGCCCAGCGTCCGCGTGTCGAGCTCAAGGGCTTGCCGATCGGCAACCCCAACGACGAATGGATGGATGCCCAGCAACTCGCCGCCCAGGCCGGTACCTACGGTTCCGATCTTCCGCACGGCGAAGAGCGCTTGCAGACGCTGGTCGATCAGGCACCGGGCAACCTTGGCTTGCGTCTGGCCCAGGCCGATCTCTACCTCGCCCGCCAGATGCCGCGCCGCGCGGAAAGCCAGCTCAAGGAAACCGAGAGCATGGCCCCGCGCGATGCCGGCCTGGAAGTCGCTCAGGCGCGCACCGCGATGGAGTTGCAGGAGTGGCGGCAGAACGATGCGCTGGTCGACGACGTGGTTGCGCGCTATCCGGACAACCGCCAGGTGCAGCGCCTGGCTCGCGAACGGGAAGTGCATGACATGGCCGAACTGCGTGTCGAAGCCTACGGCGGCAAGGCCAACGGTGGCGGCAGCGGCGATGCCGGTGCGGTCAGCGGCAGCCGTGATTTCGGTATCCAGAGCACGTTGTACAGCCCACCGATCAATGAAGACTGGCGCGTGTTTGCCGGCGCCGGTTATGCCACCGGTGATTTCGCCGAAGGCACTGGCCACCATCGTTTCCAGCGTGTCGGCCTGGAACGGCGCACCCGTGACATGACCCTCGAAGCCGAGGTGTCGAATCACGATTACGGCTTCGGTGACAAACAAGGCGCACGCCTGGCGATAGCCCGCGACATCAACGATCACTGGCAGTACGGCGGCAGCCTCGAATACCTCTCGGCGGAAACCCCGCTGCGCGCGCTCAACAGCGACATCAAGGCCAATGGCGGCAGTGCGTTCCTGCGCTGGCGCGCCAACGAAAGCCGCGAGTGGCGCGTGTCGGTCAGCCCGTCGCACTTCAGCGATGGCAACAACCGCGTCGAAGCCTTGGTGACCGGGCGCGAGGGCATCTACACCGCGCCGAACATTCAGGTCGACGCCGGCCTGGAAGTCGGCACCAGCCACAACTCGAAATCCGACGACGTGCCGTACTTCAACCCCAAGTCGGACTTCAGCGTGATGCCGCTGGTCAACGTCAATCACGTGCTCTACCACCGCTACGAGACTTCCTGGAGCCAGCAATTCCAGGCCGGCGCGGGCACCTACAGCCAGCGCGACCACGGCACCGGCGGCATGGCATTGCTCGGTTACGGCCAAAGGTACGCCTGGAACGACGTGCTCGATGTGGGCGGCATGTTCAGTGTGATCAACCGGCCTTACGACGGTGATCGGGAAACTGATCTGCGTCTGCTCGTCGACCTCACTTTCCGCTTCTAGAAGAGTTTGAAGATGCCTTTTATCTCGCGTTTCATCCTTCTGCTGGGAGCGCTGCTGGTCAGCGCCTGCGCCCAGCAAGCCCCGGCCTTCGCGCCGCCCTCCGAGCGCCCGGTCGCGGCCAGTGAACAACCGTGGCCAAAAAACCATGTGCTCGGCATCGCCTATCACGATGTCGAAGACCGTGATCCTGATCAGGCCGTGGTGGCGGTGCGCACCGAGCGCATGATCGAGCAGCTCGCCTGGCTGCGTGAGAATGGCTACAAACCAGTGACCGTCGACCAGATCATGGCCGCACGCAAGGGCGGCCCGGAGCTGCCGGCGAGAGCGGTGCTGCTCAGTTTCGACGACGGCTATGCCAGCTTCTATACCCGCGTGCTGCCGGTGCTGCGCGCCTACAACTGGCCAGCCTTGCTGGCGCCGGTGGGCACCTGGATCGACACGCCGCTCAATCAACCGGTGGATTTCGCCGGCACGCCGCGTAACCGTGACAACTTCCTGACCTGGCAGCAGATCCGCGAAATTTCCAAGTCCGGTCTGGTAGAGATCGCCGCTCACACCGATGCCAACCACAAAGGCATCCTTGGCAACCCGCAGGGCAACCTGCAACCGGCCGCCGCGACCCGGCGTTATGACCCGGTGACCAAGCGCTATGAATCCGAAGCCGATTTCCAGGCACGCATTCGTACCGACGTGAAGAACATTTCCGAGAAGATCCGCAAGGCCACCGGTTACAAACCACGGGTCTGGGTCTGGCCGTACGGCACCGCCGACGGTACCTCGCTGACCGTGGTCGGTGAGGAGGGCTATGAAATGGCCCTGACCCTGGACGACGGCCTCGACACCCTCGATAACCTGATGAGCGGGCCGCGCTTTCTCGTCGCGTCCGATCCTGACGGCGAGCATTTCGCCAACAGCATCGTCTCGGTGCAGGCCGAAGCGCCGATGCGCGTGGTGCATGTCGATCTAGACAACGTCTACGACCCGGACCCGGCCCAGCAGGACATCAACCTCGGCAAACTGGTGCAGCGCATGGCTGACCTCGGCGCCAGCACGGTGTTCCTGCAAGCCTTCGCCGATCCCAAGGGCGATGGTCTGGTGCATTCGCTGTACTTCCCCAACCGTCACTTGCCGATGCGCGCGGACCTGTTCGACCGCGTCGCCTGGCAGTTGCGCACCCGTGCCCATGTGAAAGTCTTTGCATGGATGCCGGTGCTGAGTTTCGAACTGGATTCGAAACTGCCGCGTGTAACCCGCTGGGACCCGAAAACCGCCATCACCTCGGTCGACCCGAAGCAGTACAAACGCCTGTCACCGTTCAATCCCGAAGTGCGCAAGATCATCGGTGAAATCTATGAAGACGTGGCGCGGCTGACCTCGGTCGACGGCATTCTCTACCACGACGATGCGGTGCTTTCGGATTTCGAAGACGCCAGCCCGGATGCCTTGAAGGCGTACGCCGCTCAAGGTCTGCCGGGTTCGATTGCCGCGCTGCGCGACGATCCGGCAGCGATGCAACGCTGGACGCGTTTCAAGAGCCGCTACCTGATCGACTTCACCAACGAACTGACCGCCAAGGTCCGTGCGATTCGCGGCCCGCAAGTGCTGACCGCACGCAACATCTTCGCCGAGCCGATGCTCAATCCTGAAAGCGAAGCGTGGTTCGCGCAGAACCTCGATGACTTCCTCGCCACTTACGACTGGACGGCGCCGATGGCCATGCCATTGATGGAAAAACAGACGCTGGCCGAGTCCGGCCCGTGGCTGGAAGAACTGGTTGCCACGGTGAAGAAACGTCCCGGCGCGCTCAACCGCACCGTGTTCGAATTGCAGGCGCGTGACTGGAACCAGAAGGATCAGGCCGATATCGATGCCGTGCATCTGGCGGACTGGATGGGCCGGCTCAAGCGCCAGGGCGCGACCAGTTTCGGTTACTACCCGGACAACTTCCTCGACAACCTGCCAGACCTGAAAACCGTAAGGCCTGCACTCTCCAACAAATGGAATCCATAACATGCTGGATAGACTGTTAGCCCTGCTTGTTCTGGCGATTGTCCTTGGCGTTCCGCTGGGGCTGATCTTCCTCGTGACCGGCCAGTTCCTGATGTCGTTCGTGTTCTTCTACCCGCTGTTCATGTCCGGGTTGTGGATCGCCGGCGGTCTGTATTTCTGGCTGCACTGGGAGCGCCACTGGCCATGGCAGGACGACACGCTGCCGCCGCCGCTGGAAGGCGAGCCGCTGATTTCGATCCTGATTCCTTGCTACAACGAAGGCGATAACGCTGCCGATACCATTTACGCGGCGCTGGCCCAGCACTACCCGAACATCGAAGTGATCGCGATCAACGACGGCTCCAAGGACAACACCGCCGAAGTGCTCGATGCGCTGGCCAAGGAAGATCCGCGACTGCGGGTTCTGCATCTGGCGGAAAACCAGGGCAAGGCTGTGGCTCTGCGCATGGGCGCGATCGCTGCGCGCAGCGAGTATCTGGTGTGCATCGATGGCGACGCCTTGCTGGCCCCGAACACCGCGGCTTATCTGGTCGCGCCGATGCTGGATAACGCACGTCTTGGCGCGGTCACCGGCAACCCGCGCATCCGCACGCGTTCGACTTTGATCGGGCGGGTGCAGGTCGGCGAGTTCTCCTCGATCATCGGGTTGATCAAACGTACGCAACGGGTGTTCGGGCGCATCTTCACCGTCTCCGGCGTGATCGTCGCGTTCCGCCGCACCGCGCTGAACCGGGTCGGCTACTGGAGCCCGGACATGATCACCGAAGACATCGACATCAGCTGGAAGCTGCAACTCGATCACTGGAGCATCTTCTACGAACCGCGTGCGCTGTGCTGGATCCTCATGCCGGAAACCCTCGGTGGCCTGTGGAAGCAGCGTCTGCGCTGGGCTCAGGGCGGCGCCGAAGTGCTGTTCAAGAACATTCGCGGCATCTGGCAGTACCGCCATCGCTACCTGTGGCCGCTGCTGTTCGAGTACTGCCTGTCCACCGGTTGGGCGTTCACTTTCCTGCTGTCGGTGATTTTCTGGGGCATGGGCAAGTTCATGGTCATGCCCGACGCGATCGCCGTCGATCACCTGATGCCGCCGGCCTTCACCGGTCTGTTGCTGGCGTTCGTCTGCCTGGTGCAGTTCGCTGTCAGCATCGTCATTGACCGGCGCTATGAGCCGGGTCTGGGCAAGACCATGTTCTGGGTGGTCTGGTATCCGCTGGTGTTCTGGCTCGTCAGTCTGCTGACCACCCTGGTCAGTTTCCCCAAGGTGTTGTTCAGCCAACACAAAAAACGCGCGCGCTGGGTCAGTCCTGATCGGGGTATCAAACCGCTGGGCGACGACCAGGAGGAAGTCATCAAATGAAAATTATCCGGACTCGCCAACGGCCCTTTCTCGTGGTGATCGACGTGATCCTCACCGTCCTGGCCTGGGTCGGCCTGCTGTTCCTGCTGGTACGCGGGTTATGGCCGTTGATCGAAACCAGCGGCGGCCCGCGCATCGATCATTCGGCATTCGATGCCCTGGGCACTTTGCAGGTTTATATGTGGGTGGCGCTGGTCAACGCGGTGATCCTGATCGGCTGGGCGCGTTACCAGCAACGCAAAAGCCGCAGCTTCGCCCAGCGCCGTTTGCCGTCACCGGTGATTGGCGATGAAGGTCTTAGCAAGAGTTTCAAGCTGTGCGACGAGCGTTTCCAGAAACTGCGCACGCCGGGGGTGATGACCATTCACAACGACCAGGACGGCGACATCAGCCATGTCGAAACGCACTTCTGGCCGCTTCAGCAGCAAGCACTACCGGCGCCGCTGGCACCTTTGGAGCATCCACGGGTGATCTTTCTGCATGCCGAAGAAGACGACAGTCGCGAGCCGGTGAAACGCCTGACCTGACCTCGCACAGCGCCGGTGTCAGGCCTGGATCAGCGTCCAGGCCTCTTTCATCCGCAAAGGTTGCTTCATGCGCTCAGCCAGCAACGCCATTGCGCGTTGCTTGTCGCAGGCCACCGCCGCAACGACGATGCCGTCTTTTGCAAACAGGCCAAGGAACGGCGGCTGTTCCGGCTCACCGCTGAACTCGACCTCGTCCCATTCCTGCGCGTGACCGAGATAGTCGTAGTTCTTGCCAAAGTGGTAGGTCCAGAAAAACGGCACATCCAGATAATGTTCCTCGCCACCGAGCATATTGGCCGCAGCGATGCGCGCGTGTTGCTGGGCCAGGCGCCAATGCTCAATGCGGGTTGGCTGGCCATTCAACGGAAACGTGGCGATATCGCCGATGGCCCACAGGCCATCGCTGACGCGCATGCCGTCATCAACACGCAACGATTGGTCTTCTTCCTTGGGCAATGATACGAAAGGTTCAGTGGCCGGGTGAACGCCGACGCCGGCGAGAACCAGATCCGCCGCCAGGCGCAGACCGTTGTCGAGCAGCACGCCCTCGACCTTGTCCTCGCCAAGGATCTGCGTAGCCTCGTGTTCGCTGATGAACTTAACCCCGTGCTCTTCGTGCAACCCGCGAATCGCTTTGCCCACGGCCTCGCCGAATTGCTTGGCAAACGGGATTGCATGGCGTGCCAGCACGGTGACGTCGAGGCCGAACTCGCGCAGGGCCGACGCGCATTCGAGGGCAATGAAACTGTCGCCGATGATCACCGCGCGCTGGCCCGGTTGAGCGGCGTTGATGATCTGTTCAGCCTGTGCTTTAGAACGCAGGACGAAGACGTTGGCCAACTTGGCACCAGGCAGCTTCAACGGATTGGGCGCGCCACCGGTGGCGAGTACAGCGGCGTCGTAGCGCAGGATGCCGCCGTTGTTCAGATGCAGCGTTTTGCCTGGGGCGTCGAGTGAAGTTACTTCGCCTTGCACGCGCTCAATCCGTTGCGCTTGATAGAACGCCTCATCGCGTAGCGGCGGCACTTCTTTCGGTGACATCTCTCCAGCGAGAACAAATTTGCTCAGCACCGTGCGGTCGTAGCCGGCATCCGGTTCGCCGTCGACCAGCACGATGCGTCCGCCGAAACCCTTCTCGCGTAGCGCCGCCGCGCAAGCCGTGCCCGCCGCCCCGGCGCCGACCACCACGAACGTTCTTGGGTCGTCAGCGGGCGGGGTATGCGGATCGGGCAGGGGCTGGTCATCGACCCAGACTTCATCGCCGCGCAACTCCAGCGGATAGCGCTTGAGACTGTCCAGCGATGGCGGCTCGCACAGGCCACCGTCCTCGGCGCGGTACGCGGCCTTGTGCCAGGGGCAGATCAACCTGCCATGACACAACGCCCCCTCGGCCAACGGTGCGCCGGCATGTGGACACAGGCCCTGAAACGCCCGCAACTCGCCGTTGGCACGCAGCAGGACGATCTTGCAGTCGCCGATTTCGACTTGCAGGCCACGGTCTTGCGGGACATCGGCGAAGCGGGCGACACGGTGCAGGGACATTTTCGGCTTCCTCGCAGGCATTTCTCTTGTGAGTTGGCGGCGCCGCGCGAGGTTCAGCCATTTGCTACTGCCAAGGCACGAACGGTACAGCTATAGTTTGCGGGCCGACGACGGCCTCACTGCACAAGGTGCTCCCGGAATGACCCGATTGACCTCTCTCAACCCATGGCTGGCGGCCATCGCCGTGACCCTTTGCGTGCAGTTCCCGGCACAGGCCCAGGAGCGCTTCACCCTGAGCATCCCCGGCGTGTCGGATAACCGTCTGTTCACCTCGGCAGCGGCAAGTGACGCACCCGGTTGCGGCGGCAAGAACCAGTCGCCGGCGCTGAGCTGGAACGCCGGCCCGGCCGGGACCCAGAGCTACGCCATCGTCATGCACGACCCGGATGGCCAGAAAGGTCTGGGCGTCGATCACTGGATTCACTACGGCATCAAACCCACCACCCACCAGATCGCGGCCGGCGTCGGCGCCAAATCCGCGCTCGAAGGCGTCGGCGGCACCAACAGCAAAGGCAACACCCACTACATGGGTCCGTGCCCGCCAGTGGGCGACAGCGCGCACCACTACATCATCCAGATCTACGCCCTCGATCTTGCCCCGGACGCCCTGCCTGCGGGCCTGACCCGCGCCGAGCTGATGGAGAAAATCAAAGGCCATGTGCTGCGTAACAGCAGCGCGGTGCGGCGTTATCACCGCTGAGGTTCGGCCGCTCACGGGCGGCTGACTGCCCTGATTCCCCAGCCATTTGGCATTGCCCCGCGAAAACGCGCACTATCGAGCCATTGCCAATGCGCTGGAGGACACCGTGGCAGCAAAAATCGACCGCATCGCCCAGCTACTCAACTGCCCGGAAAAGGGCGAACAAATGCGGCGTGCAGTAACCGAGACACGTAAGGAATTTCTGCTGAATCAGCCGGAAGAAGACCTCGTTGAAGAAGATGAGCTGTTTGACGAGGCTGAGGAGGAGGGGGATGACGACGGTGAATATGATGAGTTTGACTGGACGACGGAGTGACTTCTTTCAAGAACTTAACTCAAGTATTTCAACGTTAGACGGCTAGTGCAGATCCAGCGGTAGAGTTCAAAAGAAACCTGAATCGCTCCCGCTGGAATATGTCGTTTCGTCAAAGCGTTAAGAGCTGGTCAAAATTTCAGAGTTTTGATGCTAGCTTTAAATACTCCCGAATAAACAGCGCACGCCGATAATGTGCTCAGACGCTGTAACGTCCACTGTTGCACTGCTTTCTTCGCTTTCTACCTGCCAAACTCCCAACTCCGGATGGGTTAAGCACTGAATTAGACAGAGGAAGAAGAATATTTTGGGGCCAAAAGGAAGTAGCACCGGGTTCGAACTTCGTACTAGCGTGCTTATAACTAGTTCCAACTGTCCGTACGTCATTTCTGGATCATTGACGTCGTATTCAATTAGGTGATTGTCATCGGTTTCCTGTATTAAGTTGTAATTGTTCTGATTGACCTGATCGAAGAACTCCAGAACTGGAGATTTAGGGATGAACACCCATTGATCTGACGGCTCGAAATATTCAGAAGCGCCTTCGGCTTTATCTGGTTCGTAGCCCAACCCTAATATCAGACTCGTAGGCTTTGTTTCAGGAGTCGACCAACCTGCAAATGCTTTATGAACGGGCTCTATACTCAGATTTGCTAGGGTATTATCGTTAGGCGGAGTGAACTCTGCCAGAGAGTAGAGAACTATCAGTTCTATATTTGTTTCGGTACTTGTTTGTATTATGGTCGCTAGTAGATCGGCCATTTGCTTCCTGGGTAAGCAAGAGATATCAGCGACAATTTTTATTGTCGTACCGGCTAGAAACGTTTTGATTACTTTAAGAAGTGAAGCGATAGAGCTGTAATGATCGGGGTGCTGATCATCGATGCTTGTATAGTGCGTGCTCGTTTTATCAACCAAAGTACATATTTTTCCTGCCGTGATTGACAGCTTCTCAAGTACGTTGGTGGAACGCGATTCCGAGCAACTATAATTAATAAATAAATCACAGTCAATAGGGTGGTGATATTGAGGTGTATAGTTCTCTAACGTATTTAGTGTCATGCTTTTGACCTAAAATAGTTTTAGTTGACTAGCTGCGTCCGGGGATCTTACTGGTGTTTTCGTTGCTTTAACAGGTGTGACCTTTTCGACATATATCTCGTCTTTGACCTTGGTTAAAGCGCTGTACATCTTAATGTGGCGGCCGGCACGCAAGGGTAGGAAGAACTCAGGAGCTAATCTATGACAGATACGAACATGGCGACCTTGTAATCCTGATGCGCCCGTCACAAATACTGATTCTTTACTAACTTCGGTATCCACGAAGACAAGAGCGCCGAGGTGAATGCATATCGAAATAAATTCTCCGAACTCGATAGCGGATTGTTCGTCGATCGTAAAGGAGAGCGCAGGATCAGGAGAGAACGAATTGAAGAATATTTTTTCCTGAATGTGCTCCGCAAGTATTTGGAGGAAGCCATAAGGCGTTATTGAGCTTTTATTCTGAGTGCTTCTAATAGGGTAGACCTTCAACATAGATATAAATCTATCAGTAAAAGCAGAAATGGCAGACGCCTGAACCCCTTGGGAATTGATAGAAGCACCTTTTTTTCTTGTTTCGGATGCCAGAGTTTCCGCCAGATTTAAAATCCACCTTGGGTTGCCTTCGGTCAAGTCTAATATGTTAGGAAATCTTTGATAAGGCTGAGAGCTAACCTTGGATCGCTTTACATATCTATCCATACTCCAACTTTTTAATAGATGATTTCTCAGATAAACCAGGGGCGTTATTTTCCTCACGAGGGTGCCATTTGTGATTTTGTCTGAAGTTGGTAGGTCAGATATATCGATTTTTTTTGCATTTAGAAACTCGCTAAAAGACGTGTCTTTACGCTCTAGCTCCGAAAATATTTTCTTTCGTTGTTCAATAGATATTCTGCCAGAGTCGTTTTCTTTTTCAGCGTCCGTAGTTTCTTCGGCCGACCCAGATAGGCCTAAAGCTTCGGCGAGGTCTGCTTCGGGTCCAATAACCCCTTTGTTTTTTAAAGCGTGGGATAAGAGCATGCTCGCGAAGTTACGCGTGTCTTCTTTTTTCTCGTTCCAGAGTGGAATTATAGAAAAATCATTGCTCTGGCGAGGAATGTCTTCTTCTTTGCTGGAAAGAAATTTTGAGCCGGCTCCCGTTTGGCTTAATGCATACTTAAAGACCAGGTTGCCGGAGGTGGAGCGTAGGGGAGACAAAATTCGCTCTAAAAGATCCTGGGGGATAATTTCCAGTTCGTCTACAAGTAACGCCCATTTTTGATTTTCTAAGTTCAGTTGGTCGTTGATGGTCTCGATGGCAAGCGTAAAAGAATTCAACCACCCGAGCCCAATAAAAGGATATTCAGTAAAGGCAAGATCTGCACTTGCTGTTAACGCAAGTCGGCTAGATATTTTTTGAAGTTCAGATTGTTGAACTCGTAGAGCATGTTTTAGTGCGGAAAATGAGGGGGTCGATTGCGTTTTCCAGATGTCGGACAGTTTTTTTGAAAGTTCAGCTTGCTGGATGCGACCAAATTCATCGGAGACTGAATCTATCGGTCTAAGTATTCCCAAAGCTAGAGATTTTTCTAAAGCTTCTATGAGTGCGAGGCTTACAAAATTACTGAAGGCACACTCATGAATTGCAGTCCGTAGAGCTGGCTTCTCGATATCTTTAGTTACCAGCTCTAACTGTTTTGCCCACCGCACATCCGCAGCAACGAACACACCAAGAAACTTTATCGAGGTTACGGTGCGATCCGATTTTGAATTGGTCCAGCTCAATAACGCAGGCGCCTGAAGCATTTTTAGTAAAGTCGTTTTTCCACTGCCCCGTGGCCCTACCAATATACAGTTATTAAAAGCCATAAGTTCTTCAAACTGCGGCGGCGGAATAAAGTCTGCAACGACCTCAACTGATGATTTGTGTCGAGCATTAAACGTATCGTTAGTTGTTGAAGTGATGTCGTTCATTTGTTCACCCAAAGTTCATCAGGAAACCATGTGCCTTGATCCGGCGTCCTATATACTCCAATTTCTTCAAGTCGTCTTTGAAGGCTCTGAATATCTTTAGGCATAAGGTAGTTGAGTTCGCTGATTTTCTCTCTGAGCTCAGGCCAAGTCAAAACTGGAGACTCGGAGTCTTGCAATGTCTGTTTAATAATTTGTGCTAGAGATGCGGTTTTAACTGAGCTAGATTGATCAAAGCCACACCCATGAGGAAGGCCGTGTGCGACATGGCTACAGATGTTCCACGTGCTGCCTTCCCAGTAAATAGACTCAACAGTCCCTCGAAGTCTATTTTTTCCACCCTCGGAAACCATGCTTAGTTGAACTATATAAAATTGGTTTTTAGTTTTATTCGCTAGGTCACCCTGCAACAAAGCCCCAAAACTTGCAGCGCCTAAAACAATTGGTGAAAAGTCCTCGCCGCCTGATCGTGTTAAGCGAAATAAATGCTTATGTCCATGAATTACTAGCCAGTCTTCATCTGTTTCCGCAATGGTTTGAAGAAGAAGGTTTCCATTATACATCTCGATTTTACCGAGGCTAACATCTAAATCTTCGTGATTCAGCGGTGGATGGTGAAGCACTATGACTTTGTAGGCATATTTTTTAGATAAGATTTTCAGCTCTGTTTTCAACTCCGCGAGAGCGGAATTGCCAATCCGACCCCTTTCATATTCGTTAGGAAGTAGCGAATTGTGATAGTGGCAAGTGTTTATTGTCACCACAACCCAATCGTCACCGTCCAAGACTTCATATCCTCGGCCCCAATATACCCATTTTTTTTCTGGGTTAGAGAACTCTGCTGGATAATCTTGGGTCGATATTAAATGCTCGATTGGCTGAATCGCAAGCTCGGCGTTGCCTGGGGTTTCATGTTCTTCCGAAGTTCTTGAACTGACCTCGTGATTGCCTGTTGCGGCTATCAAATGCTTTGCTTGGAGAACAGATTTTAGATTCTTTAAGTCGTTCCATCCGTGCTCGAACGATTTTATACATGCTCTCGTTGTGATGTCGCCAGGACATATGAGAATTTCTGCAAGTGGTTGCAGTAAAGGGTTGGTTTTTTGAAAGTCGTCAATCAAACGGCTCATAGGATCGATCTTGGTCCCATGAACGCAAACTTGGGTCGATATTTTCCCTGCACTGTCAGCCGTATAATGCAGGTCCGTTGCAATGGCAATTCTGATTGGCGCAGGTAAGGGCATATTTAGTACTTTAGTAGTTCGTTATGATAACTTCCGGGACTTTTTTTCTACCCTTGGCGAAGCCTGAAATACTACGTTCGACTGATATTTCGTTAATATTCCAATCTTTAAACTGATCTTTTATCGCTGTAATGCTCGCGTAGGATAAGAGTATTTTCACCCCTCTTTCTGATGCGCTTTCTAATGTTTGTCGCAGACGAATAATGTCTAATTCTTTAAAAGAGTTAGGTCCGTATTCTCCTCGATCACGGGACTCAGTCCCGGCGTAAGGCGGATCTAAATATATAAAGTCATCTGCCTTGGCGTTTCGAATGGTAAACTCAAAATCGCCATTATGAAACGTTGTATTTTTGATTTTTCTAGCGAACTCGATTATTTCTTCGTGGCTAGGCACTTCAGTTAGTTTGCTACCGAATGGAACATTAAATTGACCACTTTTGTTCGTCCGATATACGCCATTGAAGCAATGCCGATTAAGGAAGAAAAAACGTATTGCTTTATCGATGTCACAGAGCTGCGCGCCATCTAAAGAGCGAATTCGATAATATTCTTCTTTCGTTCGCGATATGGAGTGAATCCCTTTGGAGATCTCTTGCGGATGTTTTTTTACATTCTTGTAAAAATTTATCAAATCTTCATTAATGTCGCCCATTATTGATTTTTTTGGGCAAAGCCGCAGGAATAGGCTCATGGATCCACAGAATGGCTCTATGTACCGTTCAAACTTTGTTGGGCTATGTTCAGTAAGTAAGTGCAGAATCCGCGTTTTACTACCTGCCCAACGTATAAGTGGTCTGTTCTTAATCGTCACTTATTTCTAACAGCGTCCTGTAAATTTTTTTGAATGTATGTTGCATCGAGAAGTGGACTTTCTAGCATAACCATTATCGGTTCTCGATTGCTGAATTTATCCGCAACGAGCTATACCTTAACTTGGAATGAAAATAAAGAAAAATTCATTTTAGAATCTCGGCATGTTGCGCTGCATGGTGATCAGCTCCGCATTGGCTTTCCCAGCATCCATCCCTGTCCACCGAAACCAAACGACCGTCTCGGGCTGGGTTTGTCTGATGGCGTACCAATTTTCACTTCCTTTATATGTACAAAAAAGCCTCAGGCCATAGGCCTGAGGCTTTCTCGTTTGATTCATGGTGCACCAGGCGGGATTCGAACCCACGACCCCTGCCTTCGGAGGGCAGTACTCTATCCAGCTGAGCTACTGGTGCAGCGGGCGACATCATACCTAGGTCGGCTCGGGGCGTCCATGCCGGGTTTGGCGGGTTTTGTCAGTGTGCGTGTCGGTGCAAAATCGCTGCATTCCTTAAAGCGGTAACGTCCTGCAAAACCCTCGCTTGGCGCTTTGCCGGGGTTGATCTAAGGTTTTTCCTGCGGCAAGGGTTTTCGGTACGTTGATCTGAAAAGCGGCATTTTTGTTCTTTTTTTCGAACGACCTATTGTCCTTTACCCCCTTTGAACCTACGATCCGTTTGAGATTTCAAACGCTCTTTGGCGGGATGTTGCAGCGCAAGTGCGCCCGGTCGTGCACTGTTGATGCGCCACAATCCGCTCACTGATTTCCCTGACGGCAGCCTTGCGAGGCGCCTTTCTACAATCATAATTTGCTCCGCGCAGGCCGCGGTGCTGTTAAGGAAAGCCGACATGCAGCTTAAAGACACCCAGTTGTTCCGCCAGCAAGCCTTCATCGATGGCGCTTGGGTCGATGCCGACAACGGTCAGACGATCAAGGTCAACAACCCGGCCACCGGCGAAATCCTCGGCACCGTGCCGAAGATGGGCGCCGCTGAAACCCGCCGTGCCATTGAGGCTGCTGACAAAGCGCTGCCGGCCTGGCGTGCACTGACCGCCAAAGAGCGTGCCGGCAAGCTGCGTCGCTGGTTCGAACTGATGATCGAGAACCAGGACGACCTCGCGCGCCTGATGACCCTCGAGCAAGGCAAGCCGCTGGCCGAAGCCAAGGGCGAAATCGTTTACGCCGCATCGTTCATCGAGTGGTTCGCCGAAGAAGCCAAGCGCATCTACGGTGATGTGATTCCGGGCCATCAGCCGGACAAGCGCCTGATCGTCATCAAGCAGCCGATCGGCGTCACCGCCGCGATCACCCCGTGGAACTTCCCGGCGGCGATGATCACTCGTAAGGCCGGCCCGGCGCTGGCCGCCGGTTGCACCATGGTGCTCAAGCCAGCATCGCAAACTCCATTTTCCGCTTTCGCCCTGGCCGAACTGGCCCAGCGCGCGGGCATTCCTGCGGGCGTGTTCAGCGTGGTCTCCGGCAGCGCTGGCGACATCGGCAGCGAGCTGACCAGCAACCCGATCGTGCGCAAACTGTCCTTCACCGGCTCGACCGAAATCGGTCGCCAGTTGATGGCCGAATGCGCCAAGGACATCAAGAAAGTCTCGCTGGAACTGGGCGGCAACGCGCCGTTCATCGTGTTCGACGACGCCGATCTGGATAAGGCCGTCGAAGGCGCGATCATTTCCAAGTACCGCAACAACGGCCAGACCTGCGTCTGCGCCAACCGTCTGTACATTCAGGACGCGGTCTACGATGCGTTCGCCGAGAAGCTGAAAGTGGCGGTGGCCAAACTGAAGATCGGCAACGGTCTGGAAGACGGCACCACCACCGGCCCGCTGATCGACGAAAAAGCCGTGGCCAAGGTTCAGGAACACATCGCTGATGCCGTAAGCAAAGGCGCCACCGTACTGGCGGGCGGCAAGGCGATGGAAGGCAACTTCTTCGAGCCGACCATTCTGACCAACGTGCCGAAAAACGCGGCCGTGGCCAAGGAAGAAACCTTCGGTCCGCTGGCGCCGCTGTTCCGCTTCAAAGACGAAGCCGAAGTAATCGCCATGTCCAACGACACCGAATTCGGTCTGGCTTCTTACTTCTACGCGCGTGACCTCGGCCGTGTGTTCCGTGTCGCCGAAGCGCTGGAATACGGCATGGTGGGCGTCAACACTGGGCTGATCTCCAACGAAGTCGCGCCGTTTGGCGGCATCAAGGCTTCGGGCCTGGGCCGTGAAGGCTCCAAGTACGGCATCGAAGACTACCTGGAAATCAAATACCTCTGCCTGGGCATCTAAGCCGGGAAAGGGATCGCTGCAAACGCAAAGGGCACGAGAGCGCTGTCCCTTTGCGTCGTTTCAAACAGGAATTTTCTCTGCGGCCGGGAACGCCGTGGCAGTCGATCATCGCATGCTGCCACCGCCGATTCCTCCCGCTTCATCCTTGAACCACGCCGCCCGATGAGCGGCGAATGAGGACTGTAATGAGCAAGACTAACGCTGAACTGATGGCCCGCCGCACCAATGCCGTACCTCGTGGTGTTGGCCAGATTCACCCGATCTTCGCCGAGTCGGCAAAGAACGCCACCGTGACCGACGTTGAAGGTCGTGAGTTCATCGACTTCGCCGGCGGTATCGCTGTACTGAACACCGGCCACGTGCACCCGAAAATCATCGCCGCCGTGACTGAACAGCTGAACAAGCTGACCCACACCTGCTTCCAGGTGCTGGCCTACGAACCGTACGTTGAGCTGTGCGAAAAAATCAACGCCAAGGTGCCGGGTGATTTCGCCAAGAAAACCCTGCTGGTCACCACGGGTTCCGAAGCCGTCGAAAACGCCGTGAAGATCGCCCGTGCCGCCACTGGCCGCGCTGGCGTGATTGCCTTCACCGGCGCTTACCACGGTCGCACCATGATGACCCTGGGTTTGACCGGTAAAGTTGTGCCGTACTCGGCGGGCATGGGCCTGATGCCAGGCGGCATCTTCCGCGCGTTGTACCCGAACGAACTGCACGGCGTGAGCATCGACGATTCGATCGCTTCCATCGAGCGCATTTTCAAGAACGATGCCGAGCCGAAAGACATCGCTGCAATCATCATCGAGCCAGTGCAGGGCGAAGGTGGTTTCTACGTCGCGCCGAAGGAATTCATGAAGCGTCTGCGCGCTTTGTGCGACCAGCACGGCATTCTGCTGATTGCGGACGAAGTGCAGACCGGCGCTGGCCGTACCGGCACCTTCTTCGCCATGGAACAGATGGGCGTTGCCGCCGATCTGACCACTTTCGCCAAGTCTATCGCTGGCGGCTTCCCGCTGGCCGGCGTGTGCGGCAAGGCCGAGTACATGGACGCCATCGCTCCGGGCGGTCTGGGCGGCACCTACGCCGGTAGCCCGATCGCTTGCGCCGCTGCGCTGGCAGTCATGGAAGTGTTTGAAGAAGAGCAATTGCTGGACCGCTGCAAGGCTGTCGGCGAGCGCCTGGTCACCGGTTTGAAGGCGATTCAGGCCAAGTACCCGGTCATCGGTGAAGTGCGTGCGCTGGGCGCAATGATCGCGGTCGAGCTGTTCGAAAACGGCGACAGCCACAAGCCGAACCCGACTGCCGTGGCCGCTGTGGTGGCCAAGGCGCGTGACAAGGGCCTGATCCTGCTGTCCTGCGGCACTTACGGTAACGTGCTGCGTGTGCTGGTTCCGCTGACGTCGCCGGACGAGCAACTGGACAAAGGCCTGGCGATCATCGAAGAGTGCTTCTCTGAACTCTGATCCGCTCGTGTGACCCGCTCGACAAAAACCCGCTTCGGCGGGTTTTTTTCGTCCCTTGAAACACATCGGACGGGTTTGCGCTGTATCGAATCGCCAGCATTGGCTAAGGTTCAGACATTGCAAGGAGAGCGCGCATGACTGCCGTTGATTTACCCGCCGTACCCCGGGTGCTGATTGCCGAGGCTGATCCCTGGTCCCGTGACCTGCTCAAACAAGTGCTGCTCAATGTGCGCTGCGATGCGCGCCTGGATTTGTGTGCCGATGGCCAGCAGGCAATGTCGTTGCTCAGCGAGGTGCCCTATGACTTGGCCATCGTCGATTGGGAGCTGCCTGGCATCGATGGATTGCATGTGCTGCGCAGCGTCCGCCAGCGCAAACGCAATCCGCCGCTGCCGTTCATTCTGATGAGCAGCCGCAACGACAGCGCCAGCGTGCGCGAAGCGATTCCGCTGGCGCCGACGGCGTACCTGACCAAACCGTTGAACATGGAAGGCCTGACCGAGCGCTTGCAGGGGTTGCTGCTCAACGCTGGCGAAGCAGTGGTTTGCGAAATGCCGGCACTGGCGCCGGGCATGACCCTGTCGGTGTTCCTTGAACGGCGTCGCGAGCAGGCCGATGGCGCGCCGCTGATGACCGACGTGCAAGTGGCGGTCAAGCGCAGCCTCAATCCCGAGGGGCTGGACCTCAAGCTGCTGGAGGAAGAGGTCCGCACCGATCCGCAGATTACCGCCGTGCTGATCGCAGCCGCCAACAGTGCCGCGCAACACTACGGCGCGCCGGTGCAAACCCTGGCCCAGGCGCTGCACCGACTCGGCACCGGGCAGAGCATGAACCTGATTCTCGGCTTGGCGCTCAAACGTAGCGCGCGGCTCAGAGATCCATGCCTGGCGGATTACGCCGAGCGCTATTGGGGGCTGTCACTGCACACGGCGGAATACGCCCGCACGCTGGCGCGCCTGCTCGATCTCGATCAGGAGCGCTGCTATTGCGCGGGCATGCTGCATCGGCTCGGCGATCTGGCGCTGCTGCGCTGCTTGCAGGAATGGCAGCAAGCTGGCGGCGAACTGGACGAGTTGCAGGAGGTCGGTGAAGCGTTGGCGAAGTTTGGTGCCTCTTATGGCTCGGCATTGCGCACCCGCTGGCGTCTGCCGCTGGAGTTGCGCGAGTTGATTGCTTCGGCCTACCAGCTCGGTGGTGGCGTTTACAGTCGCGAGGCGCTGGTGATGCACATGGCCGCGCAGATGGCGCGGCTGACCGAGCATGAAGGCGTTGAGGAACTGGCGAAGAGCCGGACGGCGCGGTTGCTCAAGATCGGGCTGCCGGAGTTGATGCGGATGCGCAAATGACAGATCACCACATTCCGATGTGGGAGCGAGCCTGCTCGCGAAGGCGGCGTGTCATTCAGCTTTGAGTTCACTGACAGAACGCTTTCGCGAGCAGGCTCGCTCCCACAGGTACAGCACCAGGCGTGGAAACCGGGATCAGGCCGCAATGATCCGGTTCTTGCCCTGCCGTTTCGCCTCGTACATCGCCGCATCCGCGCGGGCGAACAGGCTGTCCAGGCTCTTGTCTTCGTCGGTGAGGTTGGTCAGACCCTGGCTAACGGTGATGCTGAATGCTTGGCCGTCGTGGTTAAAGCGCAGTCGCTGGATCTCCTGTTGCAGGCGCTCTGCCACTTGCACCGCCATCTCCGGCGCACAGCCGGGGAACACCGCGGCGAACTCCTCACCGCCAATCCGTCCGAACAGGTCGCCACGGCGCAATGAGCCGCGCCCGCATTCGGCGATCCGTTGCAGCACATTGTCGCCTTCGGGGTGGCCGTAGCTGTCGTTGATCACTTTGAAATCGTCGATGTCCAGCAGCAGGAAGGCCAGCGGTGTGCCTTGGCGGCGCGCCTCGGCGAACTCGCGGTGGGCGCATTCGAAGAAGTGGCGGCGGTTGCTGCTTTGCGTCAGCACATCGGTGGTGGCCAAGCGTTGCAGCTCGGTTTCCATGTGTTTTTTGTCGGTGATGTCTTCGGCGATGCCGACGATGATCACCGGCTGCCCGGGCTCGTCCTGGCGATTGATAAAGCATTTGTCGCTGAGCCAGCGCACCTGGCCATCGGCCGCGATGATGCGGTACTCGCGATCTTCCACCGCACCTCGGTGCAGGACTTCGGCGAGGCTCTGCTCGGCGTACTCCAGATCATCGGGGTAAATGCTGTCGCGCCATTGGTTGTAGTCCGCCAGCAGAAGCGCGGCGGAACGGCCGAAGATCCGTTCATAGGCCGGACTGACGTACAAAACCTGGCGGGTTTCCCAGTTGAAAGCCCAGAGCACGGCGTTGACGCTAACCAGCAGCGAACTGATCAATTGTTCGCGCTCGCTCAGGCGCGCGACTTCGCCCTGCGCATGCATCAGCGCCATCAGCGTTTGCGCGGCCTCTGGCCATTGGGTGTAGGTTGTGTCTTTCTGGTTGTTGTTGACCATCGGCACAAATCTCAAAGGGCGCGCCGCAATGTCGACAACGGCCACAGGACAGCCCGCCGGGATGGCGAAGTGTCTTTGAGATAGGGGATTTTCGGCGAAGTTCCCGGCCATTACCGAGTCCCGCCGGGCGGCGGGGTTAAGGAGGCGACGTGTGCAACGAGGCTGCGATCTTCGAGATCACAGCCTCATTGCCGGTCAGGCAGTCGCAGGACGCAGCGAGTAGGTTTTCAGCTGATCAGCAAAGTCACGCAACGACTGGATGCCACTGGCCTCGGCCTCGTGAATCCATTCCTTGATGGCAGCGAGCATGTCGTGGCCATTGGAACTGGTCTTGACCCAGATCTGCTGCAAAGCCAGGCGTTTCTCGTAGATCACTTTCAGCGCATGGCTGTGTTCGAGCATGGTCTGGATGCGCAAGTGATGACGGTCTTCCAGCAGGCTGGTTTCCCGCGACAGCAGGCGTTTGGCCCGGTGGAACTGGTGGCGCACCGAATGATCGACCTTGGCCAGCTCTTGCTTGACCAGCGGGCCGATCACCAATTTGCGGTACTGGGCCATGATCTGGAAGCGGTTGTTGAGGATCGCCATGGCGGTGTCCATGTCCAGGCTGCCCTTGCCTTCGACGCGGTGGGCAATCGGTGCGACCCGCTGCACCTTGGCCAGACGCAGGAAGCAGAAGACCTTGATCCACGCCCAGCCGAGGTCGAATTCCCACTTCTTCACCGACAGCTTGGCGGAGTTGGGGTAGGTGTGATGGTTGTTGTGCAGCTCTTCGCCGCCGATCAGGATGCCCCACGGCACCAGATTGGTCGCCGCGTCACGGCATTCGAAGTTGCGGTAGCCGACGGCATGGCCGAGGCCGTTGATCACGCCAGCGGCCCACACCGGAATCCACATCATCTGGATCGCCCAGATGGTGATGCCGATGGTGCCGAACAGCAGCAGGTCGATCACGCCCATGATCGCCACGCCCAGCAGCGGATAACGGCTGTAGAGGTTGCGTTCGATCCAGTCTTCCGGGCAGTTCTTGCCGTAGATACGCAAGGTTTCCGGGTTCTGCGCTTCGCTGCGATACAGCTCGGCACCGGTGCGCAGCACCGTGGACAGGCCCTTGATGACCGGGCTGTGCGGGTCATCCTCGGTTTCGCATTTGGCGTGGTGTTTGCGGTGGATGGCGGTCCACTCGCGGGTGTTCTGCGCCGTGGTCAGCCACAGCCAGAAACGGAAAAAGTGTTTCAGACCCGCATTCAGCTCGAGCGAGCGATGGGCCGAGTAACGGTGCAGATAGACCGTGACGGCAACAATCGTCACATGGGTCATCAGCAGGGTGACCGCGACCAGTGACCAGGCCGACAAGCCAAGAAAACCTTCGTACCACATAGGCTATAGGGCCCTCGATAAAGATAAAAACAGCCGTTGCATTATCACTAAGCACACAGATAAAACCAGTCGCCCTTTCAGATAAGAAGTCGCTGAATGTTTCTTGACCTATAATTCCAACCTTTTTGTAGGGACATGGACGACCGAATGTCTGCGACTTACCGCGATGCCTTGCGTGCAGCGCTGCTCTACCTCGTACTCGCCGCCGTGTGGCTGCAGGTTTCCGATCATTTATTAAGCAGATTCTTCGATGACTCCAGTGCGCTGGCCCGCTGGCAACTGATCAACGGTTATCTGCTGGCAACGATCAGCGCCGTGCTGATTTTCCTCGCACGGGCGCGGCTGTGCGGGTTTCTCGGCATCGGCGCGCATTTGCGCGAGCGCCACACCGACCGTGAGCGTCTGCGTCAGGCGGCCGCCGTGTTCGACTGCACCCGCGAAGGGGTGCTGGTTACCGACCACCGGGGCCTGATCGTCCACGTCAATCGCGCCTTTATCGAGATCACCGGTTATCGGCGCGACGAGGTCATCGGCCAGCAGCCCAGTCTGTTCAAGTCCGGCCATCATCCGCCGGGCTTCTATCAGGCGATGTTCGCTACCCTCGAGGCTGAAGGTGAATGGAGCGGCGAGATCTGGAACCGGCGCAAGACTGGCGAGATTTATCCACAGTGGCAAACCATCCGGGTGATTCACGATGATTCCGGACGGCTCAGCCATTACGTGGCGGTGTTCTCCGACATCAGTGCGATCAAGGATTCCGAGTCCGAGCTCAAACACCTGGCGCATCACGATCCGTTGACCGATCTGCCCAATCGCCTGCTGTTCAGCGACCGCGCCGAGCAGGCGTTGTCTTCCGCGCAGACACACAAGCGTGGCTGCGCGCTGCTGATGCTCGATCTGGATCATTTCAAGATGATCAACGACAGCCTCGGGCATAACGTCGGCGACCGATTGCTAAAAGCGGTGGCGACGCGTTTGCAGGAACTGTTCGGCCACGGCATTACCTTGGCGCGGCTCGGCGGTGACGAGTTCGCGGTGCTCGCGGAAAGTTGTCCACAGCCGGCCCAGGCTGCCGCGCTGGCGCAACGGACTCTGGACGCCTTGAAGGAGCCGGTGCTGGTAGATGGCAATCAACTGTTCATCAACGCCAGCATCGGCATCAGCCTGTTTCCCAGCGATGCCCTCAGCGCCGAGCAGTTGTTACGCAACGCCGACAGCGCGCTGTTCAAGGCCAAAAGCAGCGGACGCAATGGCTACGCGCTGTATACCGAAGAGCTGACCGCCCATGCCCAGCAACGGGTCGAAATCGCCTTCGAGCTGCGCCGTGCACTGGAGCAGGAGGAGTTGCGCGTCTACTACCAACCGGTGCATGACCTGCACAGCAGCCGTCTGATCGGCGTCGAGGCACTGGTGCGTTGGCAGCATCCACAGCGCGGTCTGGTGTCACCGGCAGAATTCATTCCGATTGCCGAGCGTACCGGGCTGATCGCCGAGATCGATGCGTGGGTGATGCAGCAGGCCTGCCGGCAGATGTGCCAATGGCAGCAGAGCGGCGTGGTGCTGGCGTTCGTCGCGGTGAATGTCTCCTCGCGGCTGTTTGCCCGACGTGAGCTTTACCAGCAGGTAGCGCAGGTGCTGCACGACACGGGGCTGGATCCGGCGTATCTGGAACTGGAAGTTACCGAAAGCGCGGTGATGGACGACCCGGAAGTGGCGCTGGAACAGATGTATCGCTTGCGCGAGCTGGGTGTGCGTCTGGCCATCGATGATTTCGGCACCGGCTATTCGTCGTTGCTGCGGCTCAAGCGCCTGCCGGTGCAGAAACTCAAGATTGATCAGGGCTTCGTCGCCGGGTTGCCGTGGGATGAGGATGACGTGGCGATTGTCCGGGTGATCATCGCGCTGGCGCGGAGCATGGGTATGCAGGTGCATGCCGAGGGGATCGAGCAGGCTGAGCAGGCGACATTCCTGTTGGCGCAGGAATGCGATCTGGGGCAGGGCTACTGGTTTGGGCGGCCGGTGTCTGCGGATCGGCTTGATTGGGCGAAAACGCCATTGATTGGCTGAATAGGCCTATATGGCTATCACCGACCTTGTGGTGAGGGGATTTATCCCCGTTGGGTCGCGTAGCGGCCCCAAGAAATGGGACTGCTACACAGTCCATCGGGGATAAATCCCCTCGCCACAAGTTCTCTTGACGATTTCAAATCAGCGCAAACCCCTTGCCGTCTCTCATATTATTTTCTGGTTATATAAACATTCTTAAATAGTCTTTTTAAGAATATCCATGCCTCTCTTATATTGCTCCCACGCCGAACGCAGTGCCGCCCACTGCCAGGCAAATCCCCTTCAAAGGAGCAGCACCATGAGCGCATCCCTTCGCAGTGTTGACGGTCAGGACGAAAGCACCATCTTGCGGGAAATCCAGAGCGCCCTGCGCGATCTGCGGTTCGGCGCGGTGGAGATCACTGTGCACAACGCGCAAGTCGTACAGATCGAACGCAAAGAGAAATTTCGTTTGCAGCAACCCGGTAAACAACCGGGCTGAAATCAAAAGATCGCAGCCTGCGGCGGCTCCTACAGGGGGCTGTGTGCAGGAGCTGGCGAAGGCGGCGATCTTTCAACGGGACCCGATTCCAGCAATACATAAGAACAAGCCACCACCAGGAATTCCAGGAGCTTTCACCATGTCGTCGATTCGCCGTTATGCTTTGGCCGCGCTGGCCAGTGCCGTGTTTGCCGGTTCCGCCGTTGCCAAGGATTACGAGCTGCTCAACGTGTCGTATGACCCGACGCGCGAGCTGTATCAGGAATACAACGCCGAATTCATCAAGTTCTGGCAGCAGGATCATGCCGGCGACACGGTGAAAATCCAGCAGTCCCACGGTGGCTCGGGCAAGCAGGGCCGTGCGGTGATCGATGGCCTGCGGGCTGACGTGGTGACCCTGGCCTTGGCTGGCGACATCGATGAAATCGCCAAGCTCGGCAAGAGCCTGCCCGCCGACTGGCAGAAGCGTCTGCCGGAAGCGAGCACGCCGTACACCTCGACCATCGTGTTCCTGGTGCGCAAGGGCAACCCGAAAGGCATCAAGGACTGGGGCGATCTGGTCAAGAACGATGTCTCGGTGATCACGCCAAACCCGAAAACCTCGGGCGGTGCGCGCTGGAACTTTCTCGCCGCGTGGGCCTATGGCCTGAAAGCCAACGGCGGTGATGAGGCCAAGGCGAAGGAATACGTACAAACCCTGTTCAAGCACGTGCCGATCCTCGACACCGGCGCCCGTGGTTCGACCATTACCTTCGTCAACAACGGTCAGGGCGACGTGTTGCTGGCCTGGGAAAACGAAGCGTTTCTGGCGCTGAAAGAAGACGGCGGCGCAGACAAGTTCGATATCGTCGTGCCGTCGCTGTCGATCCTCGCCGAACCACCCGTGGCGGTGGTCGACAAGAACGCCGAGAAGAAGGGCAACGCGCAGATCGCCGAAGCCTACCTCAAGCATCTGTACAGCCCGGCCGGCCAGGAAATCGCCGCGAAAAACTTCTATCGTCCACGTGACAAGGACGTAGCGGCCAAGTACGCCCAGCAGTTCCCGAAACTGGAACTGGTGACCATCGACAAGGACTTCGGCGGCTGGAAATCCGCGCAGCCGAAATTCTTCAACGACGGCGGCGTGTTCGACCAGATCTATCAGGCGCAGTAATCTGACTTCAGCCACACAGCAAGCCTGAAGCCAGGCGCGGCAAATGTGGGAGCGAGCCTGCTCGCGAAAGCGGAGTGTCAGACGACCTAGAGTTGATTGATACTTCCTCTTCGCGAGCAAGCTCGCTCTCACATTGATGCGTTCAGCGGAATGCTTTTAACCAGGGACTCTTATGTCGCGTCGTATCTCCCCCGTCATACCCGGCTTCGGGCTGACGCTGGGTTACACCTTGGTGTACCTCAGCCTGATTGTGCTTATCCCGCTGGCGGCGATGTTCGTCCACGCCGCCCAGCTGACCTGGGATCAGTTCTGGACGATCATCACCGCACCGCGGGTGCTGGCGGCGTTGAAGCTGAGCTTCGGCACCGCGCTGTGCGCGGCGATCATCAACGGCATCATCGGCACGTTGCTGGCCTGGGTGCTGGTGCGCTACACCTTCCCCGGGCGCAAGGTGATCGACGCGATGATCGATCTGCCGTTCGCCCTGCCGACAGCCGTGGCCGGTATTGCGCTGACCGCGCTGTACGCGCCGGCCGGGCTGGTCGGGCAATTTGCCGCTGACCTCGGTTTCAAGATCGCCTACACCCCGCTGGGCATCACCCTCGCGCTGACCTTCGTCACGCTGCCGTTCGTGGTGCGCACGGTGCAACCGGTGCTGGCCGATATTCCCCGTGAAGTCGAAGAGGCGGCGGCGTGCCTGGGTGCGAAGCCATGGCAGGTATTTCGCCACATTCTGGTTCCGGCACTGCTGCCCGCCTGGCTGACCGGTTTTGCGCTGGCGTTCGCGCGTGGCGTCGGCGAGTACGGTTCGGTGATTTTCATTGCCGGCAACATGCCGATGAAAACCGAGATCCTGCCGCTGCTGATCATGGTCAAACTCGACCAATACGATTACACCGGCGCTACCGCCATCGGCGTACTGATGCTGGTGGTTTCCTTCATCCTGTTGCTGCTGATCAACTTGCTGCAGCGGCGCATCGAAACCCCATAAGGAGGCGCGAACATGTCCCAATCGTCCATTGCGGCCGCCTCTTCGGCCAACGCTGCGCGCCGTGGCAGTGCCACTTCGCGCAGAATCCTGATCGGCCTTGGCTGGCTGATCTTTTTCCTGTTTCTGCTGCTGCCGTTGTTCATCGTCGTATCGCAAGGTCTGAAAAACGGCCTCGGCGCGTTCTTCACCGCGATTTTTGAACCGGACGCGCTTTCGGCATTGAAACTCACTGTGTTCGCGGTGCTGATTTCGGTGCCGCTGAACCTGGTGTTCGGTGTCAGTGCGGCGTGGTGCGTGAGCAAATACTCCTTTCGTGGCAAGAGCATGCTGGTGACGCTGATCGACCTGCCGTTCTCGGTGTCGCCGGTGATCGCCGGTCTGGTCTACGTGCTGATGTTCGGTGCGCAGGGCCTGTTCGGGCCGTGGCTGCAGGATCACGACATCCAGATCGTTTTCGCCCTGCCGGGCATTGTGCTGGCGACGATTTTCGTCACCGTGCCGTTCGTGGCCCGTGAACTGATTCCGCTGATGCAGGAACAAGGCACCCAGGAAGAAGAGGCCGCGCGCCTGCTCGGGGCCAATGGCTGGCAGATGTTCTGGCACGTCACCGTGCCCAACATCAAGTGGGGCCTGATTTACGGCGTGGTGCTGTGCACGGCGCGGGCCATGGGTGAATTCGGTGCGGTGTCGGTGGTTTCCGGGCACATTCGCGGGGTGACCAACACCTTGCCGCTGCACGTCGAGATCCTCTACAACGAATACAACCACGTGGCCGCGTTTGCCGTGGCGAGCCTGTTGCTGATCCTGGCGCTCTTCATCCTGCTGCTCAAGCAGTGGAGCGAAAACCGTATCAACCGCCTGCGCGCCAGCGCCGCGGAGGAATAATTCATGTCGATCGAAGTGCGTAACGTCAGCAAGAATTTCAACGCGTTCAAGGCGCTGGACAACATCAGCCTGGATATCCACAGCGGTGAGCTGGTCGCGCTGCTTGGTCCGTCGGGCTGCGGCAAAACCACCTTGCTGCGCATTATTGCCGGTCTGGAAACCCCGGATCAGGGCAACATCGTTTTTCACGGCGAAGACGTTTCCGGCCACGACGTGCGTGATCGCAACGTCGGTTTCGTGTTCCAGCATTACGCCTTGTTCCGCCACATGACAGTGTTCGACAACGTCGCGTTCGGCCTGCGCATGAAACCGAAAAACCAGCGCCCGAGCGAAAGCCAGATCGCCAGCAAGGTTCACGAACTGCTGAACATGGTGCAACTGGACTGGTTGTCGGATCGCTACCCGGAGCAGTTGTCCGGTGGTCAGCGTCAGCGTATCGCTTTGGCCCGTGCTTTGGCGGTGGAGCCGAAAGTGCTGCTGCTGGATGAACCGTTCGGCGCCCTCGATGCCAAGGTGCGCAAGGAACTGCGGCGCTGGTTGGCGCGGCTGCACGAAGATATCAACCTGACTTCGGTGTTCGTGACCCACGACCAGGAAGAAGCGATGGAAGTCGCCGACCGTATCGTGGTGATGAACAAAGGCGTGATCGAGCAGATCGGCTCACCGGGCGACGTCTACGAAAACCCGGCCAGCGATTTCGTCTATCACTTCCTCGGCGACTCGAATCGCTTGCTGCTGAGCGACGACAACCATGTGCTGTTCCGCCCGCACGAAGTGTCGTTGTCCAAGCATGAGCTGGAAGATCACCACGCCGCTGAAGTGCGCGATATCCGCCCGCTGGGCGCGACTACCCGGGTGACCTTGAAAGTGGAGGGGCAGACCGATCTGATCGAAGCGGAAGTGGTCAAGGATCACGACAGCCTGATCGGTCTGGCCAAGGGTGAGACCTTGTTCTTCAAGCCGAAGGTCTGGCAGAAAGTCGCTAACCTCTAAAAGCAAAAGCTTCGCGAGCAGGCTCGCTCCCACAGGGAAAACTTATTTCAAATGTGGGAGCGAGCCTGCTCGCGAATACGATCTAGACAGCAGCGCGATTCGGATTGATCCGCACCACCCCCGCCCGCAACTCGATCTCTTGTTTCAATTCCTGCCGCATCCCGAGCATGAACGCCAGCTCGGCCACGACAAACAACGGCCCGACAATCAGTCCGCTGATGTCATCGACAAATGCCGGTTTGCGCCCTTCATAGTGATGCCCGACAAACTGGATCACCCAGCCGATCACGAACATCGCCAGGCCGCTGCTCAGCCAGACCAGGGTGCTCTGCTGCGCCAGCGCATGCCCGGCCCACACCGACAGCCCCATCAATACCGTCATCAACACGCCAAGCTTCAACTCCAGACGCAGGTAAAACCACGCCGAGGCCAGCGCCACCACAACGGCTGGAGATATCCACAGCCCGCCCAGCTCCCACTGCGGCCGAGACAGCAGGACAGCCACCGCCACCACGATCAGCGGAATGCCGATAAAGTGGCTGGCAATGTTGCGCGGGTCGCGGTGGTAGGCGGCGTATTGACTGAGGTGGTCGACGAGGCTTTTCATTGTTGTTCCTCCAGTGGGGTTGAATGCATCATCCCTCGGGATCCGCGTTCGCTCTGTCGGGCAGGCGACACTCCAGGAGTGGTTATGCAAATTCGTGCACGGTTGCTCAGCGGCCAGTGGTTCAGTCATCTGCCTGCATCTTTTCAGGATAGCCTGCTGGCGCTGGCCCGGGAGCGGCGGCTGACGGCGGGACAACGGCTGTTCCAGCGTGGCGATGCGCCGTGCGGTCTGTACGCGGTGCTCGATGGCGCAGTGCGTATCGGCGCGGTGAGCGAGCAAGGCAAGGAGGCGTTGTTGAGTCTGGTTGAGGCGCCGCACTGGTTCGGGGAAATCTGCCTGTTCGATGGTCAGCCACGCACCCATGACGCCTATGCGGTCGGGCCGTGTACCTTGCTGAATATTCCCCAGGCGGCGTTGCTCAAATTGCTCGACGAACAGCCGCAGTACTGGCGGCATCTGGCGCTGCTGATGAGCCACAAGTTGCGCCTGGCCTTCATCAGTCTCGAACAGCTGAGCCTGCTGCCAGCTCCGGCGCGTCTGGCCCATCGCTTGCTGATGATCGCCGAAGGCTACGGCGAACTCGACGCGCCGCGTCGGGTGCTGCAACTGCCGCAGGAGCAGTTGGCGGCGATGCTGTCGCTGTCGCGACAGACCACCAATCAGATCCTCAAGGATCTGCAGGGGCAGGGGATTATCGGGCTCGCATACGGCGAAATCGAAATCCTCGATGCCGCAAGACTGCGTGCCTTGGCCACGATCTGAAAACTGAAACCGATCCAATGTCGGAACTGGCACCTGTGGCGAGGGGATTTATCCCCGCTGGGGCGCGCAGCGACCCTGAAAAATGGGACTGCTGCGCACTCCAGCGGGGATAAATCCCCTCACCACAAAGGCTCACTCCTACAAAGGATCTGTGTTTGGATTACGACCCGCGATAGGTCGAGAAACCGTACGGGCTCAGCAGCAGCGGGATGTGGTAGTGCTGATCAGTCTGCTTGACCTGAAAGATCACCGGAATTTCCGGGAAGAACGTCTCGTGTTTGATCTTCTGGTAGTACTCGCCGGTCTTGAACACCACACGGTATTCACCGGCTTCGAATGGCTGTTTGGCCGGGAACAGCTCGGCGATCCGCCCTTGCTCGTTGGTGGTGCCTTGGGCCAGTGGTTGCCAGTTTTCGCCGACGTGTTTTTCCAGGGTGACGTTGATGCCCGGTGACGGCAGGCCGTTTTCCAGGTTGAGCACGTGCACGCTCAGCGGATTGCCGGCGGCGAGCGCCAGGCTGGAAACAGCGCTCAGGCCGAGCGCGGCGAGGGTCATGCGCAGGGTGGTCATGGTGGATCTCCTTAGTGGGAACGGGTGATGCTCAGGCCGGCTTTGTCGGCGGCGGCGCGGGCGCAGTTTTCGTCTTGTTCACCGCCGCCGGAACCGGCCACGCCCATCGCGCCGACCAGTTCGCTGCCGGCGAACAACGGAATGCCGCCGCCGAGCAATAGCAAATCATCGAGGGTGTTGAGGTTGGCGGTTTCCGGGTTGCTGCGGGCGCGCTCGGCGAACAGCCGCGTCGGCGTCTTGGTCGACAGCGCGGTGTAGGCCTTGCGCTGGCTGGCGGCGGTGTTGTGCGGGCCAACGCCGTCCCCACGCAGAGTCACCATCAGGCTGCCGCCACGGTCGAGTACCGACACCGTGCCGGTGCAACTGCTCATCGCCTTGTCCGCCAGCCAGCGTGCGGTTTTCAGGTCGAGATCGGCGTGGCGCGGCAGTTCTGGCGTGGCGCTCGCGGCGCCGCTGAGGCCGAGGATCAGGCTGGCGACAAGGTATTTGACGGTCATGTGCAGGCTCCGATTGAGAAGGTCTGCACCTTAACCGGCGCACTTCGTCAGAACTCCGTCAGGCGGATTACAAGTTTGTAATGGGCAACGGCGGCGAACACGCCTAGCCTGTGTACCTGATCAATCGAGGTGTGCCATGCGTTTGCTGGTCGTAGAAGATGAAGCCAAAACCGCGAATTTCCTTGCCAAGGGCCTGGGCGAGTCGGGTTTCGCCGTGGATGTGGCGCTCAATGGCCTCGACGGCCGCTATTTTATCGAGCAGCAGGAATATGACCTGATCATCCTCGACGTGATGCTGCCCGGCCTCAACGGCTGGCAATTGTTGCAACTGATTCGCCAGCGCGGCGCTACACCGGTGCTGTTTCTCACCGCCAAGGACGCCATCGAAGACCGCGTCCGTGGTCTTGAGCTGGGAGCCGATGACTACCTGCTCAAACCCTTCGCCTTCGCCGAACTGCTCGCGCGCGTGCGCACGCTGCTGCGACGCGGGCCGATGCGCGAAGCCGAGTCGTACAGCATTGCCGACCTGGAAATCGACGTATTGCGCCGCCGGGTCAGTCGCGGCGGCCAGCGCATTGCCCTGACCAACAAGGAATTCGCCCTGTTGCAGTTGCTCGCCAGCCGCCAGGGCGAAGTGCTCTCGCGCACGCTGATCGCCTCGCAGGTGTGGAACCTGAATTTCGACAGCGACACCAACATGGTCGAAGTCGCCGTCCGGCGTCTGCGCGCCAAGGTTGACGACCCGTACATGCCGAAACTTATCCACACCGTGCGCGGCGTCGGTTATCAACTGGAAGCGCCGGACGATGTGGAGTAAGTCGATCGCCTGGCGATTGGCGCTGGCCTTCGCCATGGTCTGCGCGCTGGTGCTGAGCGCAATCGGCGTGTTTCTCTACCGCTCGCTGGCCTCGGAATTGGCCTTTCGTGATGACATGGCCTTGCTCGGTCGCCTCGAGCAAGTGCGCGCCTTGCTCGCCGACAGCGACAGCCTCGACGCCTTGCAGGCACGGCCACGGTTGTATCAGAACATGCTCGGTAATCTCGACAGTCTGCTGCTGGTGCGCCGGGCCGACGGTTCCAGCGTGATCGCGATCAACCCGCGCCAACGTGAATTGCCGGCGCTCAATGCATTACCGCGAGAGCAAATGCCGCAGCGCCGTGACGTGCTCACCTGGCAGGCCAGTGACGGCGCTGAGCTGGCCTTGCTGTCCGGCCAGGCGCAAGGCCCCAACGGTGAAACCCTCACGGTGATCGCCGGCAAAGTGCTCAGCGAGCGCGAGCAGATGCTCGGCAGTTATCGCCTGCGTCTGTATCTGTCCGTCGGCCTCGGCGCGTTGCTCGCTTTTGCTCTGGGCCTGCTGTTGCTGCGGCGTGGCTTGCAGCCCTTGCATCAGTTGAGCGAAGCGGTTCGCAGTATCGATCTGCGCAGCCTCGATCGACGCCTGCCGGTCGACGGCACGCCGAGCGAACTGCGCGAACCGGTGCACGCGCTCAACACCATGCTGGCGCGGCTGGACGACAGCGTGCAGCGCCTGTCGCAATTCTCCGCCGACCTCGCCCACGAAATCCGCACGCCGCTGCACACCTTGCTGGCCAGCAACGGCCAGGCCCTGAACCATCCGCGCAGCACGGCCGAATATCAGGAAGTGCTGGCCTCGAACATGGAAGAGTTCGAACGGCTCAAGCGCATGGCCGAGAACCTGATGTTCCTCGCCCGCGCCGAACAGGCCGAACGTGCGCTCAATCTCCACACGCTGGACTTGCGCAACGTCGGCGACGAACTCTGCGATTACTTCGAAGCCCTGGCCGATGATCGCGACCTGCAACTGCAAAACCGCATGCACGGTGAGCTACTCGCCGACCAGCAATTGCTGCAACGAGCCCTCGGCAATCTGCTGGCCAACGCCGTACGCCACGCCGACCCCGGCACCCTGATCAGCCTGCAACGCCGCGATGAACCGGATATGTGCTGGCTGCAAGTGCACAACCACGGCCCGGTCATCGCGCCTGAGCATTTGGGCAAACTGTTCGATCGGTTCTACCGCGTCGACCCCTCAAGGGCGGAACCGGGGGATTCGGGTGGGCTGGGGTTGGCGATTGTGCAGTCGATCATGCACTTGCATGGCGGGCGGGTGCGGGTGAGTAGTGATGTGTCGGGAATGGCGTTTGAGTTGGGGTTTGTGGTGAATTGACAGGCCTCTTCGCGAGCAGGCTCGCTCCCACAAGGAAACGCATTCCAACTGTGGGAGCGAGCCTGCTCGCGAAGGCGCTGGATCACACAGTGATGATTTCGGATCAGCGTAACCCATCGCGAAACTGCCCCGGCGTCATTCCTGTCCAGCGCTTGAACGCGCGGCTGAAGCTGCTGGTGTCGGCGAACCCCAGCAGATAGCTGACTTCACTCAACGAGCACTGCGGGTCGCGCAAGTGCAGCAGCGCCAGATTCTCGCGGCTTTCGTTGAGCAGGGTGTCGAAGCGACAGCCCTCATCCGCCAGATGCCGTTGCAGGCTGCGCAGGCTCAGGTGCAAGGCCTGGGCGATGCGTTCGGCGCTCGGTTCGCCTTCGGGCAGTTGTTCTTCAATGGCATCGCGCACCTTGCGCTCCCAGGTCAGCGGTTTGAGCTGGGCGAGGGTGCGTTTGAGTACGGCTTCGTTGTGTTCGGCCAGTTCCGGGTTGGCGTCGTCGAGGTGGCTGTCGAAGTCGCCGAGGGCGAATTCCAGGCGGTCTTCGGCGGCGCAAAAATGCACCGGCGCGCGGAAGACTTTGTGCCATTGCTGGGCATCGCTCGGTTCGGGGCGGCGCAAGTACACCGCCAGCGGTGCGTAGTCACGGCCGAGGCGATTGCGGCAGGTGCGCACGTAGATCGCCGCGAAGGCGTCGATGGCTTCGACGGCCGGCGCCGGGTTGCCGGACGGGATTTTCAGGCGGAATTGATAACGGTCTTCGCTGCGGCTCAGCTCCAGTTCCAGCGCATCGCTGACCACTGGGTGATAGCGCACGATGCGCTCGAACACCTCGCGCAAGCTGCCGCTGGCCACCAGTGCATAACCGAGCGCGTGGAAGGTGGTCGGGCTGACGAAACGCGACACGCGCAAGCCCAGCGCCGGGTCGCCGCTGGCCTGCACGGCGAGTGCCCACAGGCGCGTGGTACCGGACAGCGGATAGCGCGCATTGGGGTCGTCCATCAGCGCTGGGTCGAGCCCGGCCTGTTGGCACAAGGCAAGACTGTCCAGCCCGAGCGCGTCGAGTTGTTTGCGCAAGGCGCGGGTCCAGCTGGCGAGGGAGGTCGGTTCCTTCATGCGGATTGGCGCGTCCGGTCAACAGGTTGGCGTTCTTGGCTAGCGCGGATCGAACCCCGGCAAGGCACGATGCATTCATCTTAGACCCGAGGATGGAAACATGGACGGTACTTCTGCAAGCCCTGAACGACTGAATGCGGCGCAGCGCTCGGCACATATTCGCCAAGTGGTGTTGGCAAAAGGTGCGCAATTGCGTGAGCGCTACCCGATTCTTCAGCATCAGGATGCCCTTGGTGCGGGGATTCTGGCGTTCGCGCTGGCCGGGATGATCGGCTCGGCGGCGCTGTACATCACTGGCCATATGGCTTGGTGGGTGTGCCTGCTGCTCAATGCTTTTTTCGCCTCGCTGACCCATGAGCTGGAACACGACCTGATCCACAGCATGTACTTCCGCAAACAACGCGTGCCGCACAACCTGATGATGGGCCTGGTCTGGCTGGCGCGGCCAAGCACGATCAACCCGTGGATCCGTCGTCATCTGCACCTCAACCATCACAAGGTTTCCGGCACTGAAGCCGATATGGAAGAGCGCGCAATCACCAACGGCGAGCCGTGGGGTTTTGCCCGTCTGCTGATGGTTGGCGACAACCTGATGTCGGCGTTTATCCGTCTGCTCCGCGCCAAGACCTGGGCACACAAGTGGAGCATCGGCAAACGCGTGCTCAAGGTCTACGCACCGCTGGCGCTGCTGCATTGGGGCGCGTGGTACGTGTTTCTCGGCTTTCACGGGGCCAATGGCATCGCCTATTTGCTGGGCTCGCCAATCGAGTGGTCAGCCACCACACTTTCGGTGATGCAAGTGATCGATATTGCCGCCGTGGTGATCATCGGCCCGAATGTGTTGCGCACTTTTTGCCTGCACTTCATCAGCTCGAACATGCATTACTACGGCGACGTCGAACCGGGCAATGTGCTGCAGCAATGCCAGGTGCTGAACCCTTGGTGGCTGTGGCCTTTGCAAGCGTTCTGCTTCAACTTCGGCAGCAGTCACGGGATTCATCACTTCGTGGTCAAGGAGCCGTTTTACGTTCGCCAGATGACCGTGCCGGTGGCGCACAAGGTGATGCGCGAGATGGGTGTGCGCTTCAATGACTTCGGCACGTTTGGCCGGGCGAACCGGTTTGTGCGCGGAGATGAGGAAGTGGTGTCCGGGGAGGCGGTGGAGGCCTGACAGATGCCCCTCACCCTAACCCTCTCCCAGGAGAGAGGGGACTGATCTAGCTGTTTATGCTGGATACATCGACCTGAAATTTCGAGCCGACCTCAGGTTGGAAAAGCATGAAGATCTGCTCCCTTTCCCCCTCTCCCTCAGGGAGAGGGCTGGGGAGAGGGCTGGGGTGAGGGGGGCTTTTGATCTTGGTTCAATCCGGCTGAAACGGCGAAGCACTGAGGATCACTCCGGTCTCTTCCACATACCGCTGCCAATGCCCGATCAAGTCAGTGAGTTTCTGCGGCTGACTCAACGCCAGATCATGAATCTCCCCTGGATCGCTCGCCAGATCATAAAGCTGCCAGGTCGCCGGACCGACCGGTCCGGGAATCCACACCGCCTTCCACGACCCTTGGCGAATCGCCCGGCGTCCGAACAATTCCCACCCTGTCACGGTGTGTTCGTCATGCACCTGCGCGGTCTCGCCGGACAGGAAGCCCAGCCATGATTTACCGCGCAGTGGCGCCACCGCTTTGCCTTTCCACTGTTTGCCCGGATGCCGCACGCCAGCCAGATCGAGAATGGTCGGGGTGATGTCCATCACCGTGCCGAAACCATGGCTGATCTGCCCTTTCAGCGGCAGTTGCGGATAGTGCAGCAGCGCCGGCACGCGGATCCCGCCCTCGGTGGTGAAAGCCTTGAACAAGCGTGACGGCGCGGTTGCCACTTGCGCCCAGTTCGGCCCGTACCAGACGTAGGAATTGGCCCGGCCGATGTTGTCGAGGCTGTTGTCGTAATGCTGGTTGAGGTAGGTCATCAGCTCCGGGCCGAACTTGGGGAACGCTTCCAGCAGCGCGCCTTCGGCCCCGTTGTCGGACATGAACAGGATGAAAGTGTTGTCGAGCTGTCCCTGCTGGCGCAGGTAATCGATGACCCGGCCGATGTTCCAGTCCATGCGCTCGACCATCGCCGCGTAGACCTCCATGGCTCGTGCGGAAATCTGCTTTTGCTCATCGCTCAAGGCGTCCCACTGCGCGCTGAGCTGAATCAGCGGGTGCGGCTCGACGTCCGCGTCGATCAGGCCCAGCGCCTTGAGTTTTTCCAGGCGTTCGAGGCGCAGCACTTGCGGGCCGGCGTCATAACGGCCACGGTATTTCTCGACGATCTCGGCCGGTGCCTGCAGCGGCCAGTGCGGCGCGGAGAAGGGCAGGTAAGCGAAGAACGGCCGGGTCTGATCGCGCTCCTTGAGGTACTGCAGCAGCTTGTCGCCGAAGGCATCGGAGGAATAGAAATCCTTCGGCAACACGTCAACAAACTGATCGTCCTCGATGTACAGCGCCGGGGTGGATTTCAGCAGGCCCGGCGTTTGCTCATCGTAGGTCGGCTCGAAACCATAGTGGTTGGCAGCGCCCGGCAACAGTGAAAACGAGCGCTCGAAACCGCGCGCATGGGGCGCCAGTTCAGCCTTCAGACCCAAGTGCCATTTGCCGCTCATCAAGGTTTGATAGCCGGCCTCGCGCAGCAGCTCGGGCAGGGCGACGACGCGGTCATTCAGGTAGCCTTCGTAGCCAGGTTTGCCGATCAGTTCCGGGGTCAACGCTTCGGCCATGGTGCCAATACCGGCGATGTGGTGATCGGTGCCGGTCAGCAGCATCGAGCGCGTCGGCGAGCAGGTCGGTGCGGTGTGGAAATCGGTCAGGCGCAGGCCGTTCTCGGCCAGCGCATCGAGGTTCGGCGTAGCGATTTCGCCGCCGAACGCACCGATGTCGGAAAAGCCCAGGTCGTCGGCCAGAATCACTAGAAAGTTGGGACGTTGCGGCATCGCGAAACTCCTGTTCAGCAGGCAATGAACGTCAGCGGCAGATCGCGGATCTGCACCGGTGCGCTCGGTTGGTAATGGTCATCACTGGTCAGCTCGTGCAGCAGTTCTTCACGCAGCTGATGAAAGTCGTAACCGCTGCGTTGGCGCGGGTGCGGCAGGGCGATGTCGACCACTTGCTTGATCCGCCCCGGACGCGGCTCCATCACCACCACGCGGTCGGCCAGAAAAATCGCTTCCTCGACATCGTGGGTCACCAGAATCGTGGTGATCTGTGCCCGCTCGCGGATCGCCAGCAGCTCGTCCTGCATTTGCTGGCGGGTCAGTGCGTCGAGGGCGCCGAAGGGTTCGTCGAGCAACAGGATTCGCGGGCTGGCGACGAGGCCGCGCGCGATCGCCACGCGTTGCGCCATGCCGCCGGAGAGTTGATGCGGATAGGCCGCGGTGAAATCGCTGAGGCCGACCAGCTCGATGAAATCCTTGATGCGTTGTTGTTTCTGCGCTCCGCTCAGCGGTTCATTGACCAGACCCAGGCCGATGTTGTCGGCGACCGTCAGCCACGGAAACAGACGATGTTCCTGAAAGACGATACCGCGCTCGCCGCCGATGCCGCTAACGGCCTTGCCATCGACACTGATGTGCCCGCGAAACTCGGTGTCGAGGCCGACCAGCAAACGCAGCAATGTGGATTTGCCGCAGCCGCTGGAGCCGACGATGGCGACGAATTCGCCCTCGGCAATGTCCAGGTTGAATTCGCGAATCGCCTCCAGTTCGAAACCGTTGACGGCGAAGGATTTGCCTACGTGGTTGAAGCTGACAATTGGTGCGTTCATGCGTGTCTCCAGCGGGTCGCGCGAATTTCCAGGCGTTGGCCGATCAGGTTGAGCAGGGCGCCGGTGAGGCCGACCAGCAGCATGCCGGCCATGATCAGATCCATGCGCAGCAGCTGCTGCGCGCCGATCATCTGACTTCCGATGCCGCCATTGGACGGCATGAAATATTCAGCGCCGATGGTGCCGAGCCAGGCGTAGATCAGGCTCAATCGCAGCCCGGCGAAGATCCCCGGCGCAGCACCGGGCAGGACCAGTCGACGCAGGCGCTGGCCGAGGCTCAGGCGCAGCACTTGCGCGGCTTCGTTGAGTTGCGGCGAGAGGTTGGCGACGCTGCGCTGGGTGGCGATGAACAGCGGGAAGAAGGCGGCGAGAGCGACGAACACCCACTTGGCCAGTTCGCCGAGACCGAACCACGCGGTGAGCAGTGGCACCCAGGCGAAAATCGCGATCTGCCGCAGTGCGGCGAGTGTCGGGCCGAGCAGGCGTTCGCTGAGACGTGACATGCCGAGCAGCAAGCCCAGGGCGAAACCGAGGCCGCCACCGATCAGCAAGCCGCCCAGGGTGCGGCTCAGGCTCAGCGCCATGCCGTTGACCAGCGTACCGTCGAGCAGTCCGTCCCATGTCGTGCTCAGCACAGCCGCAGGGCTGATCAGAATATTCGCGTCGACCCACTGCTGATCATTGGCGTGTTGCCAGAGCGCCAACAAGCCTAGCGGCAACAGCCACGGTTGCAGGCGTTGCCAGCCCTGATAGCGCGGGCCGCGTGTGATGTGCGCGGTGGCCGGGTGCGGCCAGTGCACCAGTTTGCGGTCGAGCAGGCCGATGCCGCGATCCATCGCCACGCCGATCAGACCGATGACCACGATGCACACGAACACGATGTCGAGCATGAACAACTGCCGCGCCCAGACCATCAGATAGCCGATGCCTTCGCTGGAGGCCAGCAGCTCGACCGCCAGCAACGAGGTCCAGCCGGCAGCGAGTGCCAGGCGCACGCCGGCCATGAACGCCGGCAGCGCAGCGGGAAGCACCAAGCGCCAAATCAGCAAGCGCGGCGGCAGGCGCAACACGGCGGCGGCTTCGCGCAGTTTCGGTTGTGCATCGCGCACACCAACCAGTGTGTGCAAGGTCACCGGCACCACAATGGCCTTGATCAGCACCACCAGTTTCAGCAGTTCGCCGATGCCGAAAAACACCATGAACAGCGGAATCCACGCCAGCGTCGGCACCTGCGCCAATCCGGCGAATGTCGGAAAAACCAGGCGCTCCAGACGTCGACTGAAGCCCAGTGCGGCGCCAAGCACCGCGCCGGTCGAAACGCCTGCCAACAAGCCCCAGAACAACCGTTGCAGGCTGATCCACAAATGACTCCACAACTCGCCTTGGGCCAGTTCCACAGCGCTGCTCCACACCAGCGATGGCGCCGGCAGGATCTGCTCGCTCATCCACTGATTGCGCGCGGCCAGCCACCACAGGACGAACAGGCTGACGGGCAACAGCCAAGGCAGCAGGCGTTGATTCAGGCGGGGCCAGGTGCGACGGCTTTTCAGCGGCGGCGCGGCCAGCGGCAGGCTGAGCAGAGATTGACGGGCCATGGGTGACCTCCGTTGTCGGGTTGCATGGCGAACCGCTTTTCATGTGGGAGCGAGCCTGCTCGCGAAATGGCTGTTTAAGACAGCATTGATGGCGGCTGGCATTGCCTCTTCGCGAGCAGGCTCGCTCCCACACTGGGTTTCGTCATATATGAAACTGATCTAACAAACTTGCGTTAGATGCTATCGGGAAATAAGCGAATCCATTTAAGGCTTGCCTGCTTGCGCGCATCCAATGCATTCGAAGAATATTTTCGATGCTGTTAATGCATATAGCGCTGCAAGCCGCACACGCTCTTGCTTAGCTCATATGGATATAAAAATGTGCATTTATAGTATTTAAGTGAAGGTGGGCATCCAGCCTACTTTCGGCTCCTCAGCGATCAAGGAGCCGCACCCATGAACCTTCCCTTCAAACGAATCATTGGCCTGCTGGCCGCCCCGGCGCTTGCAGGCTTTCTTGCGCTTGGCGCCCAAGCCGGAGAGCTCAAGGAAATCCGCATCGCCGTACCCGACCTCAGCGCCGGCACTCAACACAGCGGCGGCGGCATCGTCGATGTGCTGCGCGATCAGCAGATCTTCGAAAAGGCCTTCGCCGAGCAGGGCATCAAGATCCAGTGGAGTTTCTTCAAGGGCGCCGGGCCGGTGATCAATGAGGCGTTTGCCAATGGCCAGGTCGATCTGGCCTATCTCGGCGATCTGGCAGCGATCATCGGCAAATCCAATGGTCTGGACACGCGCCTGCTCAGCGCCACGGCGCGTGGGGTCAAGCAATACCTCGGCGTGGTGCCCGGCTCGGGGATCAAGACCCTGCAGGATCTCAAGGGCAAACGCGTGGCGATCTTTCGCGGAACGGCAACGCAACTGTCGTTCGATGCGGCGTTGGCCAGTCAGGGCCTGAGCGAGAAGGATCTAAAGGTGATCAATCTGGATTTCAACGCGGCGGTCTCGGCGCTCGCGGCCAAGCAGATTGATGCCTCGTGGGGCAGCTCCGCGCTGAGTGCCTTGCAAGCCAAAGGCCTGGCGGAATTGCCGCTCAACACCAAGGACCTCGGCGGCGCTGGCAGCGTGCAGGCGGTGTTGCTGGGTAATGGCAAGTTTGTCGACGCCCATCCTGAAGTCATTGCGAAACTGCTCAAGGCGCAGCAGCAAGCGGTCGAGTGGCTGACGCAGGACAGCAACAAGGACGCCTATGTGCAGCTGGTATCAGGGCTGGCCAGTTATCCGCCGGTGATTCTGGCTCAGGATCTGAAGGATCAGAATCTCAGCGAGATTTTCCCGTCGACACTGGATCCGGTGTTCTTGAGCGGCCTGCAGGACAAGGTCGACCTGGCGGCGCAGCAGAAGCTGATCCGCAAGCCGTTCAAGGTCAGCGATTGGGTGGCGCCAGAGCTTTCTGCAGCCAGGCTTTAGATCTCCAGCGTCTTTCCAGATCGTTCCCACGCTCCGCGTGGGAATGCAGCCGAGGACGCTCCGCGTCCTTTGTGACGCAGAGCGTCACGGGTTTCATTCCCACGCAGAGCGTGGGAACGATCGGCGTGTGCCACGAAGGTTTTTCAGACGGCGACGCTGACGTCCTGCCGATCCACCGCGACCAACGTCTCGATCATTGCCCTCGCCGCCGGCGACAACCGGAATCCGGTGCGGCTGACGATGCCGCAGCGGGCGTTCATGCTTTCGAGGTTCTGCGGCAGGTTGCGCCAGTGCAACAGCACCAGCGAACCCTTGGCGACATCCTCAATAAACGCCTCCTCCGTGCCGACGCCGATTGCATTGGATTGCAGCACCACTTTGACCAGTGCCGGAAAGTGCTCGGTCTCGATGGTCGGCGAGAAATCGATGCGCCCGCTGAGATTCGCCAGCAGCTTGCGAATGCCCGGCGGGATCAGGGTGGCGGCCAGCGGGTAGTCGAACATGTCGTTGGTCGACAGGCTTTCCTTGGCCAGCAACGGATGCCCCGGCCGGCAGAAAAATACCCCGCGCTTGGGCGTCAGCGGTTGCGTCTGGAAATTCGGATCGGACTCGAAATGACGGATGTCGGCGATGAAGAATTCGATCTCTTCGCGGCTCAGCGCGCGGCTCAGTTTTTCCCAGTTATCAACCTGAAAACAGGTGCGCACTTTCGGGTGCGAATTGATGAATTGCGCCACCGCGTCCGGCACCAGTTTCACCGCCGGCGCCGGCCCGCAACCAAAATGCACTTCGCCGGCGTCGAGCTTGGTCATTTGCGTCACTTCAGCGCTGAGCAACGCTGCGCCCTGCACCAGGCTCAAGGCGTGTTGCAGCACCACCTGGCCCTCGGGCGTGGGGCGCAGATCCTTGTTGCCGCGATCGACCAGCACGCAACCGAACTCCTGCTCCAGCCCCTGAATGCTGCGGCTGAACGCCGGTTGAGTGATGCCCATGGCGTCGGCCGCACGGACAAAACTGCGGTGTTCGTTGAGGGCGATGAAGTAGCGCAACTGGCGAAGATCCATATGCTTTTCCGGCATCCTAAAAATAGCTCGAAGGCATTTGCGACGAGGGTTGCTTGAGGTTTTAAATGCAAGCTCTTATTCCGTCAACGAAGCATTTTAATATCTATTAGATATAAATGGAATATAGATAGAGCGTTGTTTCGCTGCCGCCAAAACCGCAATCCGTCGATGAGGGTCTTCCCATGAGCAATGCTGCACTCGCCGTAAAACCCGTTTCTCACGCGCTGGAAATTCACCCGGTAGCCGGACGTATCGGTGCCGAAATCCGCGGCGTGCATCTGTCCGGTGAGCTGGACGCCGCCACTGTCGAAGCCATCCAGCAAGCCTTGGTCGAATACAAAGTGCTGTTCTTCCGCGAGCAGACGCAGCTCGACGATCAGCGTCAGGAAGCCTTCGCCCATCTGCTTGGCGAACCGGTGGCACACCCGACCGTGCCATCGCGCGAAGGCACCCGTTACCTGCTCGAGCTGGACGGCGCCGAAGGTCAGCGCGCCAACTCCTGGCACACCGACGTGACTTTCGTCGACGCTTACCCGAAAGCCTCGATCCTGCGCTCGGTGGTCGCCCCGGCCTTCGGCGGCGATACGCTGTGGGCCAACACCGCAACGGCATACAGCGGCTTGCCGAGCGAGCTGCGTGAGCTCGCCGACAAACTGACCGCTGTGCACAGCAACGAGTACGACTACGCCGGTGCGAAGCCGGACGTCTCGGCAGAGAAGCTGGAGCGCTATCGCAAAGTCTTCACCTCGACTGTCTACGAAACCGAGCACCCGGTGGTGCGCGTGCACCCGATCAGCGGCGAGAAAAGCTTGCTGCTGGGGCATTTCGTCAAACGCATCAAAGGTTATTCACAGGCGGATTCGGCGCACCTGTTCGGCTTGCTGCAGAGCCATGTGATCCGCCAGGAAAACACCGTGCGCTGGCGCTGGCAGGCTGGAGATGTGGCGATCTGGGACAACCGCTCGACGCAGCATTACGCGATTGATGATTACGGCACCCAGGATCGCGTGGTGCGCCGGGTGACGCTCAAAGGCGAAGTGCCGGTGGGGGTGAATGGGCAGCGGAGTCTGACCATCAAAGGTCCGGATATCGTCGGCGTCTGATTGGCCTCTTCGCGAGCAGGCTCGCTCCCACATTGATCGTTCCCACGCTCTGCGTGGGAATGCCTCAACGGACGCTCTGCGTCCGGTTTTGGGACGCGGAGCGTCCCGGGCTGCGTTCCCACGCGGAGCGTGGGAACGATCATTTGATCACAGCTACCACACACCAATCTGAACAACCTTCTCGGTTTCCGGCTCACCATAACGAAACCGCTGCCCGCGCAAATCGATCTCCGGATGGCTGATCGTCGTCCGCCGCTTCAATCCACGCATCCACTCAAACAGATACCCCGCATGCTCCTCGCGCACCGCCGTGTACGCCGGGTCCTCACCCAGATCATTCAGCTCCTGCGGATCATTCAACAGATCAAACAACTGCGGTCTAAACCCGTCGTACCCCAGGTATTTCCAGCGCTCGCTGCGCACCATGGTCATGCGGCAACGGTCGATCGGCTGGCCGAGTCGCTCGCGTGCCGGGGCCTGAAAGGCGTAGTCGTATTCGCTGATTGCATAGCGGCGCCAATCGGGATTTTCCCCGTGCAGCAGCGGGATCAATGAACGCCCTTCCAGCCGGTGTTCCGCGCCCGCTAATCCCAACGCTTGAAGAAACGTGGGCAGCGCATCAATGGTTTCCGCCAGCCGCTCATCGACAGTGCCGCGAGTGACATCCGCCGCCGCCCGAGGGTCGCGCACGATCAACGGCACGCCCACCGCCTGCTCGAGCAAAAACTCCTTCTCACCGAGCCAATGATCGCCAAGGAAATCGCCGTGATCGCTAGTGAACACGATCAACGTGTCATCCCAACGGCCGTTGTTCTGCAGAAAATCGAACAGCCGCCCCAACTGATCATCCACTTGCTTGATCAGGCCCATATAGGTGGGGATGACAGTCAATCGTACTGAATCGCGGGAGAAGTTGAGGCTTTCCTCATGTTGGCGAAAGGCAGTGTATACGGGGTGTTTGCTGGCTGCGGAGGGCATCGCGCGGACCGCTTCGAGAATCGATTTCGTACTGTACAAGGCGTGGTACGGTGCCGGTACGATGTAGGGCCAATGCGGTTTGATGTACGAGAGGTGTAAACACCAGGATTTCTCGCCTTGCTCGGTGATGAAGTCGATGGCGCGATTTGTAGTGTAGACAGTCTCTGAGTGTTGCTCGGGAATTCGTGCTGGCAAATTCGCATGACGCATTTTCCAGCCGCTGAGGATTTCGCCGTTCTCGCCTTCGGCGGCGTTCGCCCAGTCGTGCCAGGGATTCTTGCCATCGAAGCCCTGCGCGCGCAGGTATTGGGTATAGGGCGCGGATTCGCGCTTGTCGTCGAATGAAGCATCGTCGGGGTAGATGCCGTCGTGGCGCAGATACGGTTCGAAGCCGACCTCATTGAGCAACTCGGCTTGCGCGCTTTGCGGGTTGATCGCCAGACGCTGCAAGGCGTCGACATTGGCCGTCGCATGGGTCTTGCCGACCAGCGCGGTGCGGATGCCGTGAGGTCGCAGGTAATCGCCGATCGTCAATTCATCCAGCGGCAACGGCACCGCGTTCCAGGCCACTTGATGGCTGCTGACGTAGCGCCCGGTGTAGGCCGACATCCTTGAAGGACCGCAAATCGTGCCTTGGGTATAGGCGCGGCTGAAACGCACCCCTTGAGCTGCGAGGCGATCGATATTCGGTGTATGCAGATGCGGGTGGCCGTAGCAGGACAGGTAATCGCGGCGCAGTTGATCGCACATGATGTACAGCACGTTGCGCACGGGGTTGGGAGGAGTGGGCATGGAGTTCACCGGTCAGTGGGGACAGGTGAGGGTTTTCGCTGTCGGTGGGGGTTTTCGGCAAGTGCATTTGGGGAATGGTTTTTATGCAGCGATTGCATCAGCCTCTTCGCGAGCAGGCTCGCTCCCACATTTGAAATGCGTATTCCTGTGGGAGCGAGCCTGCTCGCGAAGGGGCCAGCTCAGACAGCAAAATTCTCCAGCGAACACACCTCCTCATCCTCCGCATCAACCACTTTGATCTGCTCAATCATCGCTTCGGCCAGCGGCGACAGCCGATACCCCGCGCGGCTGACAATGCCGTAGCGGGTGTACAGCTCCTCCAGATCATCCGCCAGGCCTTCGATCTTCAAACAGACCAGCTCACCCTTGGCCAGATGCAGCGCATCGGAATACGCGCCGACAATTCCGATCGCCTCCGAACGCAGCACCACGCTCAACAGCGTCGAACCGTTTTCGCATTCCACATTCGGGGTGAAATCCGGACGGCCGCTGAGGTCGACGATGACCTTGCGCAGGTTCGGCGGTCGGATGCTGGCCGCCAGTGGATAACTCAGCAACTGCTCGGCGGTGATGCGTTCGAACGCCGCCAGCGGATGCCCGGCGCGGCAGCAGAAATGCCATTTGCGCGCTCGCAGGCGGTGGGTCTGGTAATCCGGGTCGGCCTCGAATTGTCGGGTATCGGCGACGAAGAATTCGAACTCTTCGCTGAGCAGGCGTTTGCTCAGGCTCTGCCAGTCATCGACTTGAAACTGCACCCGCGCTTTCGGGTAGCGGCCGATGAACGCGCCGATCGCGCGCGGGATCAATCCAGCGGCTGGCGCCGGCCCGCAACCAAAGCGCAATTCCCCGGCTTCGAGGCCATTGAACTGGCTGATCTCATTGGCCATCTGCTGCGCACCGCTGACCAGTCGCCGTGCATGTTCGAGCAGCACCTGGCCCTGTTTGGTCGGCGGCAATTCCTTGCGCCCACGGTCGACCAACTGGCAGCCGACGCTGTGTTCCAGTGCTTGGATGCTGCGGCTGAATGCCGACTGCGACAGGTTCACCGCCTGCGCGCCAGCGATAAAGCTGCGTTGCTCAACCAGAGCGATGAAGTGACGCAATTGGCGCAAGTCGATATGCATTTTTCACATAAAAAATATCCGAGAAATGCATTGGATATGCATTAGGTCGACTCCTTATAAAGGCAATCTCTTATGCAGTAAATATTTGTAAATCCATAAATAAATAACTGAAAAGAATATGCAGCAGTGAAGATGTCTGTGTGTTTTTTGACTAGGAGCCGCGCCATGAGTCCGTTGAATCTCGCGTTACCCCCATCACCCCGACGGCTCAAACGCCTGCCTTTGGCATTGTTGCTGGCAGGCAGCGCCAGTTGGACTCACGGCTATGCCGCAGAAGCCGAAACACCGGCGCCGGTTCCGGCAGGCACAGCGGCGGCCAACGGTTCGCAGCTGGAAACCGTGACCGTCACCACGCGCCGCCGCGAAGAAAGTTCGCAAGACGTGCCGACGCCAATGAGCGTGGTCAGTGGGCAGAATCTGGAGACGCAACGGGTTTACCGGATTCAGGACTTGCAGCAACTGGTGCCCAGCGTCAACGTCGCTTACATGCATGCGCGGCAGTCCAGCGTGTCGATCCGTGGCCTCGGTAACAACCCGGCCAGTGATGGCCTGGAAGGCAGCGTTGGCCTGTACATCGACAACGTTTATCTGGGCCGTCCGGGGATGGCGGTGTTCGACCTGATGGACATCGAGCAGCTCGAAGTCTTGCGCGGTCCGCAAGGCACGCTGTTCGGCAAGAACACCACCGCCGGGGTTATCAACATCAGCACCCGTGCGCCCAGTTTCACACCGGAACGCAGTATCGAAACCTCGGTCGGCGAGGACGGTTATTTCCAGACCAAGGGCACGATTTCCGGACCGCTCAACGACCAACTGGCCGGGCGCTTCTCGGCGTATCGCACGCGCAGTGACGGCGACATCAAGAACGAATACGACGGCCACGACCTCAACGGCGGCTCCCGCGAGGGCTTCCGCGCGCAGCTGTTGTTCAAGCCCAATGAAGATTTCAATCTGCGCTGGATCGGCGATTACAACGAAGAAGATTCCAGCGCCGGCACTCGCGTGTTGTACAACACCGGGCCGACCATCAACGGCGTCAACCTGTATGAATCGCGGGCCAGTGCAGCCGGGGCGACGCTGGTCAACGGCCGGCATCGCAAGGTCAATCTCGATAACGACCAGCACGTCACCGTGCATCAGGGCGGCACTTCAGTGGAAGCCAACTGGACGTTGCCGAGCGACTTCACCCTGACGTCGGTCAGCTCTTATCGTTTCTGGAATTTCACCCCGCGCAACGACGATGGCCTCAACGTGCCGGCCAGTTACAACGCCGGCGTGTCGGTGGAAGACAAACAGTATTCGCAGGAATTTCGCCTGGCCTCGCCCAAGGGTGAGTTCTTCGATTATGTGGTCGGCGCCTACTATTTCGGCTCGGATCTGGACAACAAATCCTTCTCCTATTACGGCCCGCAGGCCGATATCTGGAATGGCACACCGGCGGGCAGCCTGGCCAACGTCACCAGCGTCGGCAACGGCCATATCCAGACCGACAGTTTCGCCCTGTTTGCCCAAGGCACCTGGCACCTGAGCGAACGTCTCGATTTCACCGCCGGGGTGCGTGGCACCTACGAAGAGAAAAACGCCTCGGTCGGCCGCAACGCGCCGGTCGGCGGTGTAGCTGTGGCCGGCGCGGCAGCCAATGCGCGTCGCGGCCGTGCCGGCGTCTACGATTCCGGTGACTTGAATCAGTACAGCTCCAGCCCCTCGGGACTGCTCAACCTGAGCTATCGCATCACCGATGATGTGCTCGGTTACGCCACGCTGTCCCACGGCGAGAAATCCGGCGGGGTCAACCTCGCGGTCGGCTCCGCACCTACCGCTGGCGCCGACTCGTTATTGATCGGCACCGAGCGCGCCAACAACGCCGAACTCGGTTTCAAAAGCACCCTGTGGGATCGCCGCCTGCAACTCAACGCCAACGTATTCTGGACCCAGGTCAACGCCTACCAGACCAATGCCTACGACGCCGCCAACCGCGTGCAATACCTGACCAACGCAGGCTCGGTGCGCTCGCGTGGCATCGAGTTCGAAAGCACCTTGGTGCCGCTGCGTGGCCTGACCCTGAATTTCAACGGCTCGTACAACGACGTCAGCTACCTCTCGTACAAGGATGCGCCGTGCCCGCCGGAAGTCAGCCAGGCCCCGGGTGCGCCGGCCTCGTGCGACCTCAGCGGCCATCAAGTGGTCGGCGCGTCGAAATGGATCGGCAACGCCAACGGCGAATACAAATGGAATCTGGCTAACGGCTTCGAACCCTACGTCACCGGCAGCTACGCGTTCCGCTCCAAAGCGGTGGGTACGGTCGAGGATTCCGACTACGGGCAGATCCCCAGTTACGCGGTGGTCAACCTATCCACTGGCTTGCGCGGTGATTTCAATCAGGGCCAGTGGGACGTCTCGCTGTGGCTGAAAAACGCCTTCGACAAAACTTATTACACGACTCTGTGGACCGGCGGCAACGGCGGCTATGAAGGCCTGCTCGGTACCCCGCGAACCCTCGGCGTTACCGGTCGCTACGACTTTTAATTGAGCTTTCAAGGCGCTGACCTGGACATGGCCGTTCAACCAATCCTCAGCGGCGCCGGCAAGCAGACGCAGCTGATCGACAGCGACGGCGGCAATCGCGCCTAACGTCGGCATTCAGCGAACCAAAACCAGCCTTTTAAGGCGTTAACGGATGCCGTATCCGAATACTTTTCATGCCGCAAAAGCATGGGGTTTATAGCAGATCGCTGCAGCCCTTGTGGTGCGCGGCTTCGGTGAAAACGGGCGATTTGCATATTCCTTGAAGGCCTATGCATAACGTCAAAGATTACTTTCGGTGATAAGCGTGCAAGCCCAATGATTACCCCCATCGACTACGCCGTGGGGGCTTCAAGAATGACGGGTCGATCGCTTTGGCTCGTAGAACGAAAGAGACCGCAGGGAGTTGAACAATGGGCAATGTCCAGACCGCCGCCAGCGCAGGGGAATTGCTGTGGCGGCATACGCCGAGTGGCGAACTGGTCGATCTTGGCCGGCCGCACCGGGTGCCGTTGGGGCAGTTGCGTTTGCAGCGAGCGCCCAAGGGTATTTTGAGTCGGCGCGAAACCCTTCTGCTCGGTGTCCTCGCGCTGGTGGTGCATGGCGCGGTGATTTACTGGGTCAGCCAGAAACCGACGCCGGTGCTGCCGGTGGTGCCGCCGGAAATTCCGCCGATGACCATCGAGTTTTCGCGCCCGGCTCCGCCAGCGCCGCCGGTTGTTGCGCCGCCACCATCGGCGCCCGTGGTCGAGCCGCCACCGCCAGTGGAGGACGAGTTGGCGGTGAAACCGCCGCCGCCCAAGCCGATTCCCAAACCAAAACCGATGGTGAAACCGCCGCCCAAATCGGCGCCAAAGGCAGTAGAGCAACCGCCAGCGCCAGCGAAACCGATAGCGCCCGTCGCCGCACCAGCGCCGGCTGCGCCACCGGCACCGGCGCCCGTTACCCCGGCGTCAGCCAACGCCGCGTATCTGAAAAACCCGGCACCGGAATATCCGTCGCTGGCCCAGCGTCGCGGTTGGGAGGGCACGGTGTTGTTACGGGTGCATGTGTTGGCCAGCGGCAAACCGGGCGAGATTCAGATTGCCAAAAGCAGTGGTCGGCAACAGCTCGACGATGCGGCGCTGAATGCCGTCAAGCGCTGGAGTTTCGTCCCGGCCAAGCAGGGTGATGTCGCCCAGGACGGCTGGGTCAGCGTGCCCATCGATTTCAAGATTCATTAAACCGAAACCAAATTCGCGCGAAATGTTTACACGAGGGAACACATCATGACGTTACTGGCATCTCCACTGGAATCCATCGAAAGCGCGGTGATCTGGCTGCTGGTGGTTTTTTCCGTCGCCACTTGGGGTTTGGCACTGCTCAAGGCTGTGCAGTTCGGTCGTTTGAAAGCGCAGGATCGGCGCTTTCACAAACGTTTCTGGGCGGCGTCGAGCCTGGATGCCGCCGCCGAGTTGAGCGAAACCCAGCCCGGCGCCGCAGCGCGAGTGGCGCAGGCCGGTTATGCGGCGATCCAGGTGGGCGAGGCGCCGCAGGCAAATGACCTGAGCCAGGCGATCAACCATCAGGATCGCCTCGAACGCGCCTTGCGCCAGCAGATCGTGCGCGAGCGGCGTTCGCTGGAAACCGGTCTGGCGGTTGTCGCGAGTATCGGCAGCACCTCGCCGTTCATTGGTCTGTTTGGCACGGTGTGGGGAATCATGGAGGCCTTGAAAGGCATCAGCGCCGCCGGTTCGGCGAGCCTGGAAACGGTGGCCGGGCCGATCGGTGCGGCACTGGTCGCGACTGGCGTGGGGATCGCCGTCGCGGTGCCGGCGGTGCTGGTTTACAACTACTTTCTGCGTCGTCTGAAATTGACCGCGGCGGATCTCGATGACTTCGCCCACGACTTCTACAGCCTGGCGCAGAAGAGCGCGTTCCGCGTGCTGATCCACCCGACCGCACACAAGGTGGCAACGTCGGGCAACGCGGCAAAAGTGAAGGAGGCGTCCTGATATGGCCTTCTCCACGCAAGACACGGATGAGGTGCTCAGCGAAATCAACGTGACGCCGCTGGTAGACGTGATGCTGGTGCTGCTGGTGGTGTTTATCGTCACCGCGCCGCTGCTGACCAACGCGATCCCGATCAACCTGCCGAAGACCGAAGCGGTGGCACCGGTCGAGCAGAAGGATCCGCTGGTGGTGAGCATCGACGGCGCCGGCAAGCTGTTTATCAACAAGGACCAGATTCAGCCCGACTTGCTGGAATTCAACCTCAAGTCGGCCAAGGCCAAGGACCCGGAAGTGCGCGTGCAATTGCAGGCCGATGACGGGGTGAACTACGGCGAAGTGGCGCGAGCCATGGCTTCGATCGAACGGGCGGGGATTACCAAGTTGTCGGTGATTACTGCGCGGTGACAGGTTTTTGCTTTTCCGGGGCCGTCTCCTTGGCAGGGTGCGGCCCTTTTTTTATCCCGCGTTATTGCCACAACACACTCACCCTGTGGGAACGCCTCATATGCATTATGGGTATTAATAAATAGCTTCTTATTCCTTAACGAATATAACTCCCATCCCTATACTCGACCCGGAACAGACACGCCGCAGGAGAGCTTCCCCATGCGCAACGAATCAATCCGCTACCTGATTGTGCCGGGCTGGCAAGGATCGCCAGAAGATCATTGGCAAAGCCACTGGCAGAACAGCCTGCCGAACAGCGCGCGGGTCGAGCAGGCCGATTGGCTGACGCCGCGCCGTGAGGACTGGGTCGCCGCGCTGGCCGAAGCGATTGCCGCCGACAGCACGCCGGTCATTCTCATCGCTCACAGCCTCGGTTGCATCACCGTTGCTCACTGGGCGGCGACTGCGCCGTTGCAGTACCTGCGTCAGGTGCGCGGGGCGTTGCTGGTCGCGCCGGCCGATGTCGAGCGTCCTGCCTGCGCGCCAGCGCTGCGCAACTTCGCACCGATTCCGACGGACCTGTTGCCATTCCCCAGTCAGGTCGTCAGCTCCGACAACGACGCCGCCGTCAGTGCGCCGCGCGCATTGGAACTGGCGCGCAACTGGGGCGCGGAGGCGGGGATTCTCGCCGGGGCCGGGCACATCAACGTCAAGTCCGGGCATCAGCGTTGGGAGCAGGGATTTGCCTATCTCTATCGCCTGCAAAACCGTCTGGAACATCACGCCCGCCGTCGCGCCTGACCTTACTATTCAACGCCCCCGTCGGCTGGCGGTTTTGGGCGGGAGCCTGCCATGAGTCTCGAAACCTTCGGTCAGCCCTTGTTGACCTTTCCCGATGCGGAAAAAAGCCCCCTGAGCATTCGCGCCAAGGCGTTGGTGTTCGTCGACCCACGCTCGCGGCAATTGCGCGAGGAGTTGGAGCAGTTGGCTCCACGTGCGATTTCAGTGTTGATTCGCGGTGAGACTGGCACCGGTAAAGAGCTGCTCGCCCGGCATATCCACCGCGCCAGTGATCGCAGCGGGCTGTTCGTTTCGGTGAACTGCGGCGCGATCAGCCCGACCTACGCCGACGCCGAACTGTTCGGCTACGCCGCCGGCAGCTACAGCGGTTCGGCCAGCAGCCGCGCCGGCTGGTTCGGTTCGGCCAACGGCGGCACCTTGTACCTGGATGAAATCGGCGATCTGCCGCTGCCCATCCAGATCAAGTTGCTCGCGGCATTGGAAAACCACGAAGTCACCCGCGTCGGTGCGCATCAGCCGAGCCCGGTGGATGTGCGCCTGGTTGCGGCGACCAGCATCGATCTGGCCCAGGCCGTGGACGCCGGAAAATTCCACGAGCGGCTCTATCACTACCTCAGCGAGGGTCATCTGGAGCTGCCGGCGTTGCGCGCGCGCACCGGCGATATCCTCTCCCTCGCGGAGTATTTCCTCGGCATTTACAGCCAGCGTCTTGATCTGCCCGTGCCGCTGATCAGCGAAGCCGCTCAGCATGTACTCGAACAACACAGCTGGCCGGGCAACACTCGCGAACTGGAAAACGTCATCCACTTTGCCCTGCTGGTCAGCACCGGCGACGAAATCCTGCCGGAACATCTGAACCTGCCTGACGTGTCTGCGCCGCAGGTTCAGATCGAACGTCTGGTCAGGCAGACCCATATAGGTGGTAGCAGTGCAGAGCGTAAGGCCTTGAAAGACTGGCTGATTCGCTTGAGCGAGGCGGTGTGAGCGTTTTCTTCAACATGAACAAAATGGAATATGAAGCTGAATAAACGTTATTGTCCGGGAATAAAAAATCCGGGTATTGTCCGCCTCACGCCAGCGATATCACTTCACTGGCACACGTATTAAATGCCGTCGTCGATGACGACCGTGATTTTCGATAAGGACACTGCATGAAAAAGGTTCTGTTGTTTACCGCATTGGCGGCTGCTCTGACGGCTTCTTTCGCCAACGCCGGCGAGAAACTGGTAGTTGCCGCAACGCCGGTGCCCCACGCTGAAATCCTTGAGCTGATCAAACCGACCCTGGCCAAAGAGGGCGTGGATCTGGAAATCAAGGTTTTCACCGACTATGTGCAACCGAACGTACAGGTCGGCGAGAAGCGTCTGGACGCCAACTACTTCCAGACCCTGCCGTACCTGAACAGCTTCAACCAGGGCAAATACAAGGACGACAAATCCAAATATCTGGTGACCGTGCAGGGCGTCCACGTTGAACCGTTCGGTGGCTACTCGAGCAAGTACAAGACCCTGGCTGAACTGCCGGACGGCGCAACCATCGCCATCCCCAACGAAGGCAGCAACAGCGGCCGCGCCCTGATCCTGCTGCAGAAGGCCGGCCTGATCGAACTGAAAGATCCGAAAAACGCTCTGGCAACGCCGAAAGACATCGCCAAGAACCCGCATAACTTCAAGTTCAAGGAACTCGAATCGGCCCTGCTGCCGCGCGTGCTGAAGGAAGTTGATCTGGACATGATCAACACCAACTACGCGCTGGAAGCCAAGCTGAACCCGCAGAAAGATGCGCTGGTGATCGAAGGCGCTGACTCGCCATACGTGAACTTCCTGGTTGCCCGTGAGGACAACAAGAACAGCGACGCGATCCAGAAACTGGCCAAGGCCCTGACCAGCCCGGAAGTCAAAGCCTTCATCGAGAAGAAGTACAGCGGCGCGGTGTTGCCGGCGTTCTGATCTGACGCTTGAGTAAATCCGCTTCAGACATGAAAACGCCGATGGCCAGTGATGGTCATCGGCGTTTTTGTGTGTGCGTTTCAAGCCGTTGAAAAGATCGTTCCCACGCTCTGCGTGGGAATGCCTCATCGGACGCTCCGCGTTCGGCTCTTAATGGGACGCGGAGCGCCCCGGGCTGCATTCCTTTGCTGCGCGTGGGAACGATCAAAGGCTCAGCCCACCTGCGTCTTCAACGCCCGGCGCAACGCCCTGAGCAATTTCACGATGTCCTGCGGATCCAGCCGCTGCGGCACTTTTACGTCCATGTCTTTCTTCCTTGTGGTGAATGGGCCGGAGAGTCTGGCCAAAAGCTGTGGTTCCTTGGAGGTCTTTCGTGGAAAAAAGATCCGTCCTACAGCGCAAAGAAAAATAGCCGTCTTATTCCTTCCCGGCAAATCCACAGGATAGTTTTTTGGGTGATATCAATATGCTTTAAAGGTATTTAAATTATGGTTTTTATACCTATAAAGTCAGTGCCTGCCGGACGGCCATCCGCCGTCCATGGATTGCATCATCGCCGCTTACCAAGCAGCGTCAGGACGCTTCATGACTTTCGACTACGCCTTTATCCTCAGCACTCTGCCGGCTTTTCTCAAAGCCGTCGGCGTGACTCTGCAGGTCGGTTTGATTGCGATCGCCACTTCGCTGCTGGTGGCGCTGCTCAACGCGACGATTCTGGTGTTTCGCACGCCATACCTGCAGAAAATGGTCGGCCTCTACGTAGAGCTGGCGCGCAACACGCCGTTGCTGATTCAGCTGTTCTTCGTCTACTTCGCGTTGCCGGCAGTGGGGATCCGGGTTTCCGGTTTCACTGCGGCAATCATCACCATGACTTTTCTCGGCGGCGCCTACCTCACCGAAGTGCTGCGCGCCGGCGTCGATGCGGTGCCCCAGGCACAACTGGAATCCGGGCGGTCGATTGGCCTGTCCCACGGCCAGTTGCTGCGCTATGTGATCCTGCCGCAGGCGGGCATCCTCAGCCTGCCGTCGCTGTTCGCCAATTTCATCTTCCTGCTCAAGGAAACCACCGTGGTTTCGGCCGTGGCGGTGCCGGAAATCCTCTACACCACCAAGAGCTATATCGCGCTCTACTACAAAACCTACGAAATGCTCGCCGTGCTGACGCTGATCTGCGTGCTGCTGTTCTTGCCGCTGTCGCTGTTGCTCAGCCGTCTGGAAAGGAGGCTCCAGCATGGCCAGTTCGGGCCTTGAACTGCTGTGGGTGTCGTTGCCGCAACTGGCAAAAGGCGCCGGGCAAACGTTGTCGATCTCGTTTCTGAGCATCGCCATCAGCACGATCGGCGGTGTGCTCTACGGTGTTCTGCGCACTTTGAACGTAACGTGGTTGAACGCGGTTTTGCGTATGTATCTGGAGCTGTTCCGGGCAATTCCGGTGCTGGTCTGGTTGTATCTGCTGTTCTTCGGTCTGCCGATTTTCTTCGGTCTGAGCCTGCCGAGCTTCTGGTGCGCGGTGCTGGTGCTGTCGCTGTGGGGCGCCAGCGAAGTTGGCGAGGTAGCGCGCGGTGCGCTGCATTCGTTGCCGCGCGGACAGCGTGAAGCGGGGCTGTCGATCGGCCTCAATGCGGCCCAACTCTATGGCTACGTGCTGCTGCCGCAAGCGCTCAAGCGCATGACGCCGCCGACCATCAATGTTTATACGCGGATCATCAAGACCAGTTCCCTGGCGGTACTGATCGGCGTCGTAGATGTGATCAAGGTCGGTCAGCAGATCATCGAGCGCACCTACGAATCGGTACTGATTTACGGTGCGCTGTTCCTGTTTTTCTTTTTCATCTGCTACCCGCTTTCGGCCGCTTCGCGCGTGCTGGAGCGGCGCTGGACGCAAGCATGAGCGCACTGATCAAGTTTCACGGGTTCAACAAATTCTATGGCGCGCAGCAGGTGCTCGACGGCATTGACCTGCAAGTGCAGAGCGGCGAAGTACTCGTCATTCTTGGTCCCAGCGGTTGCGGCAAAAGTACTTTGCTGCGTTGCCTCAATGGTCTGGAAGAGGCCCACAGCGGCAGCCTGAAATTCCTCGACCGAGAGCTGTTGGACAAGGCCACTGACTGGCGCGAAATTCGCCAGCAGATCGGCATGGTGTTCCAGAGTTATCACCTGTTCCCGCATATGAGCGTGCTCGACAATCTGCTGCTCGGCCCGCTCAAGGTGCAGAAGCGTCAGCGCCGCGAAGCGCAACAGCAGGCTGAAGCCCTGCTTGAGCGTGTTGGCCTGCTGGACAAGCGCGATGCTTTCCCGCGTGAGCTCTCCGGCGGCCAGCAGCAACGCATCGCCATTGTTCGCTCGCTGTGCATGAATCCACGGGTCATGCTCTTCGACGAAGTCACCGCCGCCCTCGACCCGGAAATGGTCAAGGAAGTGCTGCAAGTCATTCAGGGTCTGGCTCGCGAAGGCATGACCCTGCTGATCGTCACTCACGAAATGGCCTTCGCCCGCGCGGTGGCCGACCGCATCGTGTTCATGGATGCCGGGCGCATCCTCGAACAATCCCCACCCGAGATTTTCTTTACGAACCCGCAAACCGCACGCGCGCAGCAGTTTCTGGAGAAGTTCTCCTTCGTTGCCACATCGCCAGAATCGAATCCGAAAAAGGAACTGGAACTGCTATGAAAACTGCCGCTTTGTTACTGCCCCTGCTCAGCCTCGCCTTGCTTGCCGGTTGCGGTAAGACCGAAGAGCCACCAAAGCCGAAAGTCGCCAGCGAAAGCCCCGCGCCCTCGGGTTATCTGGACAAGATCAAGGCCCGCGACAAATTGATCGTTGGTGTATTTACCGACAAGCCCCCGTTCGGTTTCGTCGATGAGGCCGGGCGCTACGTCGGCTTCGACACCGACATTGGCCGGCGCTTCGCCAAGGATCTGCTCGGCGACGAAAACAAGGTCGAGTTCGTCGCCGTCGAGCCGGCCAGTCGCATTCCATTTTTGCAGAGCGACAAGGTCGACCTGATCCTCGCCAACATGACCGTCACCCCGGAACGCAAGGAAGCGGTGGAATTCACCAACCCGAACCTCAAGGTGGCCGTGCAGGCGCTGGTGCCGCAGGGCAGTTCAGTGAAAAAACTGGATGATCTGGCGACGCGCACCACGATTGTCACCACCGGCACCACCGCGGATATCTGGCTGACCAAAAACCACCCGGACTGGAAACTGCTCAAGTTCGAGAAAAACTCCGAGTCGCTGCAAGCCCTGGCCAATGGTCGTGGCGATGCTTACGCGCAGGACAATCTGGTGCTGTTCAGCTGGGCCAAGCAGAACCCGGGCTATCGCGTGCTCGAGGAAAAGCTCGGAGCCGAGGCGCCGATTGCGCCGGCAGTGAAAAAGGGCAATCTCGAGTTGCGTGATTGGGTCAACAGCGAATTGGCCAAATTGGGCGAGGAGAAGTACCTGCTCAAGCTGTATGACCAATATGTGCGCAAAGAACTGAGTGATGACACCCGGCCTGAGAGTGTGATTGTTGAAGGGGGCAAGTGGCAGGGGTGATTGCCTGTTGATCGTTCCCACGCTCTGCGTGGGAATGCCTCCAGGGACGCTCCGCGTCCAGTGACGCAGAGCGTCACGGGCTGCATTCCCACGCAGAGCGTGGGAACGATCGAATGGGCTAGTCTGGCCAATGCCACGCCGGCTCATCCAGCACCCGCTGCCCCACGATCCCGGTCTGGCCCAGCGTCTTCTCCAGCACGATGCAGTTGCATTCCGGGTCTTCCTGCAACGCCGAGATCAGTCGCCGTGCATGCGACACCACCCACACCTGACACTGCTCCGAAGCGCGAATGATCAGCCGCGCCAGCGCCGGCAGCAGGTCTGGGTGCAGGCTGGTTTCCGGTTCGTTGAGCACCATTAGTGTCGGCGGTCGCGGTGTCAGCAACGCCGCAACCAGCAGCAGATAGCGCAAGGTTCCGTCTGACAATTCCGCCGCCGACAATGGCCGCAACAAGCCTTCCTGATAAAACTCGATAGCGAAGCGTCCACCGGCCAACGGCGCGATTTTCAGTCGCGCGCCGGGAAACGCATCGCTGATCGCCGCTGTTAACGCCTGCGGATCGCCAATCTCGATAATCGTCTGCAAGGCCGCCGCCAGATCGCGGCCGTCGTGGTGCAGCACCGGCGTGCGAGTGCCCAGTTGCGGCTGACGCACCGGCGCGTCGGCATCGCTGCGAAAGTGATCATAAAAGCGCCAGCGGCGGATGAATTCGCGCATCTGGAATACTTCCGGCGAGCTGCGCAGATTGCCGACCTGGTCGAACAGGCTGTCGAAGTTCGGCGTGTGTTGCGCCAGCACATCCCAGGCGCGACCTTCGCGGGCGCGGATCATCGGACCGTTGCGATCGACCAGCAGGCTCGCCGGGCGGAACACCGGGCCGGCCCAGATGCATTCCCGCTTGATTTCCGGGTCGAGGGCAAAGCATGAAGTGCTCGGCTCCGGCAGGCCCAGGCCGATGGCGTAGCTGAAATCCTCGCCGGCGAATCCCAGTCGCAAGCGCTTGGCGCCGTGGCGCACCGTCGGCTCGATCGCCACCTCACCGTTGCGCATGCGTCGACTGATGGTTTCCGGTCCGGCCCAGAACGTCGAGTCCAGCCCGCCTTCACGCGCCAGCGCATTGACCACGCCGCCCTGGGCGGTTTCCGCCAGCAGGCGCAAGGCGCGGTAGAGGTTGGACTTGCCGCTGCCGTTGGGCCCGGTAATCAGGTTCAGGCGCCCGAGCGGAATCACCAATTTGTTGATTGAGCGGTAATTGGCCACCGCCAGGGTGTTGAGCATGAAATCCTTCTCCGGGTCACTGCGATACGCGGGCAGCATACCTTTAATGAGATAAATCTGGTGTTGGCGCCCGCAACCGTGGAACCCTGTTCTAAGCTCTGAAGTCGTATCGTCTCGACAGCAGCATTTAAGGCCAAGGAGTGTGCATGGCGGGTCCCGGATTGAAAGTGCTGATGGCCGTGAGCGCCATGGCGTTGCTCACCGCATGCGGCGACAAGAAACCTGCTCAGGAATACTTGCCACGGGTCTTTGTGCAAGAGGTCGAACCGGCCAACTACGCCGCCGCGGTGACCCTCACCGGTGATGTGCAGGCGCGGGTGCAGACCCAGTTGTCATTCCGCGTCGGCGGCAAGATCATCCAGCGCATGGTCGATGTCGGCGACCGCGTCACCGCCAAGCAGGTGCTGGCCAAACTCGATCCGAAAGATTTGCAGACCAACGTCGATTCCGCTCAGGCCCAGGTCGTCGCCGAACAGGCCCGCGTGAAGCAGGCAGCAGCAGCGTTCGTCCGTCAGCAAAAACTCCTGCCCAAGGGTTACACCAGCCAGAGCGAATACGATTCGGCACAAGCCGCGCTGCGCAGCAGCCAGAGCGCATTGAGCGCGGCGCAGGCGCAGCTGGCCAACGCCAAGGACCAGCTCAGCTACACCGCGCTGATCGCCGATGCACCCGGGGTGATCACCGAGCGCCAGGCCGAAGTCGGCCAAGTGGTGCAGGCCACCGCGCCGATTTTCAGCCTCGCCCGCGATGGCGACCGCGACGCGGTGTTCAATGTCTATGAATCGCTGCTGGCCGAGCGGCCGTCCGATCGCTCGATCGTAGTCAGCCTGCTCGACAACCCCGAGATCAAAACCACCGGCACCGTGCGTGAGATCACGCCATCGGTGTCGGCGCAATCGGGCACCGTGCAGGTCAAGGTCAGCCTCGACAAGCTGCCGCCGGGCATGCAGCTCGGTTCGGTGGTCAGTGCCACCGCCAAGGGCACCGGCAAATCGGCGGTGGAACTGCCCTGGTCGGCGCTGACGAAAAACATCAGCGACCCGGCGGTATGGCTGGTCGATGACAAGGGCGAGGCGCAGTTGCATACGGTCACGGTCGGTCGCTACCTGACCGGCAAAGTGATCATCAGCGAAGGTCTCAAGGGCGGCGAGAAAGTCATTGTCGCCGGCGGCCAGTTGCTGCACCCCGGCATGAAAGTCGAGATTGCCGAAAACACCTACAAGGATCTGCAACCGGGAGCGCAGCCATGAAGCGCCTCGGCCTGTTGTGCATGGCGCTGCTGCTGGGCGCTTGTTCGGAAAAGGAAACGCCGCCGGAACCGGTACGTCCGGTGCTGTCGGTCACGGTCAAAGCGCTGAACGAAGAAAGTCTCGGGCGCTTTGCCGGCAGCATTCAGGCGCGTTACGAGAGCAACACCGGTTTCCGCGTCGGTGGACGCATCGCCAGTCGCAACGTCGATGTCGGCGCCGAGGTGCAGAAGGGCACGTTGCTTGCCACCCTCGATCCGTCCGACCAGCAGAACCAGTTACGTTCGGCGCAGGGCGATCTGGCGAGAATCCAGGCGCAACTGATCAACGCCCAGGCCAATGCACGTCGTCAGCAAGCGCTGTTCGATCGCGGCGTCGGTGCGCAGGCGCAACTGGACGTCGCCAATACCGATCTGAAAACCACTCAGGCCTCGCTTGATCAGGCACGCGCGGCGGTCAGCCAGAGCAAGGATCAACTGAGCTACACCGAGCTGCGCTCCGATCACAAAGCCGTGGTCACCGCGTGGAACGCCGAAGCCGGGCAAGTGGTAACTGCCGGGCAACAAGTGGTGACGCTGGCGCAACCGGACATCAAGGAAGCGGTGATCGATCTGCCCGATACCCTGGTCGATCAGTTGCCCAGCGACGTGGTGTTCTCGGTGGCTGCGCAGCTCGACCCGAGCATCAACACCACGGCGATCATCCGCGAGATCGAACCCCAGGCACAAAGCGCCACACGCACCCGTCGCGCGCGCCTGACCCTGTCGGAAACGCCGGACGGTTTCCGCCTCGGCACCGCGATCAGCGTGACCCTCAGCTCTGCGATCAAACCGCGCATCGAACTGCCGCTGACGGCGTTGCAGGAAATCGACGGCAAAACCCGCATCTGGGTGATCGACACGCAGAACAAAACCGTCAACCCGCGCGACGTCAGCGTAGTCAGCCGTGGCGACAACAGCGTGGTGCTGGCCGGTGGCGTGCAGAATGGCGAGCGCGTGGTCAGCGCCGGCGTCAACAGTCTCAAACCCGGACAATCGGTAAAACTTGACGAGGACAGTCAATGAAAGGCTCTTTCAACCTCTCCGAATGGGCCCTCAAGCACCAGTCTTTCGTGTGGTACCTGATGTTCGTCGGGCTGCTGATGGGGGTGTTTTCGTACTTCAATCTCGGCCGCGAAGAGGACCCGTCGTTCACCATCAAGACCATGGTGATCCAGACCAAATGGCCGGGCGCGACCCAGGAAGAAACCCTCAAGCAGGTCACCGACCGCATCGAGAAAAAACTCGAAGAGCTCGATTCCCTCGACTACGTGAAAAGCTACACCCGCCCCGGCGAATCGACGGTTTACGTGTACCTGCGCGACACCACCAGCGCTGAGGACATTCCGCAAATCTGGTACCAGGTGCGCAAGAAGATCGACGATATTCGCGGCCAGTTTCCCCAGGGCATTCAGGGGCCGGGATTCAATGATGAGTTCGGTGACGTGTACGGCTCGGTCTACGCCTTCACCGCCGATGGCCTGACCATGCGCCAGTTGCGCGATTACGTGGAACAGGCGCGCGCAGAAATCCGCAGCGTGCCGGGGCTGGGCAAGATCGAAATGGTCGGCCAGCAGGACGAAACGATTTACCTGAATTTCTCCACGCGCAAACTCGCCGCACTGGGTATCGACCAGCGCCAGGTGGTGCAGAGCCTGCAATCGCAGAACGCGGTGACTCCGGCCGGGGTGATCGAGGCGGGGCCGGAGCGGATCTCCGTGCGCACCTCGGGCCAGTTCGAGTCGGAGAAGGATCTGGCCGAGGTCAATCTCAAACTCAATGATCGCTTCTATCGTCTGGCCGACATCGCCGAGATCAGCCGTGGCTACGTCGATCCGGCGACACCGGAATTCCGCTTCGACGGCAAACCGGCGATCGGCCTGGCGATTGCCATGCAGAAGGGCGGCAACGTTCAGGAATTCGGAAAGGCGCTGCACGAGCGCATCGACCAGCTCACCGCTGACTTGCCTGTCGGCGTCGGCGTGCACACCGTTTCCGATCAGGCGGTGGTGGTGGAAGAGGCCGTCGGCGGTTTCACCAGCGCGCTGTTCGAAGCGGTCATCATCGTGCTGGTGGTGAGTTTCATCAGCCTCGGCGTGCGCGCCGGTCTGGTGGTGGCCTGCTCGATTCCGCTGGTGCTGGCCATGGTCTTCGTGTTCATGGAATACAGCGGCATCACCATGCAGCGGATTTCCCTCGGCGCGCTGATCATTGCCCTCGGCCTGCTGGTGGACGACGCGATGATCACCGTGGAAATGATGGTTACGCGGCTGGAAATGGGCGAGAGCAAGGAGCAGGCGGCGACGTTCGCCTACACCTCGACGGCATTCCCGATGCTTACCGGTACGCTGGTGACTGTCGCCGGTTTTGTGCCCATCGGCCTCAACGCCAGTTCGGCGGGTGAATATACGTTCACGCTGTTCGCGGTGATCGCGGTGGCGATGATCGTCTCGTGGGTGGTCGCGGTGTTCTTCGCACCAGTGATCGGCGTGCACATCCTCAGCGACAAGGTGAAAGCCCACGATGCCGAGCCGGGTCGTGTTGGCCGGGCGTTCAACGGTGGTCTGTTGTGGGCCATGCGAAATCGTTGGTGGGCGATCGGCGTCACTGTGCTGTTGTTCGTGCTGGCGGTGTTCTGCATGCGTTTCGTGCAGAACCAGTTCTTCCCCGCTTCGGACCGTCCGGAAATTCTGGTCGACCTGAACCTGCCGCAAAACGCCTCCATCGATGAAACCCGCAAAGCGGTGGACAAGCTCGAAGCGACGCTCAAGGGCGACCCGGACATCGTGCGCTGGAGCACTTACATCGGTCAGGGCGCGATCCGTTTCTACCTGCCGCTGGACCAGCAATTGCAGAACCCGTACTACGCGCAACTGGTGATCGTCAGCAAGGACTTCGAAGCCCGCGAGGCACTCAGCCAGCGCCTGCGCGAACGGTTGCACAAAGACTTCGTCGGCATCGGCAGCTACGTGCAGGCTCTGGAAATGGGCCCGCCGGTGGGGCGTCCGATTCAGTATCGAGTCAGCGGCAAAGATGTCGATCAGGTGCGCAAACATGCCATCGACCTGGCCACTGAACTGGACAAGAACCCGCACATCGGCGAGATCATCTACGACTGGAACGAGCCGGGCAAAGTCCTGCGCATCGACATCGCCCAGGACAAGGCGCGGCAACTCGGGCTGTCCTCAGAAGATGTGGCCAACCTGATGAACAGCATTGTCAGCGGCTCGCCGTTGACCCAGGTCGATGACGATATCTACCTGATCAACGTGGTCGGTCGCGCGGTGGATTCCGAACGCGGCACGCCGGAAACCCTGCAGAACCTGCAGATCGTCACGCCGAGCGGCACCTCGATTCCGCTGCTGGCGTTCGCCACCGTGCGCTATGAACTGGAACAGCCGTTGGTGTGGCGTCGTGACCGCTTGCCGACCATCACCATCAAGGCCTCGGTGCGTGACGAGATTCAGCCGACCGATCTGGTGAAATTGCTCAAGCCGTCGATCGACGCTTTTGCCTCGAAGCTGCCGGTCGGCTACAAGGTCGCCACCGGCGGTACGGTCGAGGAAAGCGGCAAGGCCCAGGGGCCGATTGCCAAGGTGCTGCCGCTGATGCTGTTCCTCATGGCGACGTTCCTGATGATTCAGTTGCACAGCGTGCAGAAGATGTTCCTGGTCGCCAGTGTTGCGCCGCTGGGGTTGATCGGCGTGGTCCTGGCGCTGGTGCCGACGGGCACGCCGATGGGCTTCGTGGCGATCCTCGGGATTCTCGCGCTGATCGGCATCATCATCCGCAACTCGGTGATTCTGGTGACGCAGATCGATGAGTTCGAGCAGAAAGGCTATGCGCCGTGGGATGCAGTCGTGGAAGCGACCGAACACCGACGCCGGCCGATCCTGCTGACCGCAGCGGCGGCGAGCATGGGCATGATCCCGATCGCCCGCGAAGTGTTCTGGGGGCCGATGGCCTACGCGATGATTGGCGGCATCGTCGTGGCGACGCTGCTGACGCTGCTGTTTCTGCCGGCGCTGTATGTGGCCTGGTACAAGATTCGCGAACCGCAGAAGGATGAAAAGCCGGCGCAGTGAGCTAGCCCCTGCGATCTTTGGGAAAGGTCTGACTTACAGGGTGAGCTGACTGCGCTAACGTCCCTTCTTCATTCGAAGAGGGACGTGCCATGTCGACTGTTTCCGGCTGGTTACGCGGATGGTTGCTGCTCGCTGGCTTGAGCCTGTCGCCGGCACTACTGGCCGAAGTGCTGCTGGAAAACCAGCTTTGGCGGGTGCAGGTCGATCCTGCGACGCTGGCGGTGCGCGTTGAAGCTGCCGGCGCTGCGCCGGTGCAGGCCTCGGCCGGTGTGCTGCGGCACAAGGTCAGCGACATGGTCAGGCGCGGCAATCGCATCGATTGGCAATGGGACGATGGGCGCTGGTTGCTCAGTGTTGACCTGAATCAGCGTGACCTGACGTTTTCGATTACGGCTAGCTCGCCCTCGCAGATCGAGTTTATTCATCAGCCCGCCAGTGCAATGGGCCAGGCGCTGATCTGGCCGCTTGCCGAAGGGCGCTACGTGCCGCGCGGTGACCGGGTGTGGCAGAAGTTCCTGCTCGCGCAGGGCGCGCTCGATACCACCCAGGACTTGAGCCTGCCGCTTTGGGGGATGGAGTACGAGAAGTTCAGCCTGCACTGGTTGCTGACCAATCCTTACAACAACCAACTGCGCTTCAAGGCCAATGGCGATGCGCTGGGGCTGTCGGCCCGGCATCGATTCACATCGCTTGAACCCTCAAAACCGCTGACCTTCAGCCTGTTTCTCGGGACTCTCGATTCCTTGGCTGGGGCCAAGCGCTACAAGCAGTGGCTCATCGATAGCGATCAATTTGAAACCTTGGCGAACAAGCTGATCAAGACCCCGCAAACCGCCAAGCTGATCGGTGCCGCGCATGTCTATCTATGGGGCAACGACCTGCTCGGCCCTGACGATGTGCGCAACTGGCCGCTGCTGATTGCCCGGTTGCGCGGCTCGGGTGTGCTGGTCAGTGAACTTCGGGCAGCGATGGATCCTGAAGCGCTGCGGTTGCTCGCCAGCGAGACCGTACTCAATCGCTATCAGCAGACTGTGATGCTGCGCAGTCTCAATCGCGCGCTGAACGTTCAGGCGCGCAAAACCTGGCAGGCGCGTGCGGTGCCGGACATGCAGGCGCTGGTCAACGGGTACGCTGAGGTGCGCGAGCAGCTGGCCGATGTTCTGAAGGGTACGCTGGCGCCTGATCCTGCGCGCTGGGGGCGCACCTTGTCGCGGCGAACCATTGAACGCTTGCAGAGCGCTGGACTTTCGCGTTTATGGCTTGGGCTCGGCGAGGGCTGGGAAGGTGGACTCTGGCACCCGGAGGCGGTGCGCGCCGCCGTCTCTGCGGGGTATCTGATTGCCCCCTATGACTCCTACGAAACCGCGTTGCGCGAGGACGAAAATCCGGACTGGACCACCGCGCACCTCGGCGATCGGGCCAATACCGAGTGTGCGATCGTGGAGCAAAACGGTGCGCTGAAAAGCGGGTTTCAGCAGTCCGGTCACTATACCGATCCGCGATGTGTGCGACCGTTGCTTGAGCGGCGCATCGATGCAATCCAGAAGGTTGCCGGGTTCAACAGCTGGTTTCTCGATGCCTATGCCGCTGGGATGCTCTTTGACAGTTATCGTCCCGGCGCACCGATGACCCAGGCGCAGAATGCCGCGGGCAATGTTGCAGCATCGCGCTGGATCAACGAGGTGTTGCAGCTGCCGAGCGGCTCCGAGGATGGCAATGCCGCCACCGCTCAGGGGGTTTTGTTCGCACATGGCATGCAGACGCCAGTGATCGGCTGGGGCGATCGCGACATGCAGCAGCCGGGCACAGCGGACTTTTTCGTCGGCCAATGGTATCCGCCGGAGCAGCCTGCGGTGTTCTTCAAACCGACCCGGTTGAAGGCTGACTACCGACGCGTTCATTTCGCCCCCGCCAGCCGTTTACCGTTGTATCAGGCGGTGTTCCACGGCTCTGTCATCACCAGTCATCACTGGTTGTTCGATAACCTGAAACTGAGCGACGTGCGGGTGGAAAACGAGCTCACGCAGTTGCTCTACAACGTACCGCCGCTGTACCACCTGAGTGCGGCCAGCCTTGATCAGCGCTTGCCGTTGATCGTGCGTCAGGATCGTTTCTTTCGTCCGCTGCACGAACGTCTGGCGACGCAAGCGCTGACCGCTTTTGACTGGTTGAGCGAGGATCGCCTGTTCCAGCAGACGACGTTTGCCGACGGCACGCGACTGCTGGCCAATTTCGACGCCGCTCCACGCAACTGGCAGGGCCGGACGTTACCGGGACACAGCATGACTGCACTATTTGCGGACGGCAGCGACAGCCAGTATCAGGTACAAGCGGCGCGCTGATTCAGACTTTGCGCCACACGCTCGCCAGCCACGGCTGCTGTTCGCGCGGCAACCCCGCAGGCCGGTAATAATGCTCCAGCTCGACAAAACCCGCCGCCGTCAGCAACCCGCGCCAGGCCTCGAGATCGTGATACGAGCCATAGCGCGGCCCGTTCCAGCCCTCTTGGTTGTCGCCACGCGGATTGGAACTGAACAGCGCGCCACCCGGTTTCAAGGTGCCGTGCAGTTGCCGTAGCACTTGCGGCAACACCTGCAACGGCACATGAAACAGCACGGCATTGGCGAAGATGCCGTCGAAGCGCTCGGCCGGCAGATCAAGCTTGAGAAAGTCCTGCTGCCAGACTTCGCAACCGCTGTCCTGGCGGGCCATGCGCGCGAATTCCTGTGAGCCATCAAGGCCGATCGCGACGTGGCCCATGCGCGTGAAGGTTTGCAAATCCCGGCCCGGACCGCAGCCGAAATCGAGAATCGAGAAGGGTGCTTCACCGTGAATGTGGCGCAGCAAGGCCTCGATGTTCTGGCTGACATCGTGGTCGCGAGTGCCTTCGCGGAAATCCTCAGCCACCGAGTTGTAGTGACCGAGGGTAGTGGCGGTGATCTGTTCGAGGTCGCTGGGCGTTTGCTTCATGATCGATGCTGTATTGGCGGTGTGAGGGCGGACTATAAGCTTTTTCACCGGCAAAAAAACGCCGCCTGCGCTGGGGCCAGTGCAGGCGGCAATGGGTGCCAGGCTTCAGTGCTGCTTGGCTCCCAGACAATCGATCGAGCGGTCCATCATCGCCTTGGCCATTTCCAGCAGATGCCAGACCGAGAACACCATGGCCCGATCCGCGCCCCCGAGCTGGTCACCGCATTGATGGACGGTCACCGAAGCGCAGCGCAGCAGATCGGCAACATACAGTTGGGCGTCCTCCAGCGTCACATCTTCGCTGATACTGTAGACGCGTTTCTGTCCAGCCAACGTGACCTGATTGCCGGCCAGATGTGAGTCGACGGCGCGGCACAGTGCAGAGCGATCCTTGAGCAAATCCTCGGTGAACCGCTTGCTTGAGGTAAGGCTGAGTGGCGGATCGGCAAGTTTCTTTTCCATGGGTAAACTCCTGACTTCAAGTGGGAGCCAACCATTTCGCGACTAAACGAGCAGGACGGCGGCTGCACGCGGATCAGTTGCCGGCCGGACAACTGAATCCAGTCACCGCAAAACAGTGACGACCGGAGATTAGCTACAGGATATTTCGGGTACAAGCGGGCAAATTATTCTAGGAATCGTCCTGCAAACCCGCGTGCTTCAGGCTGGCGAAACGACAAAAGTGGTGTAGGAAGCATCTGATTTTTGCGAAGGGCGTTGCCCAAAATACTGCGATCACATGGGCCAGGTTGATGGCCACCTGCCGCCATCGACCTTAGCGCTTATTCAGCCCCCGCGCCAGCCTGTCGCCACCCAACTGAATCACCGCCACCAGCGCCACCAGCAAGACGATCACCGTCAACATGATCTGGCTATCGAAGCGCTGATAACCGTAGCGATAAGCGATATCCCCCAGCCCACCAGCACCAATTGCCCCAGCCATGGCCGACGAATTGATCATCGTCACCAGGGTGATGGTGAAACCGCCGACAATCCCCGGCAGCGCCTCGGGCAGCAGCACATGCCAGACGATATGCCAGCGCCGGCAACCCATGGCCTGTGCGGCTTCGATCAGACCATGATCGACCTCGCGAAGACTCACTTCGGCGATCCGCGCGAAGAACGGCGTTGCGGCGATTGTCAGCGGCACCACAGCGGCCCACACGCCATAGGTAGTGCCGACGATCAGGCGGGTGAACGGAATCAGCGCAACCATCAGGATCAGGAACGGGATCGAGCGGAACAGATTGACGAATGCACCCAGCGCACGGTTCAACAGCGGCGCCTCATAGATCCCGCCCTTGTCACTGGTGACCAGAATCACCGCCATGGGAATCCCCGCCAGCAGCGCGATCAGCGACGACACGCCGACCATCAGGAAGGTGTCGATAAAACCCTGCAGCAAGCGATCAAACCACATAGCCCAATACCTCCACTCGTTGCGCCCACTGCCCGGCGCGCTCGCGCAATTGCTCGGCGCTGTACGCCGAGCCGCTGACGGCCAGCAACAGCTGCCCCAGCGCGTGACCCTGAATCCTTTCCACGCCGCCCTGAAGCAGCTTCACTTGACCACCCAACGCCGCAAACAACGCGGCCAGATCCGGCTCATCAGCGGCACTGCCGGTGAACTGCAAACGCAACACCACCGCTGCATTTGAAGCCGTGGATTGCGCCTGCAATCGGCTTTGCAGTTCTTCCGGCAAGGCGTGTTGCAGCGGCGCGAGCAAGGTCTGGCTGACTGCGTGTTGCGGATTGCCGAACACTTGCCACACCGGCCCTTGCTCGACCACATGGCCATGCTCAAGCACGACGACGCGATCGCAGATCTCGCGGATCACTGCCATTTCGTGAGTGATCAGCACAATGGTCAGGCCCAGGCGTTTGTTGATCTCGCGCAACAGGCCGAGGATCGACTGCGTGGTCTCCGGATCCAGCGCCGATGTCGCCTCATCGCAGAGCAGAATGTCCGGGTCATGCACCAGCGCGCGGGCAATGCCGACACGCTGTTTCTGCCCGCCTGAGAGTTGCGCCGGATAGGCCTTGTGCTTGCTTTGCAGGCCGACCAGTTCGAGCAGTTCGCGAACCTTGTTGTCGCGCTGCTCCTTCGGCACGCCGGCGACTTTCAGCGGCAACTCGACGTTCTGCCAGACGGTCTTGGCCGACATCAGATTGAAGTGCTGGAAGATCATGCCAATGCGCCGGCGCAGGGCGACGAGGCGGTCTTCATCGAACTCGCCAATGTCGACCTGATCGATCAGCACCCGCCCCGACGTTGGCTGTTCCAGGCGATTGATCGTGCGGATCAGCGACGACTTGCCGGCGCCGCTGCGGCCGATGATGCCGAACACTTCACCACGCTGAATCGCCAGGTCGATGCCCTGCAAGGCCGCGACCGGACCTTGCCGGCCGTCGTAGGCTTTGCCCACGCCGATAAAGCGTACGTGGGCGCGATTCAACTCGGGGTGCAGCTCGGTTTTTTCAGCATTGTGTGGCTCTGGAAGCTCCAGTCGCCGTTGGATCGCCGCAGTCATGTTCAGCTTTCCCAACCGGCCTGATAGAGCTTGCCGTGGGCCTTGTCCAGCGCCGCGCGAACGGCCGGTGAATGCTGATAGATGTCGACGAACTTGATCAGGCGCGGGTCGGTTTTGCTCTTCGGCTGGATGACGAACTGGATCACGTATTCCTTGTGATCGAGGCCGTCGAACAGCAGCGGCGAGCCGGCATCGAAGGTCTTCGCCAGACGGATGTAGGCTGGATAACCCTGGACCAGATCAGCGTCGTCATAAGCGCGCACCAGTTGCACGGCTTCGACCTGCAGAATCCTGATGTTCTTCGGATTGGCGACGATGTCGTCCTCGGTAGCCTTGTAGCCGACGCCGGGTTTCAGGGTGATCAAACCGGCCTTGGCGAGCAATTGCAGACCGCGACCGCTGTTGATCGGGTCGTTGGCGATGGCAACGCTGGCGCCTTCGGGCAGTTCATCGAAGCTTTTGTATTTCTTCGAATACAGGCCGACGTTGTTGATGATCCCGGGTGCGAACGGCACCAGATCGAAACCGGACGCGGCTTTGGCGTTTTCCAGGAACGGGATGTGCTGGAAATAATTCACATCAATGTCGCCAGCGGCGAGGCTGACGTTGGGCGCGATCCAGTCGGTGAATTCCACCAGCTCGACTTTCAGGCCTTGTTTGGAAGCTTCCTCGACGGCGGCTTCCAGCGGAATGGCGAAAGCGGCGGTGGTACCGATTTTCAACGGGGCGTCGGCGGCGAAGATAGCCGAGCTGAACAGGCCGAAGGCCAGGGCCAGTGCTTTGACTGGGTGGGACAGGGTTTTTTTGGTCATGGTGGTTTTTCCAGTCAGTGCATAAGATTTGTGGTGTCTGTTGTGGCCTCATCGCTGGCAAGCCAGCTCCCACAGGTTTTGTGTGCGCCGCAGACCCTTGTGGGAGCTGGCTTGCCAGCGATGCTTTTAGCGTCGGTACGAAGAGCCGGTATGTTGTTCAGGCAACTGCGCCTCACCGTGAAACAATTTCTCGCGCAAGCTGCCGCTGTCATACGCAGTCTTGTACGAGCCGCGCCGCTGCAACTCGGGAATCACCAGTTCGATGAAATCGACATAGCTTTCCGGGGTGACGATGCGGGTCAGGTTGAAGCCGTCCAGACCGGTCTCGGCGATCCACGATTCGAGTTCATCCGCCACTTGCTCGGGCGAACCGACCACGGTGATGTAACGGCCGCCGAGGGCGTGCTGGTCGAGCAATTTGCGCCGGGTCCAGTCGTTGTTCTGCAGGTTTTTCGTCGCCGACTGAATCGCATTGCTCTTCACGTACTGGATCGGTTCGTCGATTTCGTACTGGGCAAAGTCGATGCCGGTAGACGCGGAAAAATGCGCCACGCCGGCCTCGGCGCTGGCATAGCTCAGGTATTCGGCATGCTTGGCCCACGCTGCTTCTGCGGTGGCGCCGACGATCACGTTGAGGCCCATGAACACCTTGATGTCTTCAGGATTGCGCCCGGCTTCGACGGCGCTGGCGCGGACCTTGTCGACCTGCACTTTGGTCGATGGTTTGTTCTGGCCGCTGATGAACACGCACTCGGCATGACGCCCGGCAAACAGCAAGCCGCGGTCGGAGCTACCGGCCTGAAACAGCACCGGCGTGCGCTGCGGTGACGGCTCGCAGAGGTGATAACCCGCGACCTGATAGAACTCGCCCTGGTGCTCGACCTTGTGCACTTTGTCCGGGTTGGCGTAGATGCGCTGCTCGCGATCGTTGCGCACCGCGCCGTTCTCCCAGCTGCCTTCCCAGAGCTTGTACAAGACCTGCAGATATTCTTCGGCCTGGTCGTAGCGGCGGTCATGTTCGACCTGTTCGCGCAGCCCCATGGCTTTGGCGGCGCTGTCCAGGTAACCGGTGACGATGTTCCAGCCAACGCGGCCGCGACTCAAATGATCGAGCGTCGACATGCGTCGGGCGAACAGATACGGCGGCTCGTAAGTGAGATTGGCGGTGAGGCCAAAGCCGAGGTTTCTGGTGACGGCGGCCATCGCTGAAACCAGCAGCAGCGGATCGTTGACCGGCAACTGGATCGACTCTTTCAGCGTGACGTCCACCGAGTTCTGATAGACGTCGTAGACGCCGACGATGTCAGCGATGAACAAGCCATCGAACAATCCACGCTCAAGCAACTGCGCCAGTTCGGTCCAGTACTCGATCGTGTTGTAGCGGGTCGAGGTGTCGCGCGGATGCGTCCAGAGGCCGTGATTGATGTGGCCGACGCAGTTCATGTTGAACGCGTTGAGCAAAATTTTCTTTTTCGCAGCAGTCATCAGATCGTCCCTCGCAGCGGAGGGTTTTCATCGTTGAGGTAGTAATTGCCCACGGCGTGATATTTCCAGCGCACCGGGTCGTGCAGGGTGTGCACGCGCGCGTTGCGCCAGTGCCGGTCGAGGCCGTGTTCACTCAGCGTCGCCTGGCTGCCGGCCAGTTCGAACAGCGTGCTGCCGGCGGCGAGGGAAATTTCCGTGCTGATCGCCCGCGCCTCGGCAACCGCGATCGACGCGGCGGCGACGGTTTCCGCGTTGGTTTCGGCTTGCGCGGCATCGAGGATTTCGCCGGCACGTTCGAGCAAGGCTTCGGTGGCGTGCAGCCGAATGCTCAAGTGGCCGAAGCTCTTCAATGTCAGCGGATCTTCGGTGGCCGTGTCGTTGCCGGAATCGATCCACGGACGGGTCTTGCTGCGCACGAAATGCAAGGCGTCTTCGTAAGCAGCGCGGGCAATGCCGGTGTCGATGGCGGCGTGGAGAATCTGCGCCAGCGGGCCGACCGTGGTCGGGCGCTCGAAAGCGCTCTGGAACGGCAGCACGTCTTCCGCCGCTACATACACATCTTCGAACACTACCGAGCCGCTGCCAGTGGTGCGCTGGCCGAAGCCGCTCCAGTCGTCGATTACCGTCAGGCCCTTGCTCTCGCGCGGGACGAAGGCCAGTTGCTGTACGCCGTTTTCATCGACCACCGACGTCGGAATGCGCTGCGCGTAAATCGCCCCGGTCGAGTAGAACTTGCGACCGTTGATGCGATAACCATCACCATCGCGGGTGAGACGGGTGACGCGGTCGTGAGCGGTTCTGGTGCCCAGTTCTGCCAAGGCATTGCCAAAGCGCTGGCCGGCGAGGACCTCGGCGTACAGGCGCTTTTTCTGTTCATCGCTGCCATTCACGCGCAGCACTTCCAGTGCGTAGAAATGGTTCTGCGGAATCTGCCCGAGCGAACCGTCCGCCTGCGCGATCAGGGCGATGACTTTGGCCAGGGTGATGTTGGATACGCCCGCGCCGCCATATTCTTTCGGCACGCTGATGCCCCACAGGCCGGAGCGGGAAAACACTTCCAGCTCGGCCAATGGCAGGCGGCGTTCGCGGTCGCGCAGGGCGCTGTCGCGTTTGAAATCTTCGGCCAGGTCGCTGGCGACGATCAGGGCTTGCTCATCGCTGGTGATGAGCGCGACGTGATGGGAAAGCGTCATAGGGGGTTCTCCAGATGACTGGTCGTCTCAGATCCAGGAATGGCGAGCCGGCAAAGTGCCGTTCAGGCGATAGGCGCCGACCGCGTGATATTTCCAGCGCACCGGGTCGTGCAGGGTGTGCACGCGGGCGTTGCGCCAGTGGCGGTCGAGATTGAATTCGACAAGGGTCGCGCGGCTGCCGGCCAGTTCGAAGAGCTTTTCGCTGGCCAGCAGCGAAATCTCGGTGGTCAGCACTTTTGCTTCGGCCACGGCGATCGAAGCGCGTGCGGCGGATTCGGCAGTCAGCGGCGCGGCGTGGACGTCATCGAGCACTTTTCCGGCCTTGCGCAGCAGCGCTTCGGCGGCGTGCAGTTCGATTTTCAGTTTGCCGATATCGGCGATCACGTAGAGGTCATCGCTGGCGCGCTCGACCTTGGCGTCGATCCATGGCCGTGCGCGGGTTTTGACGAAGTCGATGGCGTCGTCGATGGCGCCACGGGCGATGCCGGCGTCAATGGCCGCTTGAATCAGCTGCGACACTGCGCCCTGGGTGTTCGGCTTGTCGTTGATCTTCCAGTTGTCGATGACCAGGCTCGACTCGACGCGCACGTTGTTCAGCAGGATCGTGCCGCTGGCGGTGGTGCGCTGGCCGAAGCCCGACCAGTCATCGACGATGCGCAGACCCGGCGTGCCGCGCCGGACGAAGGCCAGCACCTGTTTACCGTCATCGTTGAGCGCTTTCACCGCGACCCAATGCGCAAACAGCGCGCCGGTGGAGTAGAACTTCTGGCCGTTGATCACGTAGTCGTCGCCATCTGCACTGATTCGCGCCTTCAGTTCCAGGGTGTTTTTGGTGCCACGTTCCGGGCCGGCATTGCCGATGCGCCAGCCTTCCAGAACACTCTGGAACAGCTGCTTTTTCTGCGCTTCGGTAGCGGTGCCGAGCAGCAGATGGATGATGCCGAACTGGTTCTGCGGGATCTGCCCGAGCGCCGGGTCGGCGGCAGAAATGATCGCGAATACTTCGGCCAGCGTGACGAAGGAAACCTGCGGGCCACCGTACTCACGCGGGATGGCAATGCTGCCCAGACCGCTGCGGGTGAACTGTTCAATTTCCGACCACGGCAGCTTGCGCTGCCGGTCGCGTTTGGCCGCCTGCACACGGGCGGCTTGCGCCAGCTCGTGGGCGGCCTTGATCGCTTGAGCGTCGTTGCGCAGTACTTGCGCGGGCAACAACAGCGGGGCGATGTCCAGATCGGACTGCACGTTGGCATCTGCAAGACTGGACATCAGTGCCGCTCCCTGGCTGCACGCAATGCCCTGGCGATCTGCACTGGGGTGATTGTGTTCCGGACCATACCTACCTCACATCTCATGAAAAACGCCGCGAAGTGCGACGATTGAAAGAATGTCCGGTGGTCCGGTTCATATACCCTAAGCGTGTATAAAAATTAAATAAACTAACTTTTAGGAATATGCATAGAAGGGGGGATGTTCGGCTTGGTTAACGAGTTTCAGGTGAGAGGCGACTGACCTCCCACCTTGGGCAGGTCTCACTTGGTGCGTGATTCGGCGGCCTTTAATTCGGTTTTCAACGGGACTTTTACGTACGGATTCACGCAACCGATTTTCAACGTGCGCGGCGGTGCCCAGCGCGAGTTGTTACCGACCCGGTCGAGGATGCAGTACGTCACGTCCAGCCGCAGGTCTTCGCCCGCTTCGACAATCACCGCCGGTGGCACCCAGACCTGAATCGGCAGCCCGACATCGGCCGCAGTGACCGCCGCCAGATCCATGCGCACATCACCCCAGCGCAATGTGATGGCGTCGTCTTCTGCCATGTTCAGATAGGGCTCGATAGTCAGCGGCACGCCGCGTTTGATCTGGCTGGGGTTCACGCCCTGACGGCGAATCGCTTCGGGGATGATCACTGGTGCCAGTTGCTGGTTTTCGTCTTCGCACTGCCCAGTGGGCTGGCCACCGGGGCAATCGAGTTTGACCTGCACCCGGGTCGCCGCCGACAGTGCCGGACCCTGGCCGACCTGCATCACGCGGTAGTGAATGCGCGCGGTGCCATTGGTGATGAAACTCTCCGGCACCCGCAGGCTGACCGACTCACCCACATCGTCTGCGCTGAGGACTTTTGACGCGACATAGCATTTGTTCCAGAACAGTTCGATCAGATCGCCAACGTCCATGTCGCGGTAGGGCGGTACATCGATCAGCAGATGGGCCGCTGTCGCCTGGTTGATGCCGGTTTTTTGTGCGCATGCCAGCGTTGGCGCTGCAAGTTCGGGTGTATGCGAAGTGCGGGTCATCGGTTTCTCTCCTTGAAGTCTTGCAGCGAAATCCGTTTCTGGAAAACAAAAAAGACGCGAATCAACTGGCAATAAAAGCGAGAACTATTTGTTCGGTTTTAGTGCGAGTTGTTTGAACTAATTGGCGCCGGTTGCCGACTAGATAAAAGTCTGCGGAGAGGGGTGTCAATAGAGCGGCTTAGTTAATGCGTGAATTACAAGTTAATCAGAAAGCTCCTACGTCACTTAGGCAATATGCCTAGTGGTACGCGCGAAACCAGCTACAGATAAATGGCTATTGCGCAGGGTTTTGCGCGGGTTTGTTCGCAGGCAAACGTATGAAAATATGACGATTCGGAGGTGCGCGTAACCGTTGCGCAATATATATCTGCGCTCGCTAGTAACAAATGTAGAAAAGATTGAAATGCCGGGGGAGAGGTAACTTCCATCCGTGGAAGTGGAGGGGTATTGCTGAGAAAGTTCTCAGGCGTGATTCAGAAACTTGCTGAGAAACTGTTTGGTGCGTTCTTCTTTCGGGTTGGCAAACAGTGCCTTGGCTTCACCCTGTTCAACAATTACGCCCTTGTCGAAAAACACCACGCGATTGGCCACGTCACGGGCAAAACCCATTTCGTGGGTGACAATCACCATGGTGCGATTTTCTTCGGCAAGACCGCGAATGGTCGCCAGGACTTCACCGACCAGTTCCGGGTCGAGCGCTGAAGTCGGTTCGTCGAACAGAATCACTTCCGGCTCCATCGCCAGCGCCCGGGCAATCGCCACGCGCTGTTGCTGGCCACCGGAGAGACGGCGCGGATAGGCGTCCTCTTTGCCGGCAAGCCCCACTTTGGTCAACAGCTTTTTACCCAGAGCAACTGCCTGGTCGCGCGGCATCTTCTTGACCACGATCGGGCCTTCGATAACGTTTTCCAGGGCGGTGCGATGGGGGAACAGGTTGAAGTTCTGGAACACGAAGCCGACGTGCTGGCGCAGGTTGCGCACCAGACTCTGCTGCTGGTTCAGCGGGCGGCTGGTATCGATTTCGATATCGCCGACCTTGATCCGGCCGCTGGTGGGTTCTTCGAGGAAATTCAGGCAACGCAGGAACGTCGTTTTCCCCGAGCCACTGGGGCCGATGATCGCGACGACTTCGCCTTCCTTTACCTCAAGGTCGATGCCGTTGAGCACGACCTGACCCTTGAATTGCTTGGTCAGTTTTTCCACGACAATCATCGCGTCAGGACTCCTGGTCGTGCCGATTGACCCGCTCTTCCAACTTGTTCTGCAAGTGCGAAAGCACCGTGGCCAGAATCCAGTAGATCAGCGCGGCGGCAAGATACATGGTGAAGACTTCGAAAGTCCGGGCGGTAATCAGCTGCGCCTGACGGAACAGCTCCGGCACCTGAATGGTCGCGGCCAGCGCCGTGTCCTTGACCAGCGAAATGAAGCTATTGCCCAGCGGCGGCAAGGCCGTGCGCATCGCTTGCGGCAGGATGGCCCGGCGCAGGGTCTGCGCGCGGGTCATGCCGATACTCGCAGCAGCTTCCCACTGACCGCGTTCGATCGAACCGATCGCGGCACGGAGGATTTCACAGGCGTAGGCGGCCATGTTCAGCGAGAAACCGATCAGCGCTGCTGGCAGCGGATCAAGCTCCATGCCCAATTGCGGCAAGCCGTAATAGATCACGAACAGCTGCACCAGCAACGGCGTGCCGCGAAAGAACGACACGTAGATGCGGGCCAGCCAACTGACCGATTTGAAGCGTGACAGACGCATCAGCGCGAGGCCGAAGCCCAGCAGCAGACCGAAGAACATCCCGCCGAGGCTGAGGACTACCGTGTAGTACGCGCCCTTCAACAGAAAGGGCGCGGAATCCAGCGCGAGTTGGAAAGCCTCTTCCATTATTTAGTGACGTCTGCGTTGAAGTACTTCTTCGACAGTTTCTCAAGGGTGCCGTCGGCACGCAGTTCATCCAGAGCCTTGTTCACCGCAGCCAGCAGTTCCGGCTCGCCTTTGCGCAGGGCGATACCGGATTCCTGACGGGAGAAGGCCTCACCGGCAGCTACGGTTTTCGGGGCTTTCTTGGCGTATTCGAGGGCAGCCAGACGGTCGATCAGGATGGCATCGGTACGACCGTTGTTGAGGTCGGCGAACTTGGTCGGATCATCATCGTAGGTGCGCACGTCAGCACCCGGCACGTTGGCGCGAACCCACTGCTCGTAGTTGGTGCCCAGGCCGACACCGACTTTCTTGCCGGACAGGTCAGCGGCAGTCTTGATGTTCAGCGCCGACTCTTTGCTTTTCAGCACGAGGGCCTGGATGCCGGACACGGTGTACGGTTCGGAGAAGTCATACTTCTTCTTGCGCTCGTCGGAGATGGTCACTTGGTTGACCACCAGATCCAGACGCTTGGATTCAAGTGCGGCGAGGATGCCGTCCCATTTGGTCGGCTGGATCTTGGCCTTGACGCCGAGCTTTTGCGCCAGCGCTTCGGACAGCTCCACTTCGAAACCGGACAGCTTGCCGTTCTCGTCGACGTAGCTGAACGGTGGGTAAGTGCCTTCCAGGCCGACGTTGAGCACGCCTTTGTCCTTGATCTGTTGCAACTGCTCACCGGCCACTGCCTGACCGATCAGGCCAGCGCTCAGTGCCAGACCCAGCGAACCGACCAGCAGAGTGCGACGTAGTGCGGAAAAATTCATGACAAGCCCCTGTGTTTTCTTATGGAAGACGCTTAAGGAATGTAGGCAAATTGGTGATTTGAACGACAGCGCTATCCTGCCTTAAAGCAGCTTAAGCGTCTCGCCCGAAATTCGCCTGCGGCGAGACTATAAGATGTCTGTTTTAGACTTGAAAATACTAGATTGTGTTTCTTTTAAGGTTTTTTGGAATATGCGCCCGTTCAGTTGTGGCGAGGGGATTTATCCCCGTTCGGCTGCACTACAGTTGCAAAGTCCTGCGACGTGTACTCACTTGCGAAAGCAAGGGGCCGCTCCGCGACCCAACGGGGATAAATCCCCTCGCCACAGGTAACTGCAATCTGGCGTGATCATCTTGTCAGAAAATCCTTGTAGGCAAACAACGCCGGCGCGCCACCGGTGTGCAGGAAGATAATCGGGCCGTCATCGAAGCGCTGCCGGCCAATCCCGTCTAACAGGCCGGCCATGGCCTTGCCGGTGTATACCGGGTCAAGCAACAGACCTTCCTGAGCCGCCAACAGTTTCACCGCCGCCAAAGTCCCGGCATTTGGTTCGCCATAACGTGGGCCGAAATATTCGTCCCACAGCTCGACCTTGAAGCTGGCCGGCAACTCGACGCCCAGCAGCTCTGCCGTGCGTTCGGCCAGACCCTGCACCTTCGGGCGCTGATCTTCTTCACTGCGCGAAACGGTCACGCCGATCACCGGCAGTTGCGGCAGCGCCTCACTCAGCGCCAGTCCGAGACCACTGTGAGTACCGGCACTGCCTGAAGCCAGCACCACCGCGGCGAAATCGAGGCCGCTGTCCTTGATCTGCTCAGCAAGCTCCAGCCCGGCGCGCACATAACCCAGAGCACCAAGGGCGTTGGAGCCGCCGATCGGCACCAGATACGGCTTCTTGCCGTTGCTGCGCAGGCGGGCGGCGAGGGCAGTCAGTTGTTCGTCGGCGTTGTCGAGGTTGTCGACCAACTCGACCTTGGTGTCGAACAGATCCAGCAGCAGGCGGTTGCCGTTGCCGGTGTAATTTCCGTCATCAGTGCCCAGCGGGTTTTCCAGCAGCGCCACACAACCGAGGCCGAGTTTCGCCGCCAGCGCGGCGGTTTGGCGCACGTGGTTCGATTGCAGCGCACCGGCCGTGATCAGCGTGTCAGCACCTTGCGCGAGCGCGTCGGCGGCGAGGTATTCGAGTTTGCGCAGCTTGTTGCCACCCATCGCCAGCGGCGTCAGGTCATCGCGTTTGATGTACACCTCGCGACCGAGCCAAGTGGACAGGCGCTCGAGTTTTTCCAGCGGCGTGGGGTGGCTCAGCAGTTCGAGACGGGGGAAGCGTTGCAGCTGTTGTTTGATCATGGGTCCGTACTGGCGCAGAAGAATGAAAGGACTATAGGCACGCGTTTTTGCACGGGCAACCGCCAATCGCTTATAGCCAAATGGACTGAGGCCAGCACTATCGGTTCTTAATTCGTCGGCAAAGGCATGCCGTAAAGTAGGCGCCGATGACGCGGCCAGACAGTCCGGCCGCCCGTAAGGAGTCTTTACCGTGAGCGAGCGTTCCAGCCATTGGCAATTGCAGACCATCGTCAGCCAGCTGCGCAGCGCGCGGGATCAGTGGCGCGCACAGAATGGCCGGGCTTCAGGGGAGCAGGGCGGCCGCGAATTGCCATCGCGAGCGGCGATCGCGGAAATCCTCGAGGCGCTGTGTGGCGCGCTGTTCCCGATGCGTCTGGGGCCGGTCGATCTGCGTGAAGAAAGTGAAGATTTCTACGTCGGCCACACGCTTGATGTAGCGCTGAATGCCTTGCTGGCGCAGACGCGCCTGGAGTTGCGTTACGTTGCCCGCCACAGCGCGCAGGACGACAGTGAAGTCGAAACCCGCGCCATCCAGATCGTGCAGGATTTCGCCTTGGCCTTGCCGGGCCTGCGCACGCTGCTCGACACCGATGTGCTGGCGGCCTATCACGGCGACCCGGCGGCACGCAGCGTTGATGAAGTGCTGCTGTGTTATCCGGGTATTCTCGCTGTGATTCACCATCGCCTCGCGCACCATTTATACCGTGCCGGGCTGCCGCTGCTGGCGCGGATCAGCGCAGAGATCGCCCATTCGGCGACGGGCATCGATATCCACCCGGGCGCGCAGATCGGCCGCAGCTTCTTTATCGATCACGGCACCGGTGTGGTGATTGGCGAAACCGCGATCATTGGTGAGCGGGTGCGCATTTATCAGGCGGTGACCCTGGGGGCCAAGCGCTTCCCGGCGGATGAGGACGGCCAGTTGCAGAAGGGCCATCCGCGTCATCCGATCGTTGAGGATGACGTGGTGATTTACGCCGGGGCGACGATTCTCGGACGGATCACCATCGGCAAGGGCTCGACCATTGGCGGCAACGTCTGGCTGACGCGCAGCGTGCCGGCGGGGGCGAATCTGACGCAGGCGAATCTGCAGCATGATGACGGGACGCAGAAGTAGGTGTTGAGTCTGTGTTGTTGTATCGGGCCTCTTCGCGAGCAGACTCGCTCCCACAACTGGAATGCGTTGCAAATGTGGGAGCGAGCCTGCTCGCGAAAGATTTCCAGGCCGGATCAAGGTAGTGGCCTTAAGCCAATTCATCAGTGAACGAATCTCTCCAAACCCACGTCATACAGCTCTTTGGGCGCTGTAGGAAACCTACCGCCCAGCCCTGCGATTAGTCCTTACCACCCCATTCATGTTTAACTTGAACGTTCATTCAAGTTAAACCGGTGGTTCGCTGCCCGCTCACAACAGGAGGCTTGCCTTTGCTGAGTCCGATCATTTCAGCCACGCTTCAACCCCTCGAGGTGCACGTTTCATGAGTGCATCGTCTACCCCCGCCAGCGGTCTGGTACGCATGAATCCGCCGGTGTTCTACTTCGCCGCGACGGTCATTCTGCTGTTTGGTCTTGTCGTCATCGCCATCCCCGAACAGGCCGGCGCCTGGTTGCTGGAAGCGCAAAACTGGGCGGCCAATACGGTCGGCTGGTACTACATGCTCGCGATGACCCTGTATCTGGTCTTCGTTGTGGTCACCGCCTTATCCGGCTACGGCAAGATAAAACTCGGTGCCGACCACGACGAGCCCGAATTCAGTTACCTGTCTTGGGCCGGCATGCTGTTCGCCGCCGGGATCAGCATCACGCTGTTTTTCTTCTGCGTTTCCGAACCGCTGACCCACATGCTGCAGCCGCCACAAGGCGAGGCCGGCACCGCCGACGCCGCGCGCCAGGCGATGCAGATCCTGTTTCTGCATTGGGGCCTGCATGGCTGGGGCGTGTTTGCCTTTGTCGGCATGGCACTTGCCTATTTCGCTTATCGGCACAATCTGCCGCTGGCCCTGCGTTCGGCGCTGTATCCGCTGATTGGTAAACGCATCAACGGCCCGATCGGCTACGCGGTGGACGGCTTCGGCATCATCGCCACGGTGTTCGGTCTTGGTGCCGACATGGGCTTCGGCGTGTTGCACCTCAACTCGGGCCTGGATTATCTGTTCGGCATCGCCCACACCCAGTGGATTCAGGTCGGCCTGATCACGCTGATGATGGGCGCGGCGATCATCGTTGCGGTCTCCGGTGTCGATAAAGGCGTGCGGGTGATGTCCGACATCAACATGCTGCTGGCCTGCGGGCTGCTGCTGTTCGTGCTGTTCGCCGGGCCGACACAGCACCTGCTCAACACGCTGATCCAGAACGTCGGCGACTACCTCGGCGCCCTGCCGATGAAGAGTTTCGACCTCTACGCCTACGACAAACCGAGTGACTGGCTGGGTGGCTGGACAGTGTTCTACTGGGCCTGGTGGATTGCATGGTCGCCGTTCGTGGGCCTGTTCATCGCGCGGATCTCCCGTGGCCGCACCATCCGTGAATTCGTCTTCGGCGTGCTGCTGATTCCGCTCGGTTTCACCCTGGCGTGGATGTCGATCTTCGGCAACAGCGCCTTGGACCAGGTGCTCAATCACGGCATGAGCGCGCTCGGTATGTCGGCCATCGACAATCCGTCGATGAGCATTTACCTGCTGCTGGAAACCTACCCGTGGAGCAAGACCGTCATCGCCGTGACGGTGTTCATCAGCTTCGTGTTCTTCGTGACGTCTGCGGATTCCGGCACTGTGGTGCTCTCGACCCTGTCGGCCAAGGGTGGCAACCCGGATGAAGACGGACCGAAATGGCTGCGGGTGTTCTGGGGCGCGATGACCGCGCTGATCACCAGTGCGCTGCTGTTCTCCGGCAGCATCGATGCGCTGAAGTCGGCGGTGGTGCTGACCTCGTTGCCGTTCTCGTTGATTCTGCTGCTGATGATGTGGGGCCTGCACAAGGCGTTCTATCTGGAGTCGCAGAAGCAGATCGCGCAGTTGCATTCGCTGGCGCCGGTCTCCGGTTCGCGGCGTGGCACCGGCGGCTGGCGCCAGCGCCTGAGTCAGGCCGTGCACTTCCCGTCCCGCGATGAGGTGTACCGCTTCATGGAAAGCACGGTGCGTCCGGCAATCGAGGAAGTGACCGCCGTGTTCGTCGAAAAAGGTCTGCACGTCGTCACCCAGCCGGATCCGGCGCATGACAACGTCAGCCTGGAAATCGGTCATGGTGAGCAGCATCCGTTCATCTATCAGGTGCAGATGCGCGGCTACTTCACGCCATCGTTCGCGCGCGGCGGCATGGGTTCCAAGCAACTCAACAATCGTCGCTACTACCGCGCCGAAGTGCACTTGCGCGAGGGCAGTCAGGACTACGATCTGGTCGGCTACACCAAAGAGCAGATCATCAACGACATCCTCGACCAGTACGAACGGCACATGCAGTTCCTGCATCTGGTGCGTTGATCGACGGCTGAGTGCCGGGTCTGCTCAGGAATCGGCGCTCAGCAGCATGAACAACACCATTGCCGCCACCGGCACGCCGAACACCGCACTGCCCATTGCAATCGCCGACCCCAGCGGTTGCCCCGCATGCACCACGCCGACCGCGCCATTAATCAGCGTCAACGCCAGCCAAAGCGCCGCAAAAGCGTACGCCAGCGTGTAGCGGCTGAAGCCGATGTGTTCGCCTATATAAAGCATCAGCGCGAGCAGCACCAAGCCGAAGAAGATGATTATGGTGGTGTGCATGGCAGGTTTGGCCTGGTGGATGGGTGTTGCCTGATCGGCCGCCTTCGCGAGCAGGCTCACTCCCACAATGGATCTCGGATGGACATGAATTTCATGTCCCCAGGAGAACTCTGTGGGAGCGAGCCTGCTCGCGAAGGGGCCAACTCGACGGCACTTTGAGCATAGCCAATCCAGCCTCTGCCATATTCATAAAGTGCTTTCGCGCTCGATCACTTGGCATCGCAGCAGGTTCAGTCGTTGCACTGCGTCGTTTGGCAGGACGCCAAGACTCTTCAGCACCCGCGTTGCCGCCAGCACACCAATCTCCAGCGAGGCTGAAGCGCAGGAAAAAATGTGAAACGTTTCAGCAATTGGTCGAACCGGAGATCGGCGCCGCGCCGCTTGGGCGTATGCTGGGCGTGTTGTTCAGAACTGGATATGAAGGCCGGACGTTGCGGCAGAACCTGGGGCTGGTTCGGCCTGCAAATCGTTTTGCATGATTGATGGGGCTTTTGTGGCGAGGAGAATCATCCCCGTTCGGCTGCGAAGCAGTCGTAAAACCAGCGCACTCGGTACACCTGATTCACCGAGGTTTCAGGTTTTGGGACGGCTTCGCCACCCATCGGGGATAAATCCCCTCGCCACATAGTTTGGTTTCACCCTCAATCTGCTGTTAATCAAACAAGAGAGGATTCGATGACTTACACCGCTGCCGAAAACCGCTACGACTCCATTCCTTACCGCCGCGTCGGCCGCAGCGGTCTGGTGCTGCCGGCCTTGTCGTTGGGCCTGTGGCACAACTTTGGCGACAGCACCCCGATCGAGACCCAGCGTGCCTTGCTGCGCACCGCGTTCGATCTGGGCATCAACCATTTCGATCTGGCCAACAACTACGGCCCGCCATACGGCAGCGCCGAGATCAATTTCGGTCGGCTGCTGCGCGAAGACTTCAAGCAATACCGCGACGAGTTGATCATCTCCAGCAAGGCTGGTTGGGACATGTGGCCCGGCCCGTATGGTCAGGGCGGCGGTTCGCGCAAATACGTACTGGCCAGCCTCGACCAGAGCCTGCAACGCCTCGGCCTGGACTATGTGGACATCTTTTATTCGCACCGCTTCGACCCGGACACTCCACTGGAAGAAACCGCCAGCGCCCTCGCCACCGCCGTGCAGCAGGGCAAGGCTTTGTACATCGGCATCTCGTCCTACTCAGGGGTGAAAACCCGAGAAATGGCCGCGCTGCTGAAAGAATGGAAAGTGCCGCTGCTGATTCATCAACCGGCGTACAACCTGCTCAACCGCTGGGTGGAAAAGGATCTGCTCGATACCACTGACGAACTCGGCACGGGCGTCATCGCCTTCACGCCGCTGGCGCAGGGTTTGCTCACCGACAAATACCTCAACGGCGTGCCGGCCGATGCGCGAGTCAATCGTCCCGGCGGTGGTTCGTTGCAGGCTTCGCACTTGTCCGAGGCCAACATCGCTCACGTGCGAGCGTTGAACGAGATCGCCCAGCGTCGCGGCCAGAGTCTGGCGCAACTGGCATTGGCGTGGACCCTGCGTGATCCACGAGTGACCTCGGCACTGATCGGCGCGAGCCGGCCGGAGCAGATCATCGAGAACGTCGGCGCGCTGAAGAATCTGAATTTCAGTGCTGAAGAGCTGGCGGAGATTGATCGGTTTGCCCAGGAGGGCGGGATCAATCTTTGGGAGAAGCCTTCAACAGCCGAATAAGCCGCTGAGAGGATCGTTCCCACGCTCTGCGTGGGAATGCCGCCCGGGACGCTCTGCGTCCCATCTAAAGCCGAACGCGAAGCGTCCGTTGATGCATTCCCACGCAGAGCGAGGGAACGATCATCAGCGATCACTTGAAGAACGGCACATCCCCCAACACCGTCGCCCGCTGCATCACCCGCCGCGCCGGTCGGTAATCGTCCACCGCGTAATGCTGGGTCACGCGGTTGTCCCAGAAGGCAATATCGTCTTTCTGCCAGCGCCAGCGAATGGTGAATTCCGGTCGCGTCGCGTGGGCGAACAGAAACTTCAGAATCGCCTCACTCTCGGTTTCCGACAGCTCGTTGATCTTCGAGGTAAACCCTTCATTGACGAACAGTGAGCGCCGGCCGCTCACCGGGTGCGTACGGATCACCGGGTGCGACAGCGGTGGATTCTTGCGCCGTGCTTCTTCCCACTGCGCCAGCGCTTCAGGCGTGTTGCCGTAGCGCTCGAGCGGAAACGAACGAGTGAAATCGTGGGTGGCGGTCAGACCTTCGAGCAGGGTTTTCATCGGTGCCGACAGCGCTTCATATGCCGCGATGCCGCTGGCCCACAACGTGTCACCACCGAACTCCGGCAGCAACTTGGCGCTGAGCACTGCGCCCATCGCCGGCGTCGGCAGGAAGGTCACGTCGGTGTGCCAGATCGCGTTATCGCGCACGTCGGTGACGGCGGTGTCGAGGATCAGTACTTCCGGTTGTTCCGGCACGTTCGGGTAGATCGGATGAATGTGCAGGTCGCCGAAATAATGCGCGAAACGTGCCTGCTGTGCCGGCTCGATCGGCTGGTTGCGGAAGAACAGCACCTGATACTTGAGCAGCGCCTGTTCGATGGCGTCGCGGTGTTCCAGGCTCAGCGGCTGGCTGATGTCGACGCCACTGATCTGCGCGCCGAGGGCCGAGCTTAATGGGGTGATGCTGAGGGTGCTCATGGTCGTTCTCTTCGAATTCGGAGTGTCATGCTTTTGTGGGAGCGAGCCTGCTCGCGAATGCAGAGTGTCAGGCGACAGTGCAGTGACTGATCTAACGCTTTCGCGAGCAGGCTCGCTCCCACAGGGGAATTTTCACAAAGCGATTTAGTGCGCCTGGCCGTGCCACGGCACCAATCTGCGCTGCAATGCGCGCAGGCCCATTTCCATGGCGAAGGCGATCAGGGCGATGACCAGAATTCCCAGCACCACCACATCGGTGACCAGAAACTGCGCGGCCGACTGCACCATGAAGCCCAGGCCACTGGTGGCCGCGATCAGTTCAGCGGCGACCAGGGTCGACCAGCCGACGCCCAGACCAATGCGCACGCCGGTGAGAATGTCCGGCAGAGCGCTCGGCAAAATCACATGGCGAATCAACTGCACGCGCGTCGCGCCCAACGACTGCGCCGCGCGCAGTTTTGCCGGGTCGACGGTACGCACGCCAGTCGCGGTGGCGATGGCAATCGGCGCAAAAATCGCCAGATAGATCAGCAGCACTTTCGACAACTCGCCGATGCCGCACCAGATCACGATCAGCGGCAGATAGGCCAGCGGCGGGATCGGGCGGTAGAACTCGATCAGCGGATCGAGCACACCGCGGGAAATGCGGTTGGTACCGATGGCAATGCCCACCGGCACGGCGGTCAGAATCGCAAAAGCGAGACCCAGGCCGATGCGGCTCAGGCTCGCGCCGAGGTGCTGCCACAGCGTCGAATCCATGTATCCGGAAGTCGCCAATAGCCAGCCCTTTTGCAGCACGGCAGAGGGCGGTGGCAGAAACAGCGGTTCGATCATCCCGGTCGCGGTCACCGCCCACCAGATCGCCAGCAGGCCGAACAGGGTCAGCAGGCTGATCCAGCGAGTGCTGAGGCTGCGGCGCACCGGGATGCTCACCGAAGGTGTTTTCACCGCCGCAGCGGAAACGTCGTAACTGCTCATGCGCGCTCCTGCCGGGATACGGCGCTGCGTTGCGAGAAGACTTTGCTCAGCACGTGCTCGCGGGTTTCGATAAAACGCGGATCGGATTTGATCGCGCGCGCCGACTCGCCAGCGGCATAACGCTGACCGAAATCCAATCGCAGGCGCTCGACGATCTGCCCTGGATTCGGCGCCAGCAGAATCAGGTCCGTGGCGAGGAACACCGCTTCTTCAATGTCGTGGGTAATCAGAAAAACCGGTTTGGCAGTGCGCTGCCAGACTTGCAGCAACAGCTCCTGCATCTGCTCGCGAGTGAATGCATCAAGCGCACCGAACGGCTCGTCCATCAGCAACACGCGCGGGTCGGCGGCCAGGGCGCGGGCGAGGCCGACGCGTTGTTTCTGGCCACCGGACAATTGCCAGATGCGTCGGTCTTCGAAGCCGGCGAGATCGACCAGTGCGAGCATTTCCCGGGCGCGCTGTTCGCGTTTGTCCTTGCCGACACCGGCCAGTTCAAGGCCGAAGGCGACGTTGGCCAATACGTCCTGCCAGGGCAGCAAGGCGTCGTCCTGAAACACCACGCCACGTTCGGCGCTCGGGCCTTTGACCGGCACGCCGTCGAGGGTGATGCGCCCGGCACTCGGTTCGACGAAGCCGGCAATCAGGTTCAACAGCGAAGTCTTGCCACTGCCGGACGGGCCGAGGGCGACCAGCAATTGCTGCGGCCCGAGGGTCAGAGAAATATCCGCCAGCACCGGCTCGGGGCTGCCCGGGTACTGTGCGCTGATGCGCTCCAGCTGTAGCAAGGCCATCGCTGTATCTCCCGATCAGTTGGTGATGTATTTGGCGCTGACGTAAGGCGCGTAGTCCGGCAGCACGGCTTCGACCTTGCCTTGCTCCTTGAGGAACGCGGCGGTGTCAGTGATGGCTTTGGTGGTCGGCGCGCCGAGGTCACTGACCTGATCCGCCGCCAGCGGGTAGACGTTGCCCTGCAGCAGCAATGGGATGTCGCTGGCCTTGGCGCCGGAGAGTTTGACCAGTTTGTCGACGTTGCTCTGATTGGCCAGCCAGGCCTGCGGATCCCTGCGGTAATCGGCGTAGGCGTCGAGGGTGACCTTGGCGAACGCGGTGACGATTTCCGGGTGCTTTTCGGCGAAGTCTTTGCGCACGATCCAAGCATCGAAGGTAGGCGCGCCGAACTTGGCCAGCTCGCCGGAGGTGATCAGCACTTTGCCGTTTTCCTTGGCCACGCCCAGTGCCGGATCCCACACGTAAGTGGCGTCGATGTCACCGCGTTTCCACGCCGCGATGATGGCTGGCGGCGCGAGGTTGAGCACGGTGACTTTCGACGGGTCGATGTTCCAGTGCTTGAGCGCGGCGAGCAGGCTGTAGTGCCCGGTGGACACGAACGGCACGGCGATTTTCTTGCCGATCAGATCCTGCGGAGTCTTGATGCCGGAGCCGTCGCGCGCGACCAGTGCTTCAGCGGCGCCGATCTGCGTGGCAATCAGGAAGGTTTCCACCGGCACTTTGCGGGTGATGGCAGCGGTCAGCGGGCTCGAACCGAGGTAGCCGATCTGCACATCGCCGGAAGCGATGGCGGCGATGATGTCGGCGCCGTTATCGAACTTGCGCCAGCTGATGTCGGCCTTGGTGGCTTTCTCGTAGGCGCCATCGGCCTGAGCGACCTTGGCCGGGTCGACGGTAGTCTGGTAGGCGACAGTGAGGTCGGCCGCCTGGGCGAGGCAGCTTGCAGCGGCCAGTAAGGCGGCGGCGAGCAGGCGAAGCGGGAAATTCAGTTTCAATTGAGAGCTCCAGATCAGGCGACCGAATGTCGGCGTGAGTGGAGACTAAATGATCTAAGAATCGCGAAATAAATAACTTTTTCGAATGAGCTTATGAGCGGAAAAATCTAAGACAGGCGAGGATGTGAGCCTTTGACTGATCGTTCCCACGCTCTGCGTGGTAACGCCTCAAGGGACATTCTGTGTCCAAAGTGACGCGGAGCGTCACAGGCTGCATTCCCACGCAGAGCGTGGGAACGATCAAGGCCGGGGCGGCTTTAATTGCTGATGGCGAGAATACTCGCCTGATACGCGCCAACAAACACATCGAAATCGCCAACCTCGTTCTGCTCAAGCTCGGTCTGCTGCGCCAGCGATGCGCGCGCCAGTTCTTCAAACTTCGCTTGCTCATCCGCCGCCAGTGGCTCGCTACGGAAAAACTCTGCATGCGCCTGACTCTGACGCAACGAGAACTGCGCAAAGCTTTCCTTGTGCTCAGCCATGGCCGCCAGCACCTGCGCCGATGGCGTCAGCGACGGGTCGTTGACCTTGGCCAGTTGCGCATCCAGCGCCTTGCTGTGGGCATCGCCGCCGACGCTCTGATCGAGCATCGCCGCCAGCGGAGCAATCTGTTCCAGCAGTTCAGCGGCCCATTGCTTCATCTCGACCGACTCACCATCACGCTGCAATTGCAGGCCCGGACGGCGACCTTCCTTGACCACGCTGAGGAAGTTCGAGGTGGCGTTGCCGCACGAAGTGTTGGTCAGCAGCGGGCTGTCGTTCAGCGCGCAGTACAGCAGGAAGGCGTCGATGAAGCGCGATTCGGTGAGGTCGATGCCCATCGGCAGGAACGGGTTGATGTCCAGGCAGCGCACTTCGACGTACTGGATGCCGCGCGCCATCAGCGCCTGGATCGGCCGCTCGCCGGTGTAGGTCACGCGTTTCGGGCGGATGTTGGAGTAGTACTCGTTTTCGATCTGCAGGATGTTGGTATTGAGCTGCACCCACTCGCCATCCTTGTGCGTGCCGACTTCCACGTATGGCGCGTAGGGCGTGGCCACCGCTTCGCGCAGGCTGTCGGTATAGCTCGCCAGATCGTTGTAGCACGGTGTCAGGCCGGCCTGGGCGTTGCTCTGATAACCGAGATCGCTCATGCGCAGGCTGGTCGCGTATGGCAGATACAGCGTGTCCGGGTCGAGCTGCTCGAGCTGATGCGAACGCCCGCGCAGGAAGCCGGCGTCCAGCGCTGGCGAGGCACCGAACAGGTACATCAGCAGCCAGCTGTAGCGACGGAAGTTGCGGATCAGCGCGATGTAGGACACCGACTGGAAATCGCGATCGGTGCCGACGAAACCTTCGGCCTCGCGCAGCAATGGCCAGAGTTGTTCCGGCAGGGAAAAGTTGTAGTGAATCCCGGCAATGCACTGCATGGTCTTGCCGTAACGCAGGGCCAGGCCCTTGCGATAGACGTATTTGAGCTGACCGATGTTGGAGGTGCCGTAATAGGCAATCGGGATGTCTTCCTCGGCCGGCAACGGGCACGGCATCGATGGACTCCACAGGTACTCGTTGCCGAGTTTGCTGTAGGCAAAACGATGAATCTTGTCCAGGCTCGCCAGCGTGTCGGCAGGATCCGGCAGGGCGGGGGTGATGAATTCCAGCAGCGACTCGGAGTAATCGGTGGTGATCTGTTCGTTGGTCAGCGCGGAACCCAGGGCTTCGGGGTGCGGCGTTTGCGCCAGGCGACCTTCACTGGTCACGCGCAGGCATTCACGTTCGATACCGTGGAGGCACTGCTTGAGCAGAGAGAGGTTAGCGCGCTCGCCAAGCAGAGCCAGGCGGCGGTTGAGAAGTTCGCTCAATTTGGATTCCTTCACGCGTCAGTCGCCCCAATATGGGGGTGGGCAGGACGGTCTACAAGGGTGAAGTTGAAACTGGCGTTATCGCCTGGTTTGTAGCGGCAGGCCATTTGCCGGTCAGTCAAGAACTGCACAATCCCTGTGGGAGCGAGCCTGCTCGCGAAGAGGGTTTTGCAGTCAATATCATCGTCGACTGACACACCGTCTTCGCGAGCAGGCTCGCTCCCACAGGATTCATTGCGCCGAAATTAACTCAAAATGATGAGCAACATCTACAGGACAGCGAAGGTGCCTTGCGCTTTTGCGACCAGTTTGTCGCCCTGCATCACCTCGGCTTCGACCACCAGCGTGCGCCGGCCCGGGTGGATCACCCGCGCCGTGCACAGCACCTCGCCCTCGGAAACGGCGCGGATGTAGTTGATCTTGCATTCGATGGTCGCGCTCTGCTGATCGAAACCATGGCTGCTGGAACAAGCCAGGCCCATGGCAATGTCGACCAGACTGAACAGCGCGCCACCGTGCAGCTTGCCGCCACGGTTGCGCAGTTCGGGCTCAAGCGCCAGGGCGACTTGCGCCACCCCGGTTTCGAGACTGTGCAGGCGACAGCCCAACAGCTTGAAAAACGCGCTCTCGACGAGCCCGGCCGGCATTTCCATCAGCGTTTCTTCAACTGCTTGGCGTTGGCGAACAGCGAGGCCATCGCATTGTTTACCGGCGCGGCGGTGACGGTTTCCTTGCGTGGCGCATTGTTCGACGGCTGGCGTTGTGCCGAGCCCGGGCGCGAGCCACGGGCGCCATCGATTTTCTCGCCCGGGGTGTCGCCCATGCGCATCGACAGGCCGACGCGTTTGCGCGGGATATCGACTTCCATGACCTTCACTTTCACCACGTCACCGGCCTTGACTGCTTCGCGCGGGTCCTTGATGAACTTTTCCGACAGCGCCGAGATGTGCACCAGACCATCCTGATGCACGCCGATGTCGACGAACGCACCAAACGCCGTTACGTTGGTCACCACGCCTTCAAGGATCATCCCCAGTTGCAGATCCTTGAGGTCCTCGACGCCTTCCTGGAACTCGGCGGTCTTGAACTCCGGACGCGGATCGCGACCGGGTTTTTCCAGTTCTTGCAGGATGTCGGTGACGGTCGGCAGACCGAAGGTTTCGTCGGTGAATTTCTTCGGATCCAGACGCTTGAGAAACGCGGCATCGCCGATCAGCGAGCGAATGTCGCGGTCGGTTTCAGCGGCAATGCGCTGCACCAGCGGATAGGCTTCCGGGTGAACCGCCGACGAATCCAGCGGGTTGTCGCCGTTCATCACGCGCAAGAAACCGGCGGCCTGTTCGAAGGTTTTTTCGCCCAGACGCGCGACTTTCTTCAGCGCTGCACGGGTCTTGAACGCGCCATGTTCGTCACGGTGAGCAACGATGTTCTGCGCCAGCGTTGCATTGAGGCCGGAAATCCGCGCCAGCAATGCCACGGAGGCGGTGTTCACATCCACGCCCACGGCGTTCACGCAGTCCTCGACCACGGCATCCAGGCCGCTCGCCAGCTTCAGCTGCGAGACGTCGTGCTGGTACTGGCCGACACCGATGGATTTCGGATCGATCTTCACCAGCTCGGCCAGCGGATCCTGCAGGCGACGGGCGATCGATACGGCGCCACGGATCGACACGTCCAGATCCGGGAATTCCTTGGCCGCCAGTTCCGACGCCGAGTACACCGAGGCGCCGGCTTCGGACACCATGACCTTGGTCATTTTCATCGCTGGATATTTCTTGATCAGTTCGATCGCCAGCTTGTCGGTCTCGCGGCTGGCAGTGCCGTTGCCGATGGCGATCAGGTCCACTGAGTGCTTGGCACACAGGGCGGCCAAGATGGCGATGGTCTGATCCCACTTGTTGTGTGGCACGTGCGGGTAAACCGTGGCGTGGTCGAGCAGCTTGCCGGTGGAGTCGACTACGGCAACCTTGCAGCCGGTACGCAGGCCCGGGTCGAGGCCCAGGGTCGCGCGCGGGCCGGCCGGAGCGGCCAACAGCAGGTCGTGCAGGTTGTGTGCGAACACGTTGATCGCTTCGGTTTCGGCACCGTCGCGCAACTCGCCCAGCAGGTCGGTTTCCAGGTGGGTGTAGAGCTTGACCTTCCAGGTCCAGCGCACCACTTCACCGAGCCATTTGTCCGCCGGGCGGTTCTGGTTCTGGATGCCGAACTGCTGGCCGATCATGCCTTCGCACGGGTGCATGGTGCCGGGCAGCTCATCGCCGACTTTCAGCGCGGAGCTGAGAATGCCTTCGTTGCGGCCACGGAAAATCGCTAGGGCGCGGTGCGAGGGCATGCTTTTCAGCGGCTCGTCGTGTTCGAAATAATCACGGAACTTGGCGCCTTCCTCTTCCTTGCCAGCGATGACGCGGGCACTGAGGATCGCTTCCTGTTTGAGGAAATTGCGCAGCTTTTCCAGCAGGCTGGCGTCTTCGGCGAAGCGCTCCATGAGGATGTACTTGGCGCCTTCCAGCGCAGCCTTGACGTCGGCCACGCCTTTTTCGGCGTCGACGAAGCGCGCGGCTTCGGTTTCCGGCGACAGGTTCGGGTCGTTGAACAAGCCGTCGGCCAGTTCGCCGAGGCCGGCTTCGAGGGCGATCTGGCCCTTGGTGCGGCGCTTCTGCTTGTACGGCAGGTACAAGTCTTCGAGACGGGTCTTGGTGTCGGCGAGCTTGATGTCGCGCTCAAGGGCAGGGGTGAGTTTGCCTTGCTCCTCGATGCTGGCGAGGATGCTGATGCGCCGTTCGTCGAGTTCTCGCAGGTAGCGCAGGCGCTCTTCCAGATGACGCAACTGGGTGTCATCGAGGCTGCCGGTGACTTCTTTCCGGTAACGGGCGATAAAGGGGACGGTAGAACCTTCATCGAGTAGCGCGACGGCCGCTTCGACCTGTTGTGGGCGTACGCCGAGTTCCTCGGCGATGCGGCTGTTGATGCTGTCCATAAAACCACCTGACATAGTATGAAAGCAGGCTCGCAGGCACGCAGATAATGGCCTGGAGGCTGATTGAGCGGCTGGAAAATTGCCGCTGCCTGGATCAAGAAGCTGCCCATTGACCCGTGAAATCGAACAGTTACTGCACAGGGCCGGAAAAAATACCGGCCATTTACGGTAACGATTCAGACGTTGCCTGGCGCAAAACGCCGCGCATTATAACCAGCGTTCTGTCATTCGGGGGCGTTGCAGGCTGTAGGCATAAACCCCGGTTTTCTGGCAGTGAAGGAAAAATCTGCTAACAATGCACACGGTGCGTATAACGGCAGCTACGCCATAATGCGCGCCGAGCTAAAAGGAGCATCCAATGAGCAGCACTGCACAAACGGCTGAAGGCGAAAAAATTCTTATCGTTGATGACGATCCGGGGCTGAGCAGCCTGCTGGAGCGTTTCTTCGTCAGCAAGGGCTACCGTGCCCGTACCGTTCCGAACACCGAGCAGATGGATCGTCTGCTGGCGCGTGAAGTGTTCAATCTGGTCGTTCTCGACCTGATGCTGCCGGGCGAAGACGGCCTGACCGCGTGCCGCCGCCTGCGCAGCGCGAACAACCAGATTCCGATCATCATGCTCACCGCCAAGGGCGATGAGCTGAGCCGTATCAAGGGCCTTGAACTGGGCGCCGACGATTACCTGGCCAAGCCGTTCAACCCCGACGAGCTGATGGCGCGGGTCAAAGCGGTATTGCGCCGTCAGGCTGCCCCGGTACCGGGCGCGCCGGGCAGTGAAGACGAAAACGTCACCTTCGGTGATTACGTGTTGTCGCTGGCGACCCGCGAGCTCAAGCGTGGCGATGAAGTGCACATGCTCACCACCGGTGAGTTCGCGGTACTCAAGGCGCTGGTGATGAACGCGCGTCAGCCGCTGACCCGCGACAAGCTGATGAACCTCGCCCGTGGCCGTGAATGGGATGCGCTGGAGCGTTCCATCGACGTGCAGATCTCGCGTCTGCGCCGGATGATCGAACCCGATCCGTCGAAACCGCGCTACATCCAGACTGTCTGGGGCGTGGGTTACGTGTTCGTACCGGATGGCACCGCCACCAAGTGATCGGTGATTTGTAGGAGCGGGTCTGCAAGGCTCTGGCCGCACGGCCATTGCCACAGACTCGCAATCCGCAATATGCGAGCATTGCTCGCTCCTGCAAGTGTGTAGCGGTTAAAGATGAAAACCCCCGTCTGGTTCCCCCAAAGTTTTTTCTCCCGCACCCTCTGGCTGGTGCTGATCGTCGTGCTGTTTTCCAAGGCGCTGACCCTGGTTTATCTGTTGATGAACGAGGACGTGCTGGTGGACCGCCAATACAGCCATGGTGTCGCTCTGACGCTGCGCGCCTATTGGGCCGCCGACGAAGAAAACCGCGCAAAAATTGCCGATGCCGCGACCCTGATTCGTGTGGTCGGCGCCGGCGTGCCGGAAGGCGAGCAGCACTGGCCGTACAGCGAAATCTATCAGCGGCAGATGCAGGCGGAACTGGGTGCCGACACCGAGGTGCGTTTGCGCATGCACTCGCCGCCGGCATTGTGGGTGAGGGCACCGAGCCTGGGCGATGGCTGGCTGAAAGTGCCGTTGTATCCGCACCCGCTGCGCGGCCAGAAAATCTGGAACGTGCTCGGCTGGTTCCTCGCCATCGGCCTGTTGTCGACGGCGTCGGCATGGATTTTCGTCAGCCAGCTCAACCAGCCGTTGAAGCGCCTGGTGTATGCCGCGCGGCAACTCGGCCAGGGCCGCAGCGTGCGCCTGCCGATCAGTGATACGCCGAGCGAAATGACCGAGGTTTATCGCGCCTTCAACCAGATGGCCGAGGACGTTGAACAGGCCGGACGCGAGCGCGAGCTGATGCTGGCGGGGGTTTCTCACGACTTGCGTACACCGCTGACGCGCTTGCGCCTGTCGCTTGAATTGATGGGCGATCACACCGACCTCACCGACGACATGGTCCGCGACATCGAAGACATGGACGCGATTCTCGACCAGTTCCTCGCGTTCATCCGCGATGGTCGTGATGAGTCAGTGGAGGAGGTGGACCTCAGCGATCTGGTGCGTGAAGTCGCCGCGCCGTACAACCAGAACGAAGAGAAAGTGCGCCTGCGCCTGGAACCGATCCAGCCGTTCCCGCTACGTCGAGTGTCGATGAAGCGCCTGCTCAACAACCTGATCGGCAACGCCTTGAACCATGCCGGCACGGGTGTTGAGGTCGCGGCTTATGTGTCCGGAGATACCAGCGCGCCGTATGTAGTGCTGAGCGTGATGGACCGTGGCGCCGGGATTGATCCGTCCGAGCTTGAGGCAATCTTCAACCCGTTTACCCGAGGTGATCGGGCTCGCGGTGGCAAAGGCACCGGGCTGGGGCTGGCGATCGTGAAAAGGATTGCGGCGATGCATGGCGGCAACGTCGAATTGCGCAACCGGTCCGGGGGTGGACTGGAGGCGCGGGTGAGATTGCCGCTGGGGTTGATGTTGCCCCGAGATGCGGTTTAGAAGCAGCTGCAAGCTACAAGCTACAAGCTGCAAGCAAGAGCGCTTTTCACTTGCCGCTTGAGGCTTGCCGCTAGCAGCTGCTTCTCTAGCCCTTGCCCTTGGTGCGGGTCATATTCGGCCCGCCATTCTTTTCCAGATGCTCGATGATGATTCCGGCGACATTCTTGCCAGTGGTGGTTTCGATGCCTTCCAGTCCCGGTGACGAATTCACTTCCATCACCAGCGGCCCGTGATTGGAACGCAGGATATCCACACCCGCCACTGCCAGGCCCATGACCTTGGCCGCGCGCAATGCGGTCATGCGTTCTTCCGGGGTGATCTTGATCAGGCTGGCGCTGCCGCCGCGATGCAGGTTGGAACGAAATTCGCCCGGTTTGGCCTGGCGCTTCATTGCGGCGATCACCTTGTCGCCGACCACGAAGCAGCGGATATCCGCGCCGCCGGCTTCCTTGATGTATTCCTGAACCATGATGTTCTGCTTCAGGCCCATGAACGCTTCGATCACCGACTCTGCCGCCGTCGCGGTTTCGCACAGCACCACGCCGATGCCCTGAGTGCCTTCGAGCACCTTGATCACCAGCGGTGCGCCGTTGACCATGGCGATCAGATCGGGGATGTCGTCCGGCGAGTGGGCAAAGCCGGTGACCGGCAAACCGATGCCGCGCCGCGACAGCAGCTGCAGCGAACGCAATTTGTCCCTTGAGCGGGCAATGGCCACCGACTCGTTGAGCGGGAACACGCCCATCATTTCGAACTGACGCAATACCGCGCAGCCGTAGAACGTCACCGACGCGCCGATCCGCGGGATCACCGCGTCGAAACCTTCCAGCGGTTTGCCGCGGTAATGGATCTGCGGCTTGTGGCTGGCAATGTTCATGTAGGCGCGCAAGGTGTCGATCACCACCATTTCATGCCCGCGCTCGATTCCGGCTTCGACCAGACGGCGGGTGGAATACAGACGCGGATTACGCGACAGCACAGCGATCTTCATGCAACACCTGTGGAGGAGGTAGATACCGGGAACACCGGCTTGTCTTGTACATACTTGATGCCCGGATTGACCACCAACTGGCCATCGATCAGGGCTTTGGAACCGAGCAACAGGCGATAACGCATGGACTTGCGGCAGGCCAGGGTGAACTCCACCGGCCAGACCCGATCGCCCAGGGCCAGCGTGGTGCTGATCACATAGCGCACTTGCGCATGGCCGTTGGAGCTCTTGATGGTTTTGCGCGTGACCAGCGGCGCTTCGCAGCGCCGGTGACGCAACTGCACCACCGTGCCGAGATGCGCAGTGAAGCGCACCCATTTCTCGCCGTCGCGTTCGAACGGTTCGATATCGGTGGCGTGCAGGCTGGAGGTGCTGGCGCCAGTGTCGATTTTTGCGCGCAGGCCGGCGACTCCCAGGCCCGGGAGCGCCACCCACTCGCGCAGACCGACAACGGTCAAATGATCAAATGTCTTCAAAGAAAAAAACCAAGGGTTAACGCTTCCAGGCCTCGTCCGGCACCTGGGCCAACGCTTTGAATGCAGGTCTGGCGAACCAGTAGCCCTGCATCAGGAATATTCCACAGTCCGCGAGGAAATCCCGTTCCCCGGCGCTTTCTATGCCTTCGGCAATGACTGTAACGTCCAACTCCGCACACATTGTGACAATCCCCCGCACGATCACCTGACGGACACGGTCCTGGTCAACATCGCGGATTAGCGCCATGTCGAGTTTGATCAGGTCCGGTTGGAAATCAGCCAGCAGATTGAGCCCCGAATAACCGGCGCCGAAATCGTCGATGGCGGTCTTGAAGCCGAATTCGCGGTATTCACGCAGAATATTGGTCAAATGGCGATAATTATCTACGTGCTCGATTTCCAGGGTTTCGAAAATCAGTCGGTCGATCGGAAAGTTGTGTTTGCGTGCGGCCTCCAGTGTGCTGCGAATGCATAGCTCTGGACGGTAGACGGCGTTGGGCAAAAAGTTGATCGACAAGTGTGTCTGCATATTAAGGCTCGCCGCGCCTTCGATGGCGCGGGTCCGGCAGAGCTGGTCGAAACGGTAGCGGTTGTCTTCTGTAACCTGATTTAACACCGACAGTGCACCTTCCCCGGCCACGCCTCTTACCAACGCTTCGTGGGCAAACACCGATTCATCGCGCAGATCGACGATCGGCTGGTAGGCGAAGGCAAAATCGAAATCCAGCGGTTCGCTCTGCTGGCAGCCCTGGCAACCGCCCTTGGGTGAGGTCAACGAAGTTGGAAATTTAGTCACGCGGTCACTCCAGGCCGGTCAGGCGGCGAAGATCACAGTCTATCTGGAGGGCTGAGTTCTTGCGCCCGACAGAAACGGTAGTACAGTTCCGACTACTGGCTGAGCGAGGAATTCATATGGGACAGAAGCAGGAGGAGGACGACAAGGTCCGTCTCGATAAATGGCTATGGGCAGCGCGTTTCTACAAGACCCGTGCATTGGCCAAAGCCGCCATTGAAAGTGGCAAGGTGCATTGCCGTGGCGAGCGCTGCAAACCGGGCAAGGAGCCGCGCATCGGTGATGAGTTCGAGATTCGTACCGGCTTCGAAGTGCGCACGGTGAGGGTCGAGGCATTGTCGATCGTGCGTCGTGGCGCACCCGAGGCGCAGACCTTGTATGCCGAGACCGAAGCGAGTATTGCCAAGCGTGAAGCAGCTGCGGCGATGCGCAAGGCGGGATCGTTGGGCGTGAGCACCGATGGCAAACCGAGCAAGAAACAGCGGCGGGATCTATTCAAGTTTCGCGGTAGCAGCAACGAAGATTGAAACGTTGTGCCGGCCTCTTCGCGAGCAGGCTCGCTGCCACATTCGATCGAGTCGTCTGTGGCAGCGAGCCTGCTCGCGAATCGAGTACGACGCGGTATCAGGCGCTACGCACCACACTCATCCGCGACACCATCGGCAGCTTGCCCAGCAACGCGAAAACCGGCGCGGTCATCTTCAACCAGAAGTTCGCCGCGTGATAGGCAAACGGTGTGTAGTAACCCCAGCCCAACGCCCACACCGCCAGCAGCACGCCGCCGATGTAGTCGTCCTGACCCCAATGCGCGCCGGCCACCAGACGCGGCAGCATGAACAATACTGCCAGACCCCATACTGTTAGAAATTGTCCGACGGTGCGGCTGAACACGCCCATGAACAATGCCCAGATCAACAGCACTGAGGCATGATCACCGGGAAAACTCTGGCCGGAACGGTCCTTCAGCTCCCAGGTTTTTTCCAGATGCGGAAAGTAATCGCTGATGTGCACGGCGCCCTCAAGCACCATTGACGGGCTGCTGTGCTGCCAGCCCATGTGATCGGCGAATTTGGAAAACAGCGCGCGGATCACCACCATCAGCAGCAGGATCGAGAAAAAACCGAAGAACGCGCGACGCACGTCGATCGCCCTGAAGACCCAGTCGCCCTTGATCAGCAGCGTCAGCAGAATCAGTCCGACGACGATGTCGAACGGGCGCAGACTTGCAATTGCCCAGATGTGGAGCCATATCGGGTTGCTGGCCAGCGGCGCATTCAGCGAGCGGAACAGCCACTCGTCGAAAATCACACACAGCATCTGGCCGGTAGGCCATAACCAGAAAGCCAGCAGCGCCAACGGCACTACGTTACACAGAACCAGCCGGCCGAGGTTCCACCTTGATTGGAACAAACCCGGATTGTTCATAAAATGCCTCCCATGGCGAAAAAGCGCCGGCACCAAAAAAAGTGCCAGCAAGCGCAAATTTTCACGTTTTGTAATCATTTTGTCATCACATTCAGATACCCAGACCTATGACCGACCTAGCGGATACCGATTTCACTCAACGCTTCATCTTCGATGACAGCGACACTCGCGGCGAACTGGTAGCGCTGGAGCGCAGCTACGCCGAAGTCCTCGCCAAACACCCGTACCCGGAACCTGTCGCGCAGTTGCTCGGCGAACTGATGGCGGCCGCTTCGTTGCTGGTCGGCACGCTCAAGTTCGATGGCTTGCTGATTTTGCAGGCACGCTCGGAAGGGCCGATTCCGCTGCTGATGATCGAGTGCTCCAGCGAGCGTGAGATCCGTGGTCTGGCGCGTTACAACGCCGAGCAGATCGCCGCAGACGCCACCCTCAGCGATCTGATGCCGGACGGCGTTCTGGCCCTCACCGTCGACCCGACTGTTGGCCAGCGCTATCAGGGCATTGTCGATCTCGACGGCGAAACCCTGTCGGATTGCTTCACCAACTACTTCGTCATGTCGCAGCAGGTTGGCACGCGCTTCAAGCTGTTCGCCGACGGTCGTCGTGCCCGCGGCATGTTGCTGCAACAACTCCCCGCCGATCGCTTGAAAGACGAAGAGGACCGCGCCGCCAGCTGGCAGCATCTCACCGCGTTGGCCAGCACTCTGAGCGCCGATGAGCTGCTGAGCCTGGACAACGAAACCGTCCTGCATCGCCTGTACCACGAAGAACAAGTGCGCCTGTTCGATGTGCAGCATCTGCGCTTCAGTTGCAGTTGCTCGCGGGAACGCTCCGGCAATGCGCTGGTCAGTCTTGGGCTGGAAGATGCGCTGGCGCTGGCCGCCGAGCAGGGCGGCAAAGTCGAGATCGATTGCCAGTTCTGCAATCAGCAATACCTGTTCGACGCGGCCGATATTGCTCAATTGTTCGCTGGCGCAGGCGTCGATACGCCGTCAGATACCCGTCACTAAAACGGTTCAGCGCAGGTAAATTCACTGCGGAATGACGGAATATCGCCGTTACGACGGGAGGACCCTACTCTTTTTGGGCTTTTCTGGCATAATCCGGCCCACTTTTTTCGCGGTAGTAGTGCACGACTTTCTACTACAAAACGTTTGGAGCACACTCGGCCACTGGCCGACGGGGAACCTCATGACGCAAGCCAATAACGCCGTGTACACCGATCTGAGTGTTGATGATCTGGTAAAAGAAGCCTTGAATCGCGGTGAAGGCGAGCTTGCCGATACCGGCGCTCTGGTTGTTCGCACCGGTCACCGCACCGGCCGCTCGCCAGTCGACCGTTTCATCGTTGAAGAGCCTTCCACCCAGGCCGCTATTGCCTGGGGCCCGATCAACCGCAAGTTCCCGGCCGACAAGTTCGATGCCCTGTGGGCTCGCGTCGAGGCCTTCAACAACGCGCAAGAGCACTTCGTTTCCCACGTGCATGTAGGCGCGGCGGAAGATCACTACCTGGCCGTGAAAATGACCACGCAGACTGCCTGGCAGAACCTGTTCGGTCGTTGCCTGTTCATCAACCCGGCCCAGTACAACCCGGCTGGCCGTGAAGAATGGCAAGTGCTCAACGTCGCCAACTTCGAGTGCGTGCCTGAGCGTGACGGCACCAACTCCGATGGTTGCGTGATCATCAACTTCGCGCAGAAGAAAGTGCTGATCGCCGGCATGCGTTACGCCGGCGAGATGAAGAAAGCCATGTTCTCTGTGCAGAACTTCCTGCTGCCGGCCGCTGACGTGCTGCCAATGCACTGCGCTGCCAACATCGGCGAAGACGGCGACGTGACCCTGTTCTTCGGTCTGTCGGGCACCGGTAAAACCACCCTGTCGGCCGACGAAAGCCGTTACCTGATCGGTGACGACGAACACGGCTGGGGCGAAGGCGTGGTGTTCAATATCGAAGGCGGTTGCTATGCCAAGTGCATCGACCTCTCCGAGAAGAACGAGCCGGTCATCTGGAAAGCCATCAAGCACGGTGCGGTGCTGGAGAACGTCGTTATCGACGACGCCAAGCACGCCGACTACGCCGATGTCAGCCTGACCCAGAACAGCCGCGCCGCCTACCCGCTGGAGCACGTTGCCAAGCGTTCCGAGAAGAACCTGGGTGGCGAGCCAAACGCGGTGATCTTCCTGACCTGCGACCTGACCGGCGTGCTGCCGCCAGTGTCGATCCTCAACGAAGAGCAAGCGGCCTACCACTTCCTGTCCGGCTACACCGCACTGGTGGGCTCGACTGAAATGGGTTCGGGCAGCGGCATCAAGTCGACCTTCTCCACCTGCTTCGGCGCACCGTTCTTCCCGCGTCCGGCTGGCGAATACGCCGAACTGCTGATCAAGCGCATCCGCGGCTTCGGCTCCAAGGTCTACCTGGTCAACACCGGCTGGACCGGCGGCGGCTACGGCGTCGGCCAACGCTTCAACATCCCGACCACCCGCGCGGTGATCGCAGCGATCCAGAGCGGCGCGCTGATCGGTGCAGCCACCGAACACCTCGACACCATCAACCTCGACGTGCCTCTGGCGGTCCCGGGCGTCGACACCAACCTGCTCAATCCACGCAACACCTGGGCTGACAAGGCTGCGTACGACGAGGCAGCGAAAGCATTGGCCGGTCTGTTCATCGAGAACTTCAAGAAGTTCGAAGTGAGCGACGCGATCAAGGCGGCTGGGCCGAAGTTGTAAGCAGTAGTTTGCGGTGAATAAAAAACCGCCCTTTGGGGCGGTTTTTTATTTCCGATCTGAAATGCAGCTTGGTTGGACTCAAAGACGTGGCTTGCCCTGGCTATGTGTCAATCAGCCAGTGCACTCAGCACATGGACAGGATCGTTATGAATGGCCTTGAGTAGTGCTTTGGCCGGCCCAGTCGGCTGACGACGACCTTGCTCCCAATTGCGTAACGTTCCCAATTGGACATCGATCAAGGCTGCGAACTTTGCCTGCGTCATTCCCGTCGCTTTGCGAATCTGTTTAACCTGTAATGCATCCACATAGAATTCGCGGGACGGCTTTTTTTCACCCCGAAGAATCTCATCCATTTCCTGCACGCTTTCCATCAGCTCATCAAAAAACTTGCTCATGGTTACCTCCAGTTTCCAATCATGGCCTTCAGTGCTTTCCGTTCGTCATGGGTAAGATCCTGCTGCTCGTTTTTTGGATAAATCATCAACAACGCGATCTGTGATGCTGAAACGAAGTGGTAGTAGATAACCCGTGCGCCACCCCGTTTGCCATGGCCTTTGGAGGCGACTCGTGCTTTACGCACCCCGCCGGTTCCTTCTATTACATCGCCAATGGAGGGGTTTGCGACCAACTGCTTTTGAAAGGTGGCGTAGGCATCGTCGTCCAGTAACTCTCTTACTCGGCGGGTGAAGACTGAAGTCTCAATAAAAATCATGGTCAATGTACGCCAGTGACTTACTTTCAGGCAATGCTGAAGTGTTGATGACGATGACTGGTGCCTGGTCGCCGACAGATGATCGGCGGCGATCAGGCTGCTCGCCTTAGGCAGGGGCTTTCCAGTTGAGCATCTGTGTCTGCGCGACTTGCAGCAGCTCGCAGCCGACCTGTCAGCAGGTACAGAGCGTGGGTGATGTGGGTGTCACTGACCAAAGCAGCGACACCCAGGACTATAGGTTCGCACCACCACCTCGCGATAGCCGACAAGGCATCGCGTAAAGTAGGAACGGGACGAACAAAGCGCCAGACGTTGCTACCGATGCTTCAACGCCTTTCAACGCAGATGCTGGTAACCGGAAATATCCAGCAGGCTTGTGGTCAGTCCGGTTGCAGGGCGGTAGATCGTGCCTTTGACTGCTGAAAACGGCACGCCTTTGCTGCCCAGCGAGACATAGCGCTCGCCTTTGTCCAGTTCGGTGAAATAGGTGTAGGACTGGCTGTGCATCTTCTTGTAGCGGGCTTCGTCGCTGACGATGGCGCCGGTGAGGCGGCGCAGCTCGGTATCTGTCAGGTTGAGCGTTTTGCTCAGTGGCACGCCCCAGCGCTTGAGGCAGGTTTCCGCCAGATGGCGAACGATGCGGCCGGGCTCGATCAGCGCGTTGAGGTCGCCGCTGTTGGTGGGCTCGCCGCCGAGCGCCGTGGCGTTGCCAGCAAGGGTGGCGTGGCGACCGGCCATTGGATAGATCGAAGTCCTGGTGCCGGTAGCGGTTTGCGGGATCACGCAGCTGAAGCCTTTTGAGCGCTCGTCGCGGGCATAGAAGGCGATGTATTCCTTGACGTTGGATTCGAGTTTGACGCGGTTTTCCTGGAAGTTGCCAATTCCCGGGACTGGATCAATCGCAAAGATATTCACCGGAATATGTTTGAGCGCAGCGTCCCTGGACATTGCATTGGCAAGCATATGGCAACTGATACCACCCCGGCTCCAGCCGAGCAGATTGACACGCGTCGGAATAATGCCGTCCTTACGGAAAGTCTTGATGATCTGTTCCTGCAACTTCTGTTGCGTGATACTTCGGTCGCCATAGTTATACTGGCGCCAGAACCAGGAGCCTTCCTCTTTTACATCTTCAATAGGAATGCCTGCGGCTTTCAGACGATTATATTCTGCCTCGGTAAGTTGTTTACGCTGCCAATCGCATTTGCCTTTGATGATATTCAACGCATGCTGCACGTTTTCATCCCAGCCTTTACCGAACAGCGTGCCGGACAAGCCGTATTCAGAGGTTTTGGTGAACAGGTCGTCGGCTTGCAGATTGCCGCTGCCAGGGCCATCGACGACGATCCACTCGGCAAATTCGCGTCCGCTGTGGTGTGCAGCGAGCGTAGAAACGATTTCGCCGTCCCAGAAGCTTTTATGTTTGTCATCAAACTTGTTGGAGCCGGTGCCGCAGAAAAATATTGTTAAAGTTGTCATTTCGTTGCTCTTGCTTATGTATAGGAGCAGTCAAGTTAGTTTTAGGTGGTGTTAAAAATAAAGGGCGTTGTTGTGTCTGCGTTCGTAATGTGAAGTTTGTTATATATATGTAGCTGAGCTTTTCGAAAGTATGTCGAGGCGCTTCAATTGTTAAACGCTTGGTTTTCGCTTCCCATGTATCATTCAGTATCGAATCAACCCCGACCTTTTCTCGACTCGCTGCAATCGCCCGCTAGGCTTTGGGCATGGCAGCAGTCAAAGGAGTGACAGTAAATGCACCACACCCTGGAACAGGTTTTTGGTTATCCACAGTTTCGCCCCGGTCAGGAGGCCGCTGTCAGCGCGGTGCTGGCGGGGCGCTCCGCGGCGGCGATCTTTCCCACCGGCTCCGGCAAATCGCTTTGCTATCAGCTGCCGGCGCTTTTACTGCCACACCTGACATTGGTGGTTTCGCCGTTGCTGGCGTTGATGCAGGATCAACTGGCGTTTCTCAAGCGCCACGGTATCTCCGCAGGCAGTATCGATTCGGCGCAGAGCCGCGAGGATGCCAACGACGTCATGGCTCGTGCGCGGTCGGGGGAATTGAAGATTCTGATGATCTCCGTCGAACGCCTGAAAAATGAGCGCTTCCGCAACTTTCTGCAGCAGGTGCCGATCTCGTTGCTGGTGGTCGACGAGGCGCACTGCATTTCCGAATGGGGCCACAACTTTCGGCCGGACTACCTGAAATTGCCGGACTACCAACGTCAGTTCAACATCCCGCAGGCCTTGCTGCTCACCGCCACGGCGACACCAAAAGTCATCGCCGACATGCAGGCCAAATTCGCCATCGCCCCGGCAGATGTGGTGACCACCGGATTTTACCGGCCTAACCTCAACCTGCTGGTCGAGCCTGTACGCGGTCAGGACAAGCGCCGGCGTCTGGTCGAATGGATGAGCGAGCGTCCCGGGCAACCGAGCATTGTCTACGTGACGTTGCAGAAGACCGCCGAGCACATCGCCGAGCATCTTCAACACAATGGAATTCAGGCCGAGGCATACCACGCAGGTTTGCCCCACGATCAGCGTGAAGACATTCAACGCCGCTTCATGGCCGGGCAGTCCAATTGCATTGTTGCCACCATTGCCTTCGGCATGGGCATCGACAAGAGCGACATCCGTAACGTCGTGCATTTCGATCTGCCCAAATCCATCGAAAACTACAGCCAGGAAATCGGCCGCGCCGGGCGTGACGGGCAGCCCTCCGACTGCCTGGTACTAGCGAATCGCGACAGCCTCAATGTGCTGGAAAACTTCGTCTACGGTGATACGCCCGAGCGCGACGGGATTCGCTATGTGCTCAATGAACTCGAAGCCTCGGTCCCGGAAGGGCAATGGGAGTTTCTGCTTGGGCCATTGGCGGATCAGAGCAACATTCGCTCGTTGCCGTTGAAGACTTTGCTGGTGCAGCTGGAACTGCGAGGCCTGATCGCGCCGCGCTACGCTTATTACGCTGAATACCGCTTCAAATATCTGCTTGAGCCTGAAGCATTGCTCCAGCGCTTCGAAGGCGAGCGCAGGGATTTCGTTGCGGCGATCATCAGAACGTCCACGCGAGCACGCACCTGGGCCACAGTAGATTTCGAGGCGATGTATTCGCAGTATTCCGCCGAGCGCAATCGCGTAGTGACAGCGCTTGATTACTTCCAGGAAAAAGGCTGGGTCGAGCTTGAAAGCAAGCAAATGACCGAGGTTTACAGCCTGCTGCAAAGTGATTTTGCCAGCGACGCCCTGAGCGCTGAGCTGCACGAGTATTTCACTCGCCATGAACGGACTGAAGTGGCGCGAATTCACGCCATGCTTGAGGTGTTCGCCACCGAACGCTGCCTCGGCTATCGCCTGGCCGAGTATTTCGGTGACCAAAATGCCCCTGAACATTGCGGCCATTGTTCGGTATGTCACGGCCAGATCGCGCGGTTGCCCGAGCCGCCGCCATTGCCGCCGCTTGTGGATAAAAACTTCGCGCAGCTGTGTGGTGAATTTATCCACAGGCATGAGCAGCACACAGGCAGCCTACCGACGGCCGAACGCCTGACGCGGTTCCTGTGCGGAATCAGCGTGCCGTTGTTCACCAAACTCAAGGCGCGGGCGATACCGGGTTTTGCTGCGTTGGAAGAGTATCCCTACGCAAAGGTCCGCGAGTGGGCGGACAGTCACTTGCTCGATTGAGCAGAGAGTCTGTGGGCGCTGCATCCATCCGCTGAATGTCGACCATCACGCTAATAAACTTCAAAAAGCGTCGTGGCCTGACTAAGGTTGGAATCTGTCTTTGGGCCACCCACAAGAGAACAACATGAGCCAGACAAGCTTCGAGATTCAGCAGGCTGCCGTGATCGGCGCGGGCACCATGGGCCGTGGCATCGTTATGTGCCTGGCCAATGCTGGCGTGAACGTGCAATGGGTGGATAACAATCCACAGATGCTTGAGCAGGCGCTGACGACGGTCGCGCAAACTTATGCACACAACGTGCGCCAGGGCCGCATTGATCAGGCCGAGGCGGATGCGCGAATGGCTCGCGTATCTGCAGCGGCGGATTACGCGGCGATCCGCAACGTCGATCTGGTGATCGAAGCGGTGTACGAGAACCTCGAACTGAAGCAGAAGATTTTTCGCGAACTCGATGGTCTGCTCAAGCCTGAGGCCCTGCTGGCGAGCAACACCTCGGCGCTGGACATCGACGCCATCGCGGCTGCGACCCGGCGCCCGGCACAGGTGCTGGGTCTGCACTTCTTCAGCCCCGCGCACATCATGAAACTGCTGGAAATAGTGCGAGGTGCGCAAACCTCACCAGCGGCCCTGGAAGCAGCGCTGGCGCTCGGCAAGCGCATGGGCAAGGTCAGCGTGGTGTCGGGCAACTGTCACGGTTTTATCGGCAACCGCATGCTGCATCCGTATGTACTGGAAGCGCGCAAGATGCTTCTCGAAGGTGCTTATCCACAGCAGGTGGATACCGCGCTGCAAGGCTTCGGCTTCGCCATGGGGCCGTTTCGCATGTACGACGTGGTTGGCATCGATCTGGAATGGCGTGCTCGGGAGCTCGCTGGTAAAGGGCAGGATGCGCCGGAAGTTCAGATCGATAATCGTCTATGTGAAATGGGCCGGTTCGGGCAAAAGTCCGGTAACGGTTACTACCACTATGAGCCGGGGAGTCGCCAGGCCGAGCATGATCCGGAAGTGGACGCGCTGGTGCTGCGAGTCAGCGAAGAACTGGGTTTCCAGCGTCGCGATATCGGCGCCGAAGAAATTCTTGAGCGCTGTTTGCTGGCGCTGGTCAACGAAGGCGCGAAAATTCTGCAGGAAGGCATTGCCGGCTCGGCCCACGACATCGATCTGGTGTACTTGAACGGCTATGGTTTTCCAGCAGAAAAGGGTGGGCCGATGGCGTGGGCGGATCAGCAGGGGCTAGCGGATATCCATCAGCGCTTGCTGGCGCTGGAGACACGCCAGGGCGATCAGTGGAAGCCGGCGCGGCTGATTGGCGAGCTGGCGGCGCAGGGGAAGGGGTTTGCTGATCGTTGACACCGGTCGGCTGTGCTGACGCCTTCGCGAGCAGGCTCGCTCCCACAGGTAAAGTGTTCGTCATCATGATCAAATTCAAGTAAGAAAATGCGAGAACCCTGAATGAATCAACGCTGCGACTACCCCCACTTCCAGCCCATCACCACACGCTGGCACGACAACGATGCCTACGGTCACGTCAACAACGTTACCTACTACAGCTTCTTCGACACGGCGGTGAACACTTATCTGATTCAGGTCGGTGGCCTGGATATTCATGACGGCGAAGTGGTGGGATTCGTGGTCAGTTCCGCCTGCGATTACTTTGCCTCGATCGCTTTTCCCGATCTGATCGAGATCGGACTGCGGGTCGGCAAGCTGGGCAACAGTTCGGTGCAATACGAACTGGCTGTGTTCAAGGTTGGCGAAAGCGAGGCGTGTGCGGCGGGGCGGTTCGTGCATGTGTTCGTCGATCGGGCGAGCAATCAGCCGGTGCCGATTCCGGCAGGTTTGCGTGGGGCGCTGGAGCGGCTGGTGGTCTAGGCGCGCAAAAAAAATCGCAGCTAAAAAGCTGCGATTTTTTGTTCAGGCCTTCGCCTTAGTGGTGGCGATAGTACTTGTGATGCTTGCGGTGGCCGTAGGCATGGCCGCGACCTGGATGACCACGGTCGCGGTAGTAGCGACGGTCATCATGGCGACGGTCGTAGCGACGATCATCATCGTCGCTCTTGTTGCCCATGTAGTTACCCAGCGCGCCGCCTGCACCGCCACCAGCGGCGGAGCCGATCAGGCTGCCGGTGGTGCCGCCGAGACTGCGGCCAACCACGTTACCGCCGGCTGCACCCAGTGCACCACCAATGGCTGCTTCGCCACGGCTGCGCTTGTCTGCGCCGACCGCACTACCACCCGCGCCGCCCAGGGCTGCGCCGATGGTGGAACCTGTATTGCCGCCTAACGATTGACCGACGACCGAGCCAAGAACCCCGCCCAATGCGCCGCCCACACCTGCTTCGGTGGTGCCTCCGGCAGAAGCGAAGCCACTGACCAGGCCAAGGGACAACAAGAGAATCGAGGAGAACTTCATAGAGGATGAGCCTCAAAGGGATGACGGCGCCGATCCTGAAGCTCTGCAATGGGCGTGACAATCAAAATCCGACGAATAACACGACTTGTATACAATATTGCAAGTTACTGTTTTTTCACCGGAACTTAACCGATTTTCGCCGGTCTTTAGCTACTTCGGACAGGCCGTTTTCATGCAGAAACGGCCTTTTTTGTGAGCGGTCGAAAATCTTTGCCACGGCAGATCTGTTGAAAGATCGATGGCTTTCGCGAGCAGGCTCGCTCCCACATTTGAAATGCATTCCAACTGTGGGAGCGAGCCTGCTCGCGAAGGGGCCGGATCTGGCTCCGCGGTTAAGCGGATTTAGCCATGATCAACCCAGTCTCACTCGCCGCTTCCAGCCGGATCGCAATGAACTTCGACGTCGGCGTGTGGCTGCCATCCCCCGTACTTTCCAGCGGCACCAGCGGATTGACCTCCGGATAGTACGCCGCCGCCTGCCCCGCAGGAATATCGAACGCCAACAATGTAAAACCTTTCACCCGGCGCTCGCGACCATCGTCCCAGATCGACACGATGTCGGCCTTCTGTCCCGGACGGAAGCCCAGACGAATGATGTCGGCCTCGTTGGCGAACAGCACGTCACGCTGGCCCTTCACGCCACGGTAGCGGTCGTCGAGACCATAGATCGTCGTGTTGTACTGATCGTGGGAGCGCATCGATTGCAGGATCAGATCCGGCACCTGGCCGGTGGCGCGGGTGCGTTCGTGGACCAGATCTTTCGGCAACTGATTGGCGCGGAAGTTGGCGCGGCCTGACGGCGTGTTCCACTTGCGGGCGCCAGCCGAGTTGCCCAGATAGAAGCCGCCCGGGTTTTTGATCTTGTCGTTGAAGTCTTTGAAACTCGGGATGGTGTCGGCGATCAGTTCGCGAATGCGCCCGTAATCGGCTACCAGCCAGTTCCAGTCCACCGGTTGGCTGCCGAGAGTGGCGGCAGCGATGCCGGCGATGATCGACGGCTCCGAGCGCATCTGGTTCGACAGCGGCTGCAACTGGCCGTTGGACGCGTGGACCATGCTGAACGAGTCTTCCACGGTCACCGCTTGCGGGCCTTCGGTCTGGATGTCGATGTCGGTGCGGCCCAGGCACGGCAGGATCAACGCGTCTTTGCCGTGAGCGAGGTGGCTGCGGTTGAGCTTGGTGCTGATCTGCACGGTCAGGTCACAATTGCGCAGCGCTTCGAAGGTGCGCGAGCTGTCCGGCGTGGCCTGGGCAAAGTTGCCGCCCAAGCCGATGAACACCTTGGCGCGACCTTCGGCCATCGCATGAATCGCCTCGACCACGTTGTGGCCATTGTGGCGCGGCACCTTGAACTGGAAGCGACGCTCCAGCGAGTCGAGGAACGCCACCGGTGGACGCTCGTTGATGCCCATGGTGCGGTCGCCCTGCACGTTGCTGTGACCACGCACCGGGCACAGACCGGCGCCAGGTTTGCCGATATTGCCGCGCAGCAGTATCAGGTTGGCGATTTCCTGAATGGTCGGCACCGAATGACGGTGCTGGGTGATGCCCATGGCCCAGCACATGATCACGTTCTTGCCTTTGGCGTACATGCGCGCGGCTTGCTCGATCTCGACCAGGGTCAGCCCCGATTGCTCGACGATCTGCTCCCACGAGGTGTCGTCGACAGTGGCGAGGTACTCCAGCACGTTGGCGCTGTGGGCATTGAGGAAATCATGGTCGAACACCGCCGGCTCGCCAGCCTTCTGCGCATCGCGTTCCCATTGCAGGAGGAACTTGGCCATGCCGCGCAGCACCGCCATGTCACCGCCGAGGGCCGGACGGAAGTACGCGGTGTTGGTCGGCTTGTCGCCGTTGGTGAGCATTTCGATCGGGTGCTGGGGATGCTGGAAACGCTCCAGACCGCGCTCTTTCAGCGGATTGATGCACACCACCTGGGCGCCGCGTTTCACCGCTTCACGCAACGGTTCGAGCATGCGCGGATGGTTGGTGCCGGGGTTCTGGCCCCAGACGAAAATCGCGTCGGCGTGTTCGAAGTCGTCGAAGGTTACCGTGCCTTTGCCGACCCCGACACTCTGCGCCAACGCCACGCCGCTGGCCTCGTGGCACATGTTCGAGCAGTCAGGAAAATTGTTGGTGCCGTAAGCCCGCACGAACAGCTGATACAGATACGCTGCTTCGTTGCTGGCGCGGCCCGAGGTGTAGAACTCGGCCTGATCCGGGCTTGGCAGATTGCGCAGGTGCTTGCCGATCAGGGCGAAGGCATCTTCCCAAGAGATCGGCTTGTAGCGATCGGACTCGGCGTCGTAGGCCATCGGCTCGGTCAGGCGGCCCTGATATTCCAGCCAGTAATCGCTCTGCTCCAGCAGGGAAGTGACGCTGTGCTTGGCGAAAAACTTCGCATCGACGCGACGCTTGGTCGCTTCCCAGTTCACCGCTTTGGCGCCGTTCTCGCAGAACTTGACCATGCCGCTTTCCGGCGAATCACCCCAGGCGCAACCCGGGCAGTCGAAGCCGCCATTCTGGTTGGTCTTGAGCATCATGCGCAGGTTTTTCAGGGCGTTGTCGCTGGTCAGCCACGCCTGGGCCACACTTATCAGGGCGCCCCAGCCGCCAGCGGCACCTTTGTAAGGCTTGTAGCGCGGGACAGGTTTCTGGTCGGCTTGATGATGTTGGCTCACGCTTGATTCTCCATCGCGGGGCTGTACACCCGCGGCGCACTTTTCTGCGGCAGGTGGATGAGATTGAGGTTATGGCGCCGGGCCCATTGCACGGCCAGGCCGGTGGGTGCCGACAGGCTGACCAGGGTCTGGATCCCGGCACGCAAGACTTTCTGGATCAATTCGAGGCTGCAACGGCTGGTGACAATCGCCAGGCCGCCTTCGGTAGAAATCTTCTGGCGGATCAACCCGCCGATCAGCTTGTCGAGGGCGTTATGGCGGCCGATGTCTTCCCGTCCGAGCAGCAATTCGCCGCTGGCATTCATGAACACCGCAGCATGCACCGCGCCGCAGTGCTGGCCGAGCGGCTGGAACGCGCCGATGCGCTGGCGCAAACCGTCGAGCCATTCGATCGGTGGCAAGGCTGCGCCCGGCAACACTTTGAGCTCAGGCAGCGCCTGTTCGACGGCTTCGACGCCGCACAGTCCGCAGCCGCTGGTGCCGGCCAACTGCCGACGCTGCTGTTTGAGGTTCCAGAACGCGCGGTTGGCAATGGTCACTTGCGCGTATTGCGCCGAGCCTGCGCCCGTCAGTTGCAGATCGTAGATATCGCTGGCGTCTTCGATGATGCCGCTGCCGAGGCTGAAACCGACGATGAAATCTTCAAGATCGGTCGGGGTCACCAGCATCACCGCCTGGCTGATGCCGTTGTAGGCGATCGCCAACGCGACTTCCTCGGCCAGCGCGGTGCTGGCCGATGCCTCAAAGGGTAGATCGCTGTAGCTGTAGGTCTGGCTGGCGGCAGGCGCGGGCGTTTCAATTGCTGGCGCCGCGCAGGCTGGGCGCTTGGCGTTCATGGCATCACCGACGGTTTGATCTAGGTCAAGACTAGGCGCGGCAAGTTGTCGCGTCTAATCGCTATTACCGATCTACCGATAGATGCCGTCGATCAAGCGTCTTTTGGCGATTTCTGATAAAGCGCGAAACAGGCTTCCGCCAGCGCTGAACGCGGCGCGCCACGGCGCATGATCAGGCCCAGCGGCGCGAGGGTGTGGGCATTTTCGATCGGTTGCAGACGCAGGTGATCAGCAAGGGTTTCCGCGCCGCCATCGAGCGGCATGATCGCGCAGCAAAAACCGCCGTGTACTGCTTGCAGCAGTTGATGCACGGCGTCGGTTTGCAACAGCGGTTGCGGGGTCAGGCCACGGCTGTGGAAGTTGTGGTCGATGGACTGGCGAAAGTGCATGCCGCTGGTGAGCATGCACAGCGGCAGTTCGATCAGCGATTCCCAGCTCAGGGGTTCTTCGCCGAAGTTGAACGAGCGCTCGTCATAGAGCAGGCCCATGCGCGTCTCGTTGAAGGCCAGCGAATCGAAGCGCTCGCTGTCCAGGCGCTCCAGATACGACACGCCAATGTCGATGCGGTTGTTCGCCAGGTGTTCGAGCACCTGCTCGGAGCTCAGCGACGACAGTTCGAAGCGCAAGTCCGGGTGCGCCGCGTGCAGTCGTTGCATCAGCGGCAAGGGATCGAAGCTCGACAGCGGCACCACGCCCAGGCGCAGCGTACCGATCAGATTTCCGCGACAGGCCGCCGCTTCAGCCTGCAAGCCGTCGTAAGCTGCCAGCACCGTACGCGCCCACGCCAGCACGCGTTCGCCCGGTGCGGTGAAGCCTTCGAAGCGCTGGCCGCGATTGACCAATGGCAGGTCGAGTTCTTCCTCGAGGCTGCGCAAGCGCATCGACAGGGTCGGCTGGGTGATGTGGCAGCGCGCGGCGGCCTGGCCGAAATGGCGGGTTTCGTCGAGGGCGATGAGGAATTTCAGCTGCTTGATGTCCATCTTCGCTCCGGGCGGTTGGCGGGGTGTGGCGATTCTACCGCCTGCGGCGCGGCAGCGTCATTGGTCGGACTGGAACCGGGTTTGGCTGGGGTGGTCTAGGCTTGGACGACTGACCCTTTATTACATGGAGTGAATGCGATGAGCCTGTTCAGTTTTTTGAAAGAAGCCGGTGAAAAGATTCTCGATGCACTGACGCCGGACAAGGCCGAGGCCAACAGCGCAGCGCTGACCAAGCACGTGCAGGAAGCGCTGACCGGTATTGATACGTCGAAGATCCAGGTCAAGGTTGAGGGCGAGAAAGTCATCGCCACGGGTGAAGCGGCGAGTCAGGAAGAGAAAGAAAAGATTCTCTTGGCCCTGGGTAACGTCGCCGGCGTGAGTGGCGTGGACGATCAGATCACCGTGACGGGTGGCGTTGCCGCCGCTGCGAAATTTGTCACGGTCGAGAAGGGCGATACGCTGAGTGCGATTTCCAAGCGCGTGTATGGCGACGCCAACCAGTACAACAAGATTTTCGAGGCCAACGAACCTCAGCTCAAACATCCAGACAAGATCTACCCGGGACAAGTATTGCGTATTCCTGAATAACATTCGAAAGCGCTTTCGCGAGCAGGCTCGCTCCCACATTTGAAACGCATTTCGGTGTGGGAGCGAGCCTGCTCGCGATGGCAGCAACGCGACGTCAAAGCCCTGCAATCAAATCCCGGTAATCCTCGACGGCGGCAAACTCCGCTGTGTCCTTCGGTCCTTTGCGGCTGTCCGGTTCTTTCACCGCCAGCAAGTGCGCCACGCCAAAATCCCGTGCACTGCGCAGGATCGGCAAGGTGTCATCGATAAACAGGCTGCGCGCCGGATCAAAACCGATGTCCGCCTGCAAGGCATCCCAGAATTGCGGGTTCTCCTTGGGATAACCATAGTCGTGCGAGCTGATCAGCCGCTCGAAGTATGGTGCGAGTTCGATCCGTTCCAGTTTCAACGACAGCGAATCGCGGTGCGCATTGGTGATCATGATCACCCGTTTGCCGGCGCGTTTGATTGCATCGAGGAAGGTATCGGCATCGGCGCGCAGGGCGATCAAGTGGGCGGTTTCCTGTTTCAGTTCACGCACCGACAATTTCAGTTCCGCGCTCCAGAAATCCAGGCAGTACCACTGTAACTGGCCGGCGTGGCGCTCGAACAATGGCTGCAATTCCAGCTCGGCCATGGCCCGGCTGATGCCGTGCAGCTCGGCGTAGCGCTGGGGCAGGTGTTCGAGCCAGAAATGGTTGTCGAAGTGCAGATCCAGCAGCGTGCCGTCCATGTCGAGCAGGACGGTATCGATGTCGGACCACGGTAAAGAAGGCATGGCAACGTCTCGAACGGTGAAAAGATATCCGACGCAAACAATCGGGAAAGCCGCGTTATAGTAGCGCGTTCACGCCAAGGAGCTTTGCATGCGCCAGAAACCCACCGTACTCGCCCGCGAGATCGTCGCCACCAGTCGCCTGTTTCGCGTCGAAGAACTCAAGCTGCGATTTTCCAATGGCGTGGAGCGTACTTACGAGCGTTTGGTCGGCAAGGGCGCGGGTTATGGCGCGGTGATGATCGTCGCGATGCTTGACGCCGAACACGCAGTGTTAATCGAGGAATACTGCGGCGGCACCGACGAATACGAACTGTCTCTGCCCAAAGGCCTGATCGAGCCGGGCGAGGACGTGCTGGCGGCGGCCGAGCGGGAACTCAAGGAAGAGGCCGGTTATGGCGCGCGTCAACTGGAGCATCTGACCGAGCTGTCGCTGTCGCCCGGTTACATGAGCCAGAAAATCCAAGTGGTGTTGGCCACCGACCTGTATGAAGAGCGGCTGGAAGGTGATGAGCCGGAGCCGATGCGGGTCGACAGGGTCAACCTGCGCGAACTGTCGGCGCTGGCGCAGAATCCGCATTTTTCCGAGGGCCGCGCCTTGGCGGCACTGTATTTGACCCGTGACCTGCTGAGCCAGCGCGGGGTATTCAGCTATGAGTGAGACGTCGATGAATTTTCCCCATCCGCTGATGGCACCTGTGGTTGCGCTGGCTTTACAGGCTGGCGAGGCGATTCTGCCGTTCTGGCGTGCCGGCGTTGAAGTCACGGCCAAGTCCGATGATTCGCCGGTCACGGCTGCCGATCTGGCTGCGCATCACCTTATCGTTGCCGGGCTGACCGCGCTGGATCCGAGCATTCCGGTGCTCTCGGAAGAGGACGCCGATATCCCGCAGAGCGTGCGCGCCGGTTGGCAGCGCTGGTGGCTGGTGGATCCGCTGGACGGCACCAAGGAGTTCATCAGCGGTAGCGAGGAATTCACCGTCAACATCGCGCTGATCGAAAATGGCCGGGTGGTATTTGGCGTGGTGACGATGCCGACCAACGGTCGTTTTTACGTCGGCGGTGCCGGGCTCGGTGCATGGCGTGGCGACGAGGGCGCTACGCCGGTAGCGATTCGGGTGCGCGATGTGCCTGCGCCGGGCGAGGCGTTTACCGTGGTGGCCAGCCGTCGCCATTCAAGTCCCGAGCAAGAGCGTTTGCTGGCCGGGTTGAGCGCCAGTCTTGGTGAGCTGCAACTGGCCAATATCGGCAGTTCCTTGAAATTTTGCCTGCTGGCCGAGGGTGCTGCTGATTGCTATCCGCGACTGGCGCCGACTTCGCAGTGGGACACGGCGGCAGCGCAGGGCGTGCTGGAAGGCGCGGGGGGCGAGGTGCTGGATCTGAGCGGCGAGGCGTTCAGTTATCCGCCGCGAGAATCACTGTTGAACGAGTTCTTTCTGGCGCTGCCGGCGAAGGCTGCGTGGCGCGGACGGTTGTTGGAGTTGGCCCGAGGCTAACTGCCTGATCCGCAATTCCCCTCACCCCAGCCCTCTCCCCCAGGAGAGGGAGCCGACCGAGTTGTCTGGCGCTATGCATCGACCCGGAGAATCGAGTCGATTGTGGATTCGGCGAAACAGTTTCAGGTCGACGTAAATCTGTAGCATCCCCGTATCGGTTCCCTCTCCCTCGGGAGAGGGCTAGGGTGAGGGGCTGTTGATCTTCAACGGTGCAAAACGTACTGCCCGGTAAATCTCACCGCCTCGTCCTCGCTTCCCGCATTCAGGATCCGCGTATCCAGCGTCAACCGCGCCCGTCCGTATCGCCGATACATCGCCACAAAGCGCTTCCACACCGCGGCATCCGGTGCCGGGCAGATCGCCACGGCGTCCCCGGTCACCGGCAGCGGATAACTGATCTGTCCTTCCTGAATGACGATGTGTCCGTCGGTAATCCCTTCTTCCTGCAAACGCAGATGCAACCAGCCCCAGCCGGCCAGCACCGCGCCGCAGTAGAGGCTGCCGCCAAACATGGTGCTCTTGTGATTGACGTTGGGCGCAAGCGGCAGGTGCAGGCTCAATTGCTGCTCACGCCACTCAAGCACCTCAAGACCCATCTCGGCAGTCAGCGGAATGTCGTGATGCAGCACCGTTTGCAGGTATTCGCTTGCGCTGCTCATTCGTGGTCTTCCCCGTGGCTGCTGTCGCCGAAATTCAGACCGTGTTTGCGCAGCTTGTCATGCAGGGTCTTGCGCGGAATACCCAGAGCTTCGGCGAGGCTGCGCACCGAGCTGTGCGAGCGCGCCAGCTCGGCGGCGATCAGCGATTTCTCGAAGTTTTCCACTTGCTCGCTGAGGCCGCCACTGACCACTTCTACCGGCGTGCCACCGCTGCCATCAGCGCTGTTGTCCAGTGCCAGTTCAAGCCCGAGGGCGAAGCGTTCGGCGGCATTTTGCAGTTCACGCACATTGCCCGGCCAGGTGTGGCGCAGCAGCAGGGCGCGGTGTGCCGGTTGCAGTTCGTGGGGGGGCAAGCCGTGGCGGGCGCTGGCTTCATCGGCGTAGTGCTGAAACAGCACCAGTGCGTCTTCGCCCCTTTCGCGCAGCGGCGGGATGCGCAGCGGCGCGACGTTGAGGCGGTAATACAAGTCGGCGCGGAAGCGACCCTGATCCGCCGCTTGGCGCAGATCTTCCTTGGTCGCGGCGATGACGCGGATGTCCAGCGGGATCAACTGATTGCCGCCCAGGCGCTCGACGACTCGCTCCTGCAGCATGCGCAGCAGTTTCACTTGCACGTCCATGCTCATGCTTTCGATTTCGTCGAGGAACAGCGTGCCGCCGTTGGCGAATTCGAATTTGCCGATGCGGCGTTTCTGCGCGCCGGTGAAAGCGCCGGGTTCGTGACCGAACAGCTCGCTTTCCACCACCGATTCCGCCAGGGCGCCGGCATTGATCGCCACGAACGGGCCGTTGCGGCGGCTCGACAAGTCGTGCAGCGCGCGGGCCACCACCTCTTTGCCGGCACCGGTTTCGCCGAGGATCAGCACGTCAGCCTTGGTCGTCGCCACCGCACCGATCTGCTCACGCAGACGCAGCATTGGTGTCGAATGGCCGACCAGTCGCGCGCTCAATTCGTTGCGGTCGCTCAAGGCCAGACGCAGGCTGCGGTTGTCCAGCACCAGCCGCCGTAGCGCGAGGGCGCGACGGACGCTGTCGAGCAGCGCATCGCTGGCAAAGGGTTTTTCCAGAAAATCGTAAGCACCGGCGCGCATCGCCTGCACCGCCAGCGGTACGTCGCCATGGCCGGTGATCAGCAGCACCGGCAGCTCCGGATCCTGTGCATGCAACTCGCTCAACAGTTCGAGGCCGTCCATGCCCGGCATGCGGATGTCGCTGACCACCACCCCCGGCCAGTCACGCTCGAGTTGCGCGGCCAGGCCCTTGGCTTCGGACAGCGGCAGGATTTTCAGGCCGGCCAGGTCCAGCGTCTGGCCGAGGGCCTGGCGCAAGTGCGGATCGTCGTCGATCAACACTACCTGGATGCGATTGTCGATGGTCATGCACTTCGATCCTCGGACGGTTGCAGGCTGACTCCGGGCGCACCGGCGCGCAGGCGCAGGGTGATCAGGGCGCCGCCTTGCTTGTGGTTGGCGAACGACAGCTCGCCACCAAAGGCGCGCATCAGCGTTTCACAAATGGCCAGTCCCAGACCCAGACCCTGGGTGCGGGTCTTGGTGGTGTAAAAGGGCTCGCTGGCGCGGCCAAGAGCTTCCATGCAGAACCCGGGGCCGTTGTCGCGAATGTACAGATTGACGCCGTCGGCGGTGGCTTCGGCACTCAGCGACAATTTGCGCGGCGGGCCTTTTTCGGTCAGGGCATCGAGAGCATTGGCCAGCAGATTGCCCAGCACTTGGCGCAAGCGGGTTTCGCCGGCCTCGACCCAAAGCGTCGCGGCTGGCAGATCGCGGATCAGTTCGACTTCCATGCTGCGCCGACGTTTGGCCAGCAATGCCAGCGCATCGTCCAGCGCCGGTTGCAGGGCGACGCTTTCCGGTGCGTGGCGATCGCGGCGGGCGAAGGCGCGCAGGTGGGCGATGATCGAGGCCATGCGCCCGGTCAGTTCGCTGATCAGCTTGAGGTTGCCCCGGGCGTCCTCGGTGCGCTGATGATCGAGCAGCACTTCGGCGTTTTCCGCATAGCTGCGAATCGCCGCCAGCGGCTGATTGAGTTCGTGACTGATGCTCGCCGACATGGTCCCCAGCGCCGACAGTTTGCCGGCCTGGACCAGATCGTCCTGGGCGCGCACCAGCTCCTGCTGGGCCTGCTCACGCTCGAGCACTTCCTGTTTCAAACGCCGGTTGAGGCCCTCCAGATCGCTGGTACGTTCGGCCACCCGGCCTTCCAGTTCGCGGCGCGCCTTGGCCTCGAACGCGATGCGCTCCAGATAATGCCGGCGACGTTGCATCATCAAACCCACCAGCAGCATCACCACCAACAGCGTGGCGCCGCCGATCGCGACCACCGTGCGCACCGGACGATCGATCAGCGTGCGCGGGGCGAGGATGCTGACGCTCCAGCCGGTTTCGGCGATGTCGTGGGTCTGCGTCAGCCAGGCGTCGGCGCTCAGGTTAAGCGGTCGGGGTTCGCGGGTCGGGTAGGGCTGGATCGCAGTGATCGCGGCGCGCTCGGCATCGCTCAACTCGCGAGTGGAACGGAAACGCCATTCCGGGCGCGACGTCAGGATGACCACGCCGTTGTGGTCGGTCACCAGCAGTTGTTCCGGGGTTTTTCCCCACAGGCTTTCGGTGTGATCGAGGTCGACCTTGATCACCAGTACGCCGATGATTTTTTCGCCGTTGCGCACAGCAGCGGCGAAGAAGTAGCCGCGTTTGGCCGAAGTGGTGCCGAGGCCGAAGAAGCGTCCGAGGCGGCCGGCCATGGCTTCGCTGAAATACGGGCGGAAGGCGAAGTTGCGGCCGACGAAGCTGTCGCGTTTGTCCCAGTTCGACGCCGCCAGCGTCTGGCCGGACGTGTCCATCAGGTACATCACTTCAGCGCCGGTCTGCGCGGCGATGTTTTTCAGCAGGCGATTGGCGTTGCCTTGGGTAACGCCGTCGTCCGGCGCACCGAGCACCGCGCGCAGGGCCGGCAGATCGCCGAGAATCTGCGGCAACACTTCATAGCGATGCAGGGTGCCGAGCAGGTTGGCGACGTACAGATCGAGGGTCTGGCGATTCTGCCCGGCGAGTTCGCTGCGGTAATAGCGCTCGGCGAGGTGTTCCAGCGGCCACAGCAGCGGCGCCAGGCATATGGCCAACAGTGCGAGGCTGCGCCAGCGGGGTCTGCGGGGAAGCGGTGGTTTCATGTGCCGGATACGCCTGAGGTGACAGGCGCATTATGCCTTTGCTCTGTACGAAAACTGCCTGTGCGTCGATCATGCTGCGTTAAAAACAGGCTCGGAATGCTCATTTAGGGACCTAGACTCCGCTTCCTCGCCTGTTTTTGCCTTGCCTGATCACCGCTCGGCGAGTTTTTGTACAGACCTGGCCTCAGGCGAAGACGTCAGCGTCCTTGAGCAGCGCAGCCGCCTGGTCCTTGGCCGACAGCTTCGGCGCTTCGTCCAGTTGCCAGTCGATGCCCAGCGCCGGGTCGTCCCAGCGAATGCTGCGCTCGGAAGACGGGTCGTAATAGTTGGTGGTCTTGTAGAGGAATTCGGCGAACTCGCTCAGCACCACGAAACCGTGAGCGAAACCTTCCGGTACCCATAGCTGACGATGGTTTTCCGCCGACAGGCGCACCGCCACCGATTTGCCGAAATGCGGCGAGCTGCGACGGATGTCCACCGCCACATCGAGCACTTCACCCGCGGTCACGCGAACCAGTTTGCCCTGGGTGTTCTGCAACTGGTAATGCAGACCACGCAGCACGCCTTTTTGCGAGCGCGAATGGTTGTCCTGCACAAACTGCGTTTCCAGACCGGTAGCGTCCTGAAACGCCTTGGCATTGAAACTCTCGTAGAAAAAACCACGCTCGTCGCCGAACACCTTGGGTTCGATGATCAGAACACCGGGCAGATCGGTGGTGATGACATTCATGAGGATTTCCATAGACAGGTTTGAATGGGCGACATTCTTGCGCAAAGCGCTGCGGGGCGCGAGTGTTGGGTTTGAATTGGAGCGTTCATTGAAGCCGGGGGTTGCGTAACCGCCAAGGCAATGGCGATATAAGCGCCTAATAAAATTTCAGGGGTCGTTTCATGCCGCTCGCCACGTTGATTCATCGCGCCAGTTTGCCCGGTCCGCAGGTTTCAGAGGCGCAGGCGCTGCAATGGCTGGCCGAATATTACGGGTTCAGCGGCACGTTGCTGGCGCTGGGCAGCCAGCAGGATCTGAATTATCGCGTCGACAGCGAGCGTGGACGCTTCGTGCTGAAAGTCTGTCGTGGCGACTACGCTCTTGTGGAGTTGCAAGCCCAGCACGCCGGGCTCAAATACTTGGCCGAGCATTCGGCGATCAAGGTGCCGCGCGTCATCGCAGCCAATAACGGTGCCGATCTGTTGTCGTTGCAAGCCAATGGCGAAACGGTGCATGTGCGCTTGCTGGAGTACATCGACGGCCAACCATTGACCGATTTCGATCATCTTGGCAAAGACGTGGTCGCCGGATTTGGCCGACTCTGTGGCGAGATGGATCTGGCCCTGGCAGGCTTCGATCACCCGGGCCTTGAACGCACCTTGCAGTGGGACGCGCGTCACGCCAACGCTTTGATCAGTCATCTGTTGCCGGTGATCACCGACGCGCAGCAGGGTGCGGTGATCAGCGCTGCCGCCGAGCAGGCCGAGCGCCGTTTGCAATCGTTGCTGGACAAACTGCCGGTGCAGGCGATTCACATGGATATCACCGATGACAACGTCGTCTGGGCGCGTGATGCCCAGCGGCATTGGCAGTTGCAGGGTGTGATCGACTTCGGTGATCTGGTGCGCACCTGGCGTATCACCGATCTGTCGGTGACCTGTGCGGCTTTGCTGCATCACGCCGATGGCGATCCGTTTGTCATCCTGCCGGCGGTCCAGGCTTATCACGCGGTCAATCCGTTGCAGTACGCTGAGCTGCAAGCGCTGTGGCCATTGATCGTGGCGCGGGCGGCGGTGCTGGTGCTCAGTGGCGAGCAGCAGGTGAGCATCGACCCCACCAATACGTATAGCCGCGACAATCTCGGTCACGAGTGGGAAATCTTTCGCGTCGCGACCTCGGTGCCACAGGCGCTGATGGAAGCGGCAATTCTCACCGCCGTGGGCCAGACCGTGCCGAAGGTCGAAAAACCGGAATTTGCGCCATTGCTGCCCGGATTGGTCGGGCGCGAATTCGCCCTGATCGATCTGGGCGTGTTGAGCCCGCACTTCGAGGCGGGTAATTGGGAGCAGCCGGGCATTGATCAGCGCTTGCTGACAGAAGCCGCAGCGGTCCATGGGCTGGCGGCGACGCGTTATGGCCAGTACCGCTTGTCACGCACCCGCCCGGACAGTGCGACTGAACCGGATACGTTCCCGTTGCATGTCGAATTGCGTGTGCCGACCGGAACCGAAGTGCAAGCACCGTTCGCCGGCATTCTGAAGCAAGCGGCAAACGGTGCGCTGCAACTCGATGGCCCACAGTTCAGCGTTCGCCTGTGGGGCGTGACGCCTGTTCTTGAACATGGGGTGGCAGTGGATAGAGGCCAGAAACTCGGTGAAGTCACTGGGCCGCTGATTGTGCAGTTGTGCCGAGAAGCAGAACTCGACGCGCCGCTGTTCTGCACGCCGTCCCGTGCATCGGCGTGGCAGGCGTTGTGCCCGTCACCGGCGATGCTGCTCGGGCTGGCCTGCGACGCCGAGCCTGAGCTGGACGCGAAAACCCTGCTCGAACGCCGCGATGCCAGTTTTGCCCGCACGCAAAAACACTATTACGTTGACCCGCCGCGCATTGAACGCGGCTGGCGCAATCACCTGATTGATATGCAGGGCCGCTCGTATCTGGACATGCTCAATAACGTCGCCGTGCTCGGCCACGGTCACCCTCGGATGGCGGCGGTCGCGGCGCGGCAGTGGTCTTTGCTCAATACCAATTCACGTTTCAACTACGCGGCGGTCGCCGAATTTTCCGAACGCTTGCTCAAGCTGGCGCCGGAGGGCATGGATCGCGTGTTCCTGGTCAACAGCGGCAGCGAGGCCAATGACCTGGCGATTCGCCTGGCCTGGGCCTACAGCGGCGGGCGCGACATGATCAGCGTGCTCGAGGCGTATCACGGCTGGACGATCGGCGCCGATGCGGTATCGACGTCGATTGCCGACAACCCGAAGGCCCTGGAAAGTCGCCCGGACTGGGTGCACCCAGTGCCAGCGCCGAACACTTATCGCGGCGAATTCCGTGGCGCCGATTCGGCGCCGGATTACGTGCGCAGCGTCGAGCATCATCTGCAAAAACTGGCCGAGCAAAAGCGGCAACTGGCCGGTTTCATCTGCGAGCCGGTCTACGGCAATGCCGGGGGTATTTCTTTACCGCCGGGCTATTTGCCGCAGGTGTATGAAAAGGTCCGCGCGCAGGGCGGGGTGTGCATCGCGGACGAAGTGCAGGTCGGTTACGGGCGCATGGGCCATTTTTTCTGGGGCTTCGAAGAGCAGGGCGTGGTGCCGGACATCATCACCATGGCCAAGGGCATGGGTAACGGTCAGCCACTTGGCGCGGTGATCACTCGCCGGGAAATCGCCGAGGCGCTGGAGGCCGAAGGCTATTTCTTCTCGTCGGCGGGCGGCAGTCCGGTCAGTTGCCAGATCGGCATGGCGGTGCTCGATGTGATGGAGGAAGAAAAGCTCTGGGAAAACGCTCAGGTCGTCGGTGGCCACTTCAAGGCGCGCCTGGAAGCGTTGATCGATAAACATCCGCTGGTCGGCGCGGTGCACGGCTCCGGGTTTTATCTCGGGCTGGAACTGATCCGCAATCGGCAGACGCTGGAGCCGGCGACCGCCGAAACTGCGTTCCTGTGTGATCGCTTGCGTGAGCTGGGGATCTTCATGCAGCCGACCGGCGACGATTTGAACATTCTCAAGATCAAGCCACCGATGGTGACGTCGCGCCAAAGCGTGGATTTCTTTGTCGATATGCTGGATCGGGTGTTGAGCGAAGGACTGTAAGCAAGGCACATCCCCTGTGGGAGCGAGCCTGCTCGCGAAAGCTGCGTATCAGTCGCCACATGCGGTGACTGATACAGCGCATTCGCGAGCGGGCTCGCTCCCACATTTGTTTTCGGTCTGAAGTCCGATTTGTATCGATTTAATTGGCGTTCAAACAGAGATATTCCTTCTTTACAGCTTTTAAAGCCGATATTTATCGGTTATAAAGTCGCCGTTGCTCCGGCATGGCGATCTTTTGTCCGGTGCGCGCGTTTTCTTTTCGGTCGAATTCTTCGACCGTCAAAGCACTAGCCCGGAGATGATTCATGAGCCGTATCGTTACCGTCGCCGCCACGCAGATGGCCTGTTCGTGGGACCTGGAAGCCAACCTCGAAACCGCTGAAAGACTGGTCCGCGAAGCCGCCGCTAAAGGCGCGCAGATCATCCTCATCCAGGAACTGTTCGAGGCGCCGTACTTTTGCCAGAAGCCCAATCCGGATTACCTGCAACTGGCAACGACGGTTGAAGAAAACGTGGCCATCAAGCATTTCCGGAAAATCGCCAAAGAGCTGCAAGTGGTGCTGCCGATCAGCTTCTACGAACTGGCAGGGCGTGCACGCTTCAACAGCATCGCGATCATCGACGCCGACGGCAGCAACCTCGGGATTTATCGCAAGAGCCACATCCCCGACGGCCCGGGCTATCACGAAAAGTATTACTTCAACCCGGGCGACACCGGCTTCAAGGTATGGAACACCCGTTACGCGAAAATCGGCGTTGGCATCTGCTGGGACCAGTGGTTCCCGGAAGCGGCGCGCAGCATGGCCCTGCAAGGCGCGGAAATTCTCTTTTATCCAACCGCGATCGGCAGCGAGCCGCACGACAAGACCATCTCTTCACGCGATCACTGGCAGCGGGTGCAGCAGGGCCATGCCGGCGCCAACCTGATGCCGCTGATTGCCAGCAACCGCATCGGCAATGAAGAGCAGGACGGCTACGACATCACCTTCTACGGCTCGTCGTTCATCGCCAATCAGTTCGGCGAAAAAGTGCAGGAGCTGAATAAAACCGAAGAAGGTATTCTTGTGCACACGTTCAACCTCGACGAGCTGGAACATATTCGCAGCGCGTGGGGTTCATTCCGCGACCGCCGGCCGAATCTGTACGGCGCGTTGAAAACCCTCGACGGTTCCCTGGAGTCCTGATGACCACATTGAAAAGTACCCCACGCGCCGATGGCTTCTACATGCCGGCCGAGTGGGCGCCACAAACCCAGACCTGGATGATCTGGCCCGAGCGCCCGGACAACTGGCGTCTGGGCGGCAAACCGGCGCAGGCCGCGCACGCCACGGTGGCCAAGGCCATCGCCCGTTTCGAGCCGGTCACCGTTGCCGTCTCCGCCGGCCAATACGAAAACGCCCGCGCGCGCCTCGATGTGCCGAATATCCGCGTGGTGGAAATGTCCAGCGACGACGCCTGGGTTCGTGACAGCGGCCCGACCTTTGTTATCAATAACCATGGTGAAGTGCGCGGTGTGAACTGGGATTTCAACGCCTGGGGCGGTTTCGATGGTGGCCTGTATGCACCGTGGAACCGTGATTCGCAGGTCGGCGGCAAGATCCTCGAGATCGAGCGCAGCCCGCGTTACCGCACCGAAGGTTTCGTGCTCGAAGGCGGTTCGATTCATGTCGACGGCGAAGGCACGCTGATCACCACCGAAGAATGCCTGCTCAACCGCAATCGCAACCCGCACCTGAGCCGCGGAGAAATCGAAGCCGTACTCAGCGACAATCTGTCTGTGGACAAGATCATCTGGTTGCCGGATGGCTTGTTCAACGATGAAACCGACGGCCATGTGGATAACTTCTGCTGCTACGTGCGTCCGGGCGAAGTGCTGCTGGCGTGGACCGATGATCCGCAGGATCCGAACTACCCGCGCTGCCAGGCCGCAATGAAAGTGCTGCAAAGCAGCACCGACGCCAAGGGCCGCCCGTTCACGGTGCACAAAATGCCGATTCCGGGGCCGCTGTACGCGACCGAAGAAGAGTGTGCCGGCGTCGATGCGGTGGACGGTTCGCAGGAGCGCAATCCTTCCGTGCGTCTGGCTGGTTCCTACGTGAACTTCCTGATCGTCAACGGCGGTATCATCGCGCCGAGCTTCGACGACCCGATGGATGCCCCGGCCAGGGAAATCCTGCAGAAGCTGTTTCCGCAGCACGAAGTCGTGATGGTGCCGGGCCGTGAACTGTTACTGGGTGGCGGCAATATTCACTGCCTTACCCAACAGCAGCCAGCGCCGTACAAAGAGTGAGTTGAGTCGTAACAGCTTGAGTTGATTCACAAATCAGCCAGGCAATGATTAGCTCGCTCAGCATCAAAGCAAGCCCGCGGCCCGTCAGGACCGCGGGCTTGTTTGTATCCGCCGGTCGACATTCGGGTCGCCTTGGCATACCTCTTGTATTGCTCCTGATGCACTAGGGAGGGCGGGGAACTTCAACAGTTCTGTCACAAACCTTGGATAACGTAGCCGCTCACGAACGGGGAGAGAGCGCTGAAATGAACGCCGAAGTGAACGTAATCAGCGAGCGGACTCTGCATCCCATGGCCGTCAACGGCGAATCGCTCCAGCTTGTCGCGCACTGGTTGAAGTCCAATGGAACGCGTCAGATCAGACAACCTGATCCGCGCCGGATGATGATCGAGCGTTACCCCGCTGGCCTGTTCAGCGAGGCCGAGCTGGAAGCATTGTGGGATGTGATGGAAGGATAAGAACAATAGGGATTGGTAAAAGCGCTGCCGGGATGGCGGCGCTTTTTTTGCCTGATTTTTATCCACAGGTATTCAAAAGTGGGAGCGAGCCTGCTCGCGAAGGCGTCAGCACTGCCAGTGACTTTGTTGACTGATCCAGCGCTTCGCGAGCAGGCTCGCTCCCACAGTTCAAACTCCCTGTTTAATCCGTTTTTTCTGCAACCGCCCAGCAAAAAAATTACGTTTCTTAGACGTTTTTCGCCTATTTAAAGACGATTCTTGAAATTGACACACAGTTCAGGGCGCGGCTACGATTCGGCCCAACGCCTGTGGCTAACCGCCATGACTCAAAATAAGGAGCAGGCCCGCCATGACGTTAACGTCGGCGGGCTTTTTTGTTTCGGGGTGAATACAAGAGTGCAGAAAGCGCCGTTTCAGCCGTTCGACACAGCGCGTTTCAACCCGTAATAAGGAAAACAAAATGTTGAACAAGCGAATCAGTCTGATCGCACTGGGGATGTTGAGTGCTACACAGGCCATGGCTAACGACCAGGCCGAATCCAAGGGTTTCGTTGAAGACAGCAGCCTGAAAGTGCTGCTGCGCAACGCCTACATCAATCGTGATTACAAAGACGGTAACAAGGACAAGGCCGAATGGGGCCAAGCGGCCATCGGTACGTTCTCGTCGGGCTTCACTCAAGGCACCGTCGGTGTCGGCGTGGACGCTTTCGGTCTGTACGCATTGCGCCTGGACGGCGGCAAGGGCCGTAGCGGCGCTGGCGGCATCGACTTCTTCAAACAGGAAAATGACGGTCGTGCGAACCACGACATCGCCAAGGGCGGCGCAGCGGTCAAATTCCGTGTTTCCAACACCGTGTTGACCTACGGCGACCAGATGCCGGCCCTGCCGGTGCTGAGCTACGACAACGTGCGTCTGCTGCCGGAAAGCTATACCGGTACGTTGATCACTTCCCGTGAAATCCAAGGCCTGGAATTGAATGCCGGTCGTTTCACCGCCGAGTCGCGCAAGAGCGATGAAGGCCGCGACAGCGGCGGTCTCAAGTCGATCAACGTGTTGGGCGGCAGCTATCAGTTCACCGAACACTTCAAAGGCGCGCTGTATGCGTCCGACGTTGAAGGCGTCTTGAAGAAACAGTACGTGAACGCCAACTACGTGATCCCGTTCAACAAGGATCAGTCCCTGACCCTGGATTTCAACGGCTATCGCACCAAGCTGGACAACTCCTATGTCCGCGAAAACGGTGTAACTGGCGACGACAACAAAATCTGGAGCCTGGCAGCCACTTTCGCCACCGGCCCGCACTCGTTCACCGTGGCGCATCAGCGTTCCACTGGCGACAGCAACCTGGGCTACGCCTATGGCGGCTACCAGAAAGATCAGGGCCGTGTTGGCGACGGTGGTAACTCCATCTATCTGGCCAACTCCTACTGGTCCGACTTCAACGCCGAAGACGAGCGCAGCTGGCAGCTGGGTTACGGCCTGGACTTTGGTTCGTTCGGCGTTCCGGGTCTGAGCTACAACTTCGCTTACGTGCGCGGCGACAACATCACCACGTCTACAAGCGAAGGCGGCACCGAGCGCGAGATCTTCAACCAGTTCAAGTACGTCGTGCAAAGTGGCCCGGCCAAAGACCTGAGCGTGAAGTTGCGCAGTTCGATCCTGCGCGTGTCGCAGAAATCCAGCGAGTACAACGTCAGCGGTAACGAACTGCGTGTATTCGTGGACTATCCGATCAACATCTTCTGATGATCGATCCGCTGTAAGAAAAATGAGAAAACCCCGATTCGTTCGGGGTTTTTTTTCGGCGTTTTTTCAGCGCAAACCGCAAATAACCGGTGTTCTTGTCATGTAAAAGTCGTTTTTCAAGCGCTGCAGATTCCGCTTCAAGCAGTGCTTCAAATGCCTGAAATTCTTTCTCATGGACGCAAATTCTCCACCCAATAGATTAGGGCGTTCAACGCAGCGGAGAATTTGGTAATGATCGTTTTGAACAGAGAAGTGGGCGAATCGCTACGGCGCGACAAGTTTGTCAACGTCCAGGGTGGTGACTTCAATCTCTACGGTCATTTTGCCGACTTCGTCAGACTGACCAAAAGTTGGGAAAACATGGAGCCTGACAGCTACTACGGTCAGGCCGAAGCCGGCATGCGCTACCGTCGTTACAGCGACTTTGAATACAACCCGAAAACCCGTGAGCTCAAGCAACTTGAGCACCGCGCTTACGTGCAATCGAAAGAGAACAACGCTTACGTCGGTGGCGTGGTACGACACTTTCAGGACTTCTCCGAAGAAGTGATCTCTTCGCCGGTGATGCGCAGCCTGATCGACACTGATTTCGAAGTGTACAAAAGTGTGCTTCCGGAAGAGTTGCACGATGAAATCTGGCAGTGCCAGATCCATCAGATCCGCATTGAGATCAAACCCGGCAAGCAGCTGGAAATCACCCCTGAAGGCATTCATTGCGACGGCTATCCGTTCAGCGGCGTGCACTTCTGGGGGCGCAATAATGTCGAGGGCGCTGAGAGTCGTTTGTATGACATTCATCAGCAACAGCTGGCGGCGACCACCTACGAGGAAATTCTCGATACCACCTACTTCCTCGATCGCGACATGCGCCATTACGTGACCCCGGCGCGCAACACCCACACCCATGCCATGGCGTACCGGCAGATTCTGGCGATTTCCTTCTCGCGGCCCGGGACCGCTTTCGACATTGTTCGCTAATCAGATCACCCCAATCGACGGCGTCGAGTGCTCGACGCCAGTGGTACTGCGCCGCGCAACTGCCAAGGATGCACAACGCATGGAGCGCTTCTTCCGCCAGTTCGACGAAGTGTCGTTCTGCGAATGGCAGGACGCCAAATGCCTGCGCGGCGTGTTGATCCAGAAAACCACCACGGCGTACCTGGCTTTCGATGTCGAGGGCGAGATCGTCGGCGCGGTGCTCGGCGGCATGCTCGGCAGTCGCGGCACGATCAACCATCTGGCCGTGAGCCCGCGTTACCGCAGCCAGGGCGTGGGCCAGCGTTTGGTCGAAGCAGCGTCGTCCGACATGAAACGGGTCGGGGTGCTGCGGATGTTTCTGTTCGTCGACGATGCTAACCTCGCGGGCAAGCGATTCTGGACCGCCCAGGGTTTTTGCGAGCCTCACGGCGAACGAACATTTGAGAGGGATCTATGAATGAAAGGTCCGGCAGCGCGCCGCTGATGGCGAATCATCAGCCGTCGCGCACGTTTGCCGAAGCCAGCCCGGTGGTCGCCGGGTATTTCACCGTGTCATTTGTCTTCGGGCTGATGGCGGTCAACGCCGGCCTGCCGATGTGGCTGCCGGTGGCGATGTGCTTGTTTGTCTATGCCGGCGCCTCGCAGTTCGCCGCGCTGGCGCTGATCTCCAGCGGCGCATCGCTGACCACCATTGTGCTGACCACTTTCCTGATCAATGCGCGGCACATGCTGATGTCGGTGTACATGGCCAAGGCTCTGCGCGCGCTGGGTTTGAGTCGCATGGAGCGTTGGGCTTACGCCGGTGGCCTGACGGATGAATCCTTCGCCTTTCACAGCGTCAAGCTCGGTACAGGCGCGCCGGTCAACGTGCGCTACCTGATCGGTTTCAACCTGTTCTGCCACACTTCGTGGGTGCTCGGCGGTTTGCTCGGTGCGGTCTGCGCGCAGTACGCGGCGCACTTGATCAAATATCAGCTCGATTACGCGCTGACGGCGATGATGCTCTACGTGCTGGTCTCGCTGTGCAACACGCGTAACAAATTGATTGCGGCCGCTGCTGCCGTGGTGTGCATGGGTGCGCTGAGCCTGATCGGCAGTTCGCCCTTCAACGTATTTATCGCCACGTTTGTGGGCTGCGGAGTGGGTGTATGCCTGACCAAACGTTCCTGATTCTGGTGGTGGTGCTGATGATGGCGGTGACCTTCTTGCCGCGCGCCTTGCCGCTGCAGATCAACACCGACCACTGGCCGCCCTTCGTGGCGCGGGCGCTGGAATATCTGCCGGTGGCGATCGTCGCTGCGATCAGCCTCACGCCCTTGTTGATCAAGGACCGGCAGATCCAGCTCGATCGCCCGGAATTCTATGCTGCGATTCCGACGTTGCTATGTGCGTATTTCAGCAAAAACCTCTTTCTCAGTGTGGCGGTGGGGACGGCTGCGTACATTGCGCTCGGCTCGTTCATGTAGGGGCAGATCAACGACGTCGTTCAGCGCCTGGTGCGACAGCTCCGGATTGTTTACCGCCAGGCGCACTTCGAGGAAATCCTCGAAACCGGGAAAAATCGTCAGTCCGTTCTTCTGCGCCGCTTCACGCGAGACCATGCCGACCGCATCCATCTGCGTGATCAACGACAGCGTCAGGGTTTCGCTGCAGGAATAGACCATGCGCTGGCCGTTCTCGTGGTTGCCAAGCCCGGCGTCGAGAAAACGCAAAAAGCTGTGGGAATACGGACAATCTTCCGCAGGACGCACCTGAAACTTGTTGCCCAGCAAGGTCAGCGGATCGTTTTCCTGACCGCAATGCGCACCGACCACCTGCACCTGCACATCCGGCAGGACGATGCTCGGCAGCCCCGGCCGCTGCGGGCCGATCAGCACGGCAAGGTCGAAATCTTCGTTCTTCAGCTTGCTGAGGTTTTCCATCGACTCGGCGTAGCTGAACTCCATCTGATAATCGGGAAACACCTCGATCAGGCGTCCGATCATGCGTCGGTTGAAATCAGGCGACAGGGTGTTGTTCAACGCCACCTTCAACGTCCGCTGCCCTGGCACCTTCAGCGCTTCGACCTTTTCTTCCATCTGTCGCGTGGCGATCAACACTTTGTCGATGTAGGGCGTGAGCTCCGTGCCTTGCGGCGTCAGCGTCAGGCCTTTGTTGGAACGGCGAAACAAGCGGAAACCGAACTGCTCTTCGACCTTGTTCAACTGTGCGGCCAACGCCTGCACGGTCAGGCACGAATGCTCGGCTGCAGCCGACAACGAGCCGGTCTGCACGATGCGCATGAGGTTGCGTAAGGTTCTGCTATCCATGGGTAATGCCCTCTGAAGTGGGCTGGGTATTGTTGTTTACGAAACGACCGAAACGGCGCCATATGCCGGCTATATTCCTGCACCTGAGCATAGTTGTCGCGGATTTAGTAGCGAATTGATTTCCCCGCCGATGGCTGGAGGCTGACAGAGGATCGGGGTTTTTGGTCGGATGGGGGTGATGGAGATCAAAAAATGTGTGCAAGCAGTATGGATTTTTCAGTCTGCACGGTTGTTCATCAGTGTATTAATTTTGAGTAAATGTACAGATATGTACTAACCTCAAGGCATGATGATTTCTCTGGAGGCGGCCAAATGCCAACTTCATCTACTGCGTTAAACCCACGCGAACAACTCGACGCCCCCGAAGCCGGCCGCGTTGCGCTGAAGTTCTTCTTCAACCTCATGGAGCACTGGGGCTGCAATGCCGAGCAACAACGCACCCTGCTCGGTGGAGTCGGCAACACCACATTCTATAAATACAAACACCTGCCAAACACACGCTTGCCCCATGACACCCTCGAGCGCATCTCTTATCTGATGGGCATTCACAAGGCGCTGAGCATCATCTTCAGCAATAGCCGCGAGCGCGCCTACGATTGGGTCAGCAGCCCCAACACGGCGGCACCGTTCAACGGCAAAACCGCGCTGGATTACATGCTGGCAGGCCGGGTGGTCGATATCGCCGATGTACGCCGCTACCTCGACGGAGTGCGCGGTTGAAAGCGCCGGCGCCGGTGGATGTGCCATGGCCGCGGGCGTATCGCATCGTCAACAGCAGCTTCCCGCCGATTGCACTGTTCGAAGACGTGCTCGACGCCGAGGACCTCGAAGTTGCCTACGCCATCGAAGCACTGACCAATGATCGGCTGGTCGAACAGGCCGGCGTCCTTGCCCGCGTACGTCCCGAAGATCGCCTGTCCGGCCCCGGTTCCAGCCCGGTGATGGCCGCGTTCACTCACGTCGGCAAACGCAGCCGTTTCAGTGACGGCACCTTCGGCGTCTATTACGCCGCCAGCAGCCAGAGTGCGGCCATCGCTGAAACCTGTTTTCATCAGGAACGTTTCCTCGCCGCGACCCAGGAAGCCGATCTCGAATTGACCATGCGCACTTACGTCAATCAGGTGGTCAAGCCGCTGCATGACGTTCGCCAAGGTTTCGAATATTTGCATCAGCCCGATCCGGAAGCCTATGGGCCATCACAGGTATTTGCGCGACAGTTGCGCGACGCCGAGTCGTGGGGCTTGCTCTATAACAGCGTGCGATTGCCCGGGCATGAATGCGTTGCGGCGTTCCGTCCGCCTGCGGTATCGATTCCGAAGCAGGGCAAGCATTTGCGCTATGTTTGGAGCGCAAACGAGCAGAGGATTTCGTATGTGCTCGAGATCAGTCAGGTATGAAACGCAAAAAGCCCTCGCATCCGCGAGGGCCTTGTGAGCTCCAAACGACAGAAACAACAAAGCCCCGGCATTTCTGCAGGGGCTTTATTTTGTATGGTGCCGGCACCAGGAGTCGAACCCGGGAACTACTGATTACAAGCCGTTTGCTCTGAGGCTTCGTACCGCTTCATCGAATATCACAAGTTTTGCTCTGTCTAGTGTTTACGTGGTCTGTAGCCAATTTGGTATCTTTCTATGTTTCACATGTTAGCGTACCTTTGCATGAGAAACGGGGAACGGATGGGGAAAACGGGGAAAGAATGGCTAAGCGTACGCGAATGACCGAGATGGAAGCCTATGCGGTAAAGACTCGTCAGTCGGAGCCGGTCGGCTCTCGCGGAAAGGGGACTTTGTTGCTCGAGCGTAAAGCTTCCGGAGCGATTCAGGCCTACTACCGTGAACGCACCTCGGATAGCGACAAGCGTCTGCCTCTCGGGACGCTGGCGAAGAAGCCGCGTGTGGGTACAGACGAGCAAAGCTTGGATGGCATTCGCGCGCAGGCGATGCGCATTTCAGTTGAGGTCGCAGTTGCGGGCGGTATAGCGAAGTACTTGGAGAGCATATCTGAACAGCAGGCCGCGGCCGCGGCTAGTCGAGAAGCTGCAGCTGCATTAGAGGAAGCGGACCGGCTGGAGCGTCTACGCCTGGCGGAAATTGAGGCGTCCCGCGGAAGTTTTCACGATCTGTTTCAAGACTACATTGAATCGCGTCGGATCAAGGCAACACCAGGCGTCGTGAAGGAGTTAGAGCGTCTTCTCAAGACCAACATGCAGGAGCCTCACCCGGAGATGATGAGGATGAAGGCTCGGGATATTAGGGCTGATCATATCCTCAACATCCTCAATCCGATTTGGGAGCGTGGCTCCAAAGTGCAGGCGGATCGTATGCGTTCGTTCTTGGTTGCGGCATTCAATCATGGGCTCACGGCGGAGAGCGTGGTCGGCCGCTCCAATGCAAAAATTTATAGTCTCGAAATCAACCCAGCAGCAATGGTGAAGGTCGATAAAGTCTCGGCTCCTGTCGAACGTGCATTATCAGACGCTGAGCTGAAGCGATTCTGGGATACGGTTGAGAGCACGGCCGGTATCGGTCCGGTTATGGGGCTGCTATTTAAATTTGTCATATCGACTGGCGGCCAGCGTATCAAGAATCTGATCGAAACCACCTGGGCAGACTATGATCTGGATGCTGGCACGGTGCTATTGATTCACCGCAAGGGAAGAGGGGGGCAGACCATGAGTCGGCCGCACCTAGTCCCGCTATCTGACCGTGCCATCACCATCATGCGCCAAGTGCGGGAAATTAATGGTGACCATCCATGGCCTTGGACGACACATGGTAAACAGCCCTTCGTAATTAGCAGTCCTACTCATGCCGTAGCAGATTGGCTTGATTCCAAGCATTCCCTAATCGATGGTGTGAAGATCCCTGCATTCTCTCCAAGGGACCTGCGCCGGACCTGCACACAGCTTATGCAAAAGCACGGTGTTGACGATCGGTTGTCGGATCTCCTTCAGGCTCATGGCCAGACAGGCGTTGTATCTCGGCACTACCGAAACAATCCTGAAGCGGCGCTGCCAGAGAAGCGTCGAGCTATCGAGCTATTCGACCAAGCATTGGCTAAAGCGTTAGGAGAATCCAAGGACGTTGGGACTGTCCTTTCGATCTCGCGTCGGAAAAAGAAATCCAACTCAATGTCCTGATGGCTCGACGGCTGAAAGCCTTTTAGGCAGGATCAGCAGCCTAAGCCATCGTCAAAAGCGGCAGCTCAACGTCCGAATCCGCGCCTGTGAAGCTATAGGACACCACCGTCAGTCCTCCGCCCATTCCCCAGAATACGCGGGGTGCAGCGATTTTCCGTTCCACAACTCTGGCTTAAAAGGCGCAGAAACTGCGTATAAGTGGGAATAACAGCAAATAAGCGCAAATAAACAGGGAAACTGTTCATAACAGAGCTAAGTACACTTTAAGTGTAAGTTTCCACTTTGAGTGGAAGTCCACGCCGCGCACTTCAGTGTCACCATCTATCAAGGTCGCGACACGTTTTCGTAATTCTCAAAACGTGTCGCGGCTGGTTAAACATTAGCGAAACCATGTATAAAAATTCTCAGCTACGAAAGGCGCATGATTCGTGCTAGGGACTAAGGAGGGCCTCATCAGTCCCCCCTTAGTCCCTCTGAAACCCGCGGCCCTAGGGCGTTTTGCTGAATTCCGACGAACGGTTGGTGGGTTGGAACTGGGGGTTCCAAGGTGTGTGTGGGTATGTGTGGGTACAGGTGAGACCGTCTGGGACAGTAAGTAAGGCTCTGAAAATGTCCGGGGATAACTATTGCGTACAGGAGATCGTAAATAATCTTCTTGGTTTTTTTATTCAGTGCGCTTTAGAATCTGCTGCATAACCCAGCAACGTGCTTTGACCATATGAAACAACTGGTTGACGTTTGCTGTTGGGATCGCTGACAGCTGGAATTGCAGACAAAGAAAAGCCCCTGGTGGTCGAAGACCAGGGGCTCATTCGGGAAAGGACGTTGGAGCGTCCTCTGCATACCAGCTAGGCCAGCACACAACCCCGAGGGGGAGAAGCATTTGAGACGGCTTCTGGATGTACGAATAGGCACATGTGCCTATTCGTACACGGGCGGACTGTATTACCGATAATGGTAATACGCAATACTGGTGTATTAGCCAGTGGCGTATTTTCCGACGGCGCGCACTCTGATTCTGTTGCAGGATCTGGTGGGCTCAGTACGACTCGATCTCCTCGGTATTCCAGCAATGATTGGAGTTACCGCAAATGGCACAAACCGCCACCCGCATTACCGATGTACCAAACCTGCCCATCCCCGGCACACGCGCTACCGCCGCGCAGCTCTGCGCCAAGTATCAAGTCAGCCGCGCTACCTGGTGGCGCTGGTCCAAAACTCCCGGCTTTCCAGCACCCATCCGCTTCGGCCGCTCCGTCCGTTGGGAACCCGAGTCTGTGGAATCCTTTCTGCTCAGTCAGGAGGCTTAACCCATGATGACCAATCAACTCTGCGCTGGCGCGGGGACAGGTTCGCTTTGCCTGGAAAAAGCGGCTGTATCCCTTTCTGTACCCTTAAACGCATTGGTGCCCAATCGTTTTCTCGTTTGCCGCTCTCAATTCGTCGTTGCCGAAGTTAACGCTGACGATGGGGTGGCCTGACATGGAAAAGATCCTTCCTTCCGAGATGAGTTGCTCAGCGCAAACCAATAACGACACCAGTGGTAGCGCCCAGCGCATGCGCCTCTTGGCGTATCTGAGCCAGCATGGCTCGATCAATACCTTCCAAGCCATCGCGCTATTGAACATTCTGCGACCGGGAGCGCGCATTGCTGAGTTGCGTGCGCAGGGGCATGGCATCGTTACCCACCTGAGTACGCTGAAAGATGACCACGGTCGCGATCACCAGAAGGTTGCAACCTATTACCTGAGCTCTGGCCCGGTGCAGAAGGTGGCGTCATGACGGCGAAGATCTTCAAAACGACGGGAGAGGGTAGTACGGGAAATCCCCGCATTATCCTCGCTGCGTATCAGGGTGAACCTCGCGTCGACAGCCGCGTGCTGGCCGAGCAGTTGGACAACAAACACAAGAACTCCATCGCGCTGATCGAGCGCTACCTGATTAAGTTCAAAGAGTTCGGCTTGCTGGCGTTTCAAACGGAGGCAAGACCGGTGGGCCAGCATGGCGGTGGAGATGTTAGGTTCGCCCTGCTCAATGAGGATCAAGCATTCTTCCTGCTGTCACTGTCCCGCAATACGGGCCGCGTCGTGGAACTGAAAGCGAGCCTCATCGTGGCTTTTCGCGAAGCCCGATATGGGCACGCCTCTCAGACGCTCATAGCACGCAGGAACGAAGCCAGCGTCAGTGGTCGCCGGCTGGCGCACTGGCGCTATGACAAACCAGGCGTATACGCCCACGTCGCCCACTTGAGAGAACAGCTGAAGCTGCCGATTGACGTGGAGGACTTGCGCCCATGAACGCCTTGCTCATTATTGGGGATGAACAGTCGATAACTTTTCTTGCCAGCAGTCGCACCCGTAGGTATGGTTTGTCTGTCGCTGCAAATTCAGCGACCGGGCGTAGGAACCCGAGAAGCAAAAGGCGCAACAGCGCCCAGATCACTTCTGCAGGCGTTTTTTTTCGCTTGCAGTTCCGTGTTATGGCGGCTGTGTGCGGGCAGGCTTCGGCCTGGCCGGGCTCCTTTTGCCCCGGTATTCCTACCCCGCGCACAGCTGCCACCCAATCCCGTAGGAAGGATCGTGGCAGCTCCTCGTTAGCAGAAGGAGCTTTACAGATGCCGGCCCTCATTCCGTCCGCAATTCGCGCCCTTGCTCACCGCCGTATGGCCCTGAGTGCTCTCCGCGCAAACTCGTCCCTCTCCGTTCGACTCGCTCGCTACAACGCTCACATGACCATCGTCCGCAGATTGGAAACCTCAGGGGGCGTGCAATGAGCCAGCCAATCGCTCGCCTCGCCGACGAAGCCCTTGAGCTGCTGCGCGCCACACACGAACGCATCAGCAATATGCGGGTGTTGTTCAACGCGATCACAAAGGACCTGAAGCACGGCAAGTCGCACGATATCGAAGAGCTGGCCAGCCTTGGCAGCTTCCTCGGGTACGACTGGGCGAACTATGTCGACAGCGAAGTCGAACAGATGCAGAAGGCGCTGGATGCCGCGGAGGTGGCCAAATGAGCGCCTCTATCCGATCACGGGAGCACCTGAGCTTCACGAAGCGCGATCCTGAAGGGCGACTGATCAACTGGCCTCGGAACAATCCCGGCGTAGCGGCTGACTGGCAGAAGGGTATCGAGTTCTTCGAAGGCGAAGTATTCGAGCTAGCCGCCCACGATGAAACCGAAGCGTTCAACGCTATTCAATTTGCCATTGCCGGAATGGGCGGGCGCACCACCAACCTTGAAATCGGATTTATAGATCGCGTGGCACGTGCTGCGGTGCTTGGTTTGCGCGTGATTCGCGGCGGCGCAGCACGGTTCGAACCCAAAGACATCGAAGAGATTTAAAACATGAAAATTCGAAACGGCGCATCAGCGTCGACGGGATCGGCTTGCCTGAAGAAAGCCACCGAACTGTTTTACGTCACACACCCAAAGTTGCCAAAGGCGCTGCTGGGACCGTTCTTGACCAAGGCCGACGCTGAGTGCGGGCGCGTAGTTATGCGTAGTGCTGATGCGCAGGTGACTGCATGTCTTGTTGACTCTATCGACGACATCACCCACTGGCACGGTGTGAACAACGGTCACGTTTGCCGGGCGTTTGCTGGTGTTGATCGCCGGGAGGTCAGCCATGGGTGACGTGACGCCAATCAAGCGCAAAGGAAGTGGTGGCCCTCCCGCTGCTGGCGCTCATATCGACAGCGCCAGCTATGTGCTGCTGGTGGAAACGCTGGTCGGCTTTCTGGAACTGCGAATCTCGGAAGGCGACAAAGGCCGCCACTGCGAAGAGCTCGAGCGACTGACTCAGAAACTGGAGAACTTGGCCAAGCGGTTTACCCCGCCGAAGGGGGCCGCATGACTGACGCCGCGATTCTTTTCCGTGATGCGCTTCAGGCTGTCTATGGCCAGCTCGACTGGCTTCCTGTAGCCGACGGCACTATCCACCGGTTCCGTGTACCGGAAGATAAGCCCGGCTCCCTCAACGGCTGGTACGTGCTGTATCTGGATGGCATCGCGTCCGGAGCATTCGGCAGTTGGAAGGCGGGCAGCGCCAGCACCTGGTGTAGTCGCGAACCGGTGGACGCTCGCGAAGCGGCCCAGATCCGCGAACGTGTTGAGCTGGCCAGGCGCCAGCGAGAGGCCGACCAGCGCCAGCGCCATGAGCGAGCGGCGGCAAAGGCCAATCACTGGTGGCGCAACGCGCGCCGCGCATCACCAGACCATTCGTATCTGGTGGCGAAGGGCGTTCGCTCCTACGGCTTGCGCCAGCGTGGGGCTGAACTACTCGTTCCGCTGTATCAGGACGGTCAGTTGGTCAACCTGCAACGAATTGCTCCGGACGGCGAAAAGCGCTTCCTGTTCGGCGGCCGGATCAAGGGCACCTATTCGCCGCTGGGCATCATCGAGCCAGATTCTGTGCTTTGCATCTGCGAAGGGTGGGCGACGGCCGCCAGCCTCCACCAGCACGTCGGCTATGGCGTTGCTGCGGCTATGAACGCGGGTAACTTGCTCCCGGCGGCGACGGCCCTTCGTGCTCGCTACCCGAACCACCCAATCGTAATCGCCGGCGACGACGACCGACTCACCGATGGCAACCCGGGGCGCGCAGCGGCAAACGCAGCGGCGGCAGCCGTGGGTGGTCAAGTGGCTTTTCCTGAGTGGCCGGAAGGCGCCCCCGATGACCTCACCGACTTCAACGACCTCGCCAACTGGAAGCTCGCCCATGTCCAAGCCTGACACCAACGTGATCAACCTTCGGCCGGACGCCGCGACCATTGCGCCAGATCGCCCCTGCTGGGCGGTGTATGAGCATTGGGTGATCAACGAGAAGGGCCGCAAGCTTCGCCCAGGCGTTTACTGGCATAGCTTCAAGCGCGCTGCCGCTGACCAGGACGACGCCGAGAGCGATACCGGCGACCGGCCTATCACCGATGAGTGGATATCCAGCCCCGTCACAGTCATCGCTCGCACCACAAACAGCGACGATGGCAGCGAAGGTCGATTGCTGCGTCTGGTCACCGAGGGCGGCATCAAGGAGTGGATCATCGCCATGGAGGTGTTCGGCGGCAGCGGCGAGGACGCCCGGCGCGCCTTGTTCGGGATGGGCGTCATTATTGCCCTCAAGAAGCGCGGCACGTTTATGGAGTACCTGCTCGACCAGCATCCTGCAGAAGTGTTCGCCACCACTAGCCGGCCGGGTTGGCATGAATCGGGCGCGTTCGTGCTGCCCGGGAGGACAATCGGCAGCGACAAAGTGCGATACCAGGCCAGCAACAAGGCGCAGGTTCTTTTCAGCCGCCGCGGTGAGCTGGCTCTATGGCAAACAGAGGTAGCCGCGAAGTGTGCCGGCAACCCGGTGCTGACACTGGCGATCGGCTGCTCGTTGGCCGGCCCGCTGCTGAGTCTGGTCGGCGTGCTGGGTGGGGGCGTTCACCTGGTGGGCGACAGCTCGAGCGGCAAGTCCTTGGCGCAGTTGATTGGCTCGTCGGTGTGGGGTGACCCGGGCGTGTTCGCCGCCAGTTGGGACATGACCAAGGGCGGCCTTGAGATCGAGGCGTCGAGCCGTAACGACACCATCCTGCCGCTGGACGAGATCAAGCGCGCCGACCCGAAACGGGTACAGGAAATGGCCTACTCCCTCGCCAACGGCCAAGGCAAAGGCACCATGACCCGTGAGCGTGAAGGCCGTGCCAAATTGAGCTGGCGTCTGCTGACCCTTTCCAGCGGTGAGCGCTCACTCTCTGAGCACGCGGCCATATCCGGCAATGCCGCCCACGCCGGCGCTGAGTTGCGCATGGTCGACGTTAACGCCGGCACCCGCACGCATCGTGCCTTTGACGAATTGCACGGGCTTGAGGGTGCGGACTTTCACCGCCAGCTCACCGTGGCCGTCGGCGCCCACCATGGCCACCTCGGGCCAGCGTTCGTCGAGAAGCTGCTCGCCAGTGACGACCGTACCGGACTGCTGGAAGACTTCGCCGGAGTGCGAGCCAGCTTTGTGGAGGACAACGCCCAAGCGGGACGCGTGGCCGATCGGTTCGCCGTTATTGCCTTGGCGGGTGAGATGGCCATCGCCTACGGGCTGCTCCCATGGAAGCCGGGTACTGCTCTTGCCGACTGCCGTTTGCTCTATGGCGAATGGCTTAGTCGGGTGGGTAGCGGTAATGCAGAAGACCGCCAGATCCTCGCCGGCATTCTCGACTTCATCGATCGCCATGGCAGTAGCCGCTTTTCCGATGTCGATGACGTGGCGCCTGACACCAAGGTATTCAATCGCGCCGGCTATTGGGAGCTGACGGGCAATAACCGCCTGTACCTGTTCAACAAGCCGGCACTGATCGAGGCCGCCCACGGCTTCGGCCTGTCTCGCATCATCAAAGCGCTGGAGGGCGCGAACGTCCTCGCCCGCCGCGACAACGAACGCAAAACCAAAAACTACCGGCTCCCAGGCGGTGGCCAGGCGCGCCTGTACGTGGTCGATCCTGAGGCAATGGACCGCGAAGGGGGTGGCGCATGAACGGCACCAAAACGTCACCTACCCGAATTGCCCAAGTTCACAGGAACCTAGAATCACTGGCAACAGTGGCAACGCCGGCAACGGCCTTGTGGGACGCGGCTTGCAGCCGTTGCCACCCTATAAAAAAAGTGGCAACAACTGGCAACACACATCTCATTTTCAACACAAGAGGCCGGTTCGCCCCCTCAGTTTGGTTATCACTGTTGCCGGTAAAAATCCGGTGGCAACAATTTGGAAGCATCGGCAACACCTGGAGCCCACGGTTCAAAGGGCTGTTGCCATTGTTGCCGCTGTTGCCGGTGTTTTTGAAATCACAGGAACATTGGATTAGAAGCAATCAGGGCGAGGGGGCCTTATGAGCCTCCTGTCCTTCCTGCTCGATCACATGCCGCCGGCCATTGCTGGCGCTGACTCCGCAAAAGTGTGGAGTCGTCCTCAACCTCGCCCCCACCTAGTGCTGGCGAACCGTATTGAGCGCCCTGCCCAGTTCGTTACTGGCCCCCATGCCAACGCCGCCACTGCCACACCTGAGTGGCGACAGGCCCGCGACCAGTACCTCAACCACATCATGGTTTGCCGTTCCTGCTACGCGCCCACTGGCCGCCACTGCTCGGCTGGCGCTGATCTGCGCGCCGCTTACGACTCAACGCCCATGGAGAAAGCCCAATGAGCACAAGCCTCGTCATTTCCCTGGTCGACATCGCCAGGAAGCCTAGCGCCAGCATGAGCACTAGTTTGATCACCACCCGGCGTATCTGCCGCGTCTTCGGTGAACGGCTTGATTACATCCGCGACGAGCGCAGGGCCATACGCCGCAAGGCCGGCAAACTTCGCCAATATCTACCATTTACCGCTGGCACCATCGCCGAACTCGAACGGCAGGCCACCGACCACCGCCGTGTGGAGTCTGAAGACCTTCGCACGGTGCTCGCCGGTTTCGGGCGGTCGTTGGTACTGGACACCGAGGGACTGGCCAACAGCCTGGGGTTTGATCGTCTGTGCGATCTGCTCGCAATCAACAACGTGGAGCGTGAGACGGCGCGCAGGGAAGGCTTGGCCAGCCTGGCTGACTTGGTGTTTGCCTACGCACTCGAGGACAGCGCCGCCCGCCGCGGCCAGGAATGGATCGACGCACCGCTGTTCAACGCCTGCCGCCTCGCAACCATGAATTTCATTAGGGAATGCCCGGAGCACCTGCTGCCCGACCCGTTCGCGCCTGGCGCTCCGTTCGGCCCGAAACTCCCGCCCAACCTGAGCATCGTCGGCAAGTAGGCATCCCATTGCGCGACACGTTTTGCGAATCACCAAAACGTGTCGCGACACCGAGCAACACAGCAGGCATCGGCCCATCAATGGCACCAAGGCGCCGTAGGAGGAAACACATGTCACACCACATCCGCTTCGCCGAAGCGTGTAAGGACACAGATTTCACCACTGACCCCAGCACGATCGGCGGGTACATCGTCTGGACCGTCCAGCATGTGCGCGACGGGGAGCGGGTAGAGATCGAGGGGCCTTTCTTCACCGAGGAAGAGGCCAGGATCTCAGCCGAACTGATGCGCATCGAATACCGGGGAGCCCGGGCGTACAAATCGACTCACTGTTCGGCCTGGAATCCAGACGTGAAACGCGAGATCGCGATTCGAAACGACGCAATGGCCGCACGCATGATCCTCGCCGACCAGCTCGGCATGGAAATTCCAAAACATAGCGCTCAAGGCGCTCAGGAGTAAAACATGGCAATGGCAGTGAATTACGGCAACAAAACACGAATTCTCCTCGGCGGATCTGCGGGTAAGAAATTCGGGCGCGAGCACATATACGAACTCGACACTGGCCACGTTCGCGAAGCGGTCAAGGCAGTCGACGTCAATTTCCCGGGGTTTGCAAAATACTTGGCTGACGCAAAAAGCAAAGGCCTGGAGTTTGCAGTTTTCCGCAACGGGAAGAACATCGGCGAGCAAGATTTGAAACTGGGCGGGGCGCAGGAGATCCGAATCGTTCCAGTGATCGCTGGCAGCAAACGAGCGGGTGTTCTGCAGACCGTAATCGGAGTGGCTCTCATAGTTGTAGCGTCGTTCATGACGGCTGGCGCTGCGGCGACAGCGGTGATGGGCGCGGGGATTGGCACAGCGGCCGGCGGCGTGATCCAAATGCTCAGCCCACAGCTTGGCGGACTATCGCAAAGCTCCTCGCCGGAGAACTCACCGAGCTACAGCTTCGGGTCTGCGCGGAACACCACGGCAAGCGGCAACCCGGTGCCGATCTGCATCGGCCATCGCCGGTGGGGTGGAATGATCATCTCGGCCTCGATCTACGCCGAAGATAAGGCGTAACGCGATTGGGCTTTCATTGAGCGCATGGTAGCGTCACGGCTTTATCAGTTACGGATAACGCCACCATGCGCTTTCTAGAAGCCGCCGTCCTCGCCACTTCTACCCTTATTTTGGCTGGGTGCTACTCACCGAGTGCCCTTGTTGAAAAAGGGCCGGTGCTTTCGGCATCCTCCAGCAAAACCCCTAAGAACTACGCCTTATGCGTCTTTCCACAATGGCAGGAGCATCGACCAGACGCCACTATGTCCGCAACAGAAACAGGCTATCGGATAATCAGCGGCAACGACATGAACACCAATGAGATCCTGAGCATCAGCAAAACCGCCCCAGGCAGCTCGGTGAAATTTTACCAACGCGCCTACCTCGACTTCGGTTCAGGCAAAGAGAGCGCATTGCGATCGACAAAAGCGTGTCTTTGAATAGATGCTCGGACGCGAACATAGACCAGACTGCCGCACTGGAAACATATGGTCTGTCTCGCCCGGTGGTAACCAAGCGTGGTAACCACCATTGGTAACCATCCCAAGGAGTCGCCTCACGGACCTTTCGTGTCCGGTGACTCGTCGGCGCGATGTCAGGTTTTGTTAGGTTCCTGACTGCTCTTCTTCGAGGATATGAGCCTCGAGGTTGTGAAGCGTATACGAGAGATCCCCAGCGGGGTCGTAGAGCTCGCGAACCCATTTGTCATTCGTTGGATTTGCATTAACGGCTAGCCTGAAATTGGCCGACGCGGAACGGAGCCCTGGCCCAAAGTACATTTCCTCCAAACGGGTTTGTGCCTGTTTTCGCCGGGACATGGTTCCGTGCTTAGCAGCAGTCTTTATTTCTTCCTTGATCGACTTCAGCCGAGATTGAAGGGAGGAAATCTCGTATGGGGAAAATGACTTTCCAATTCCCCCCTCCCGCATGAGTGTCTCCAACTGATCGTGTAAACGGCGAATCTCATCAGCCATTTTCCGAGCTTCAACAAGATCGATTGTTTCTGCGGGCATGCGTCGCTTCCTGCTTGGGTTGAAGATTATCAATAGCGGCATATCTCACAGATTTCAACGATTGAGCAACGGATCGGCCGGTATCCGCTTTGATATCCACCATCTGTTAGTAAAAGTTAGTACGCGCAGCATCACTCGCAGGGCACCATCAAGCCACGCATCCAGCCAGTGACCAGCCGCGGTGACCACCAGTAGTGACCACTCCCCGCGCCCACCGCATTCAAAGCTGATTGTGAAAACCAACCCCATGACCGAACCTTCGCGCACGGCTTCACGCACGATCTTCACGCACCCAGAAGCCCGCGAAATCCCTGTGGGAGCGAGATTCCCAACACTGGTACTCAGCTAGGTACGCACAATCGGTACGCACCCTGGCCCTGCCAGCGGCCAGCACCCTCGGTGGAAGGTTCCGAGCAAAGCTAAACTCCCGAGAAACTCAGCTTTTCGACGTTGACTGATGCTTCATGAAGCCGAGCTGCAACGAGCGCTAAATAATTGTTAAATCTGGCCCTGTCGCCGGGAGAGACGCTGGCGATCACCGCTTCGTCCACAACGCCCACGCCTCGTAGAGTGGCCTGTAAATCGGCAATCCAGTTACTCATGAAACCGTCATACAGGCTCGGTACCGCCTCGAACACTGATTTGATAGCTCCAGCGATAGCAGCGTCGTTGAGACTATTCACTACCTCATGAGCAAAGGTATTTCTTGCATCACGCAGACTATGTAGCAGCGTCAGCATTTCCAACGAAATCAAACCCAGGCAAAACGCTAGGTCTATCTTTGCCGCGTATTGGAATCTGAGCTTTCCCTTGCGAGCGCCAGGTAAACCAATGAGTCGCGCTTTGATCATCTCATCCAAAATGCCGTCTGTTATCACTCCGCTCAGCAGAACCGCACCTCGATCATTCTCTTCAGAAAGCAGCTCAAAGGTTTTTTTGTAGACTTGGCCGACGTTAGCACCCGCGAACATGCGTACCCTCCTTAAAGTCATGGTTTACCAGATGGCCTCCCGAGGCCGCTAAGCCTGCGAGCCACCATCACTATGGCATGCACACTCGTCAGTTCGCAGCGATGGTTCGCACCTGGTTCGCAACCACTATTGCGCGCGAACCGCCCGCCCACGCTGATCTTTCGCGACCAAGTCGTAAAACTGGATGCGGCTGGGACGTCCCTATTATCAAAAGCCATGACGGGCGATGTAAGGTTTCCACTGAGGTTTCCACCGAAACGCAGGCATTTAACCTGGCAACCTGCAAGCGACCGGCATATTTTCTAGGCGATCGATATAGGCGTTTACCCCCACTGGGGAAACACCCATGATTGGCTATCGAAATCTTCAGTGAGAACAGCATGCCCAGCATCGTTTGGGGTCGACATCCCCAGGAGGCATACGACACCCCTTACGAGCATGAAGCCCAGCGGCAGTTCCTCAGGGAATGCGATGCCCTGCTTCGTGAAATCATCAAACGCCTCAGGCCGCACACGCTGAAATACCATCGCGACGAGCAATCTCTGCAGAAGGCGACTTGGCTGATCACCATGGACTTGCTGGCGTCACTTCTCGACTGCGTCGCCTTACTGAAGGAGATGCGCCACAGGCCAGTTGCGCGAGTCTTCCGCGACGCAGTTGAAGCGATCGACGTGATGCGCTTTCTGCACGCGGATTCCCCGAAAGCAGTATCTGCGCTGAAGAAGTGGTACCAAAACGAAACAATTTCTCACGGCGAAATCCGGAAACTGATCGAAGCGCAGGACGGCGTAGAGGCGGCCACCGTGCGCAGGGTCTTTTATCAGGAACTGTCCAAGTTCACGCACCGTACGTATCGAGCACTTCTCCACAGCGTGTCACTCGGCCGAGACGATCTCATGGTTCACGACAGTCATGGCTCCGGCCATCTTGTTCTTCCGCAAACCATCGCTGCGTATATGGCCGTGCTGGGAGACATAACGATCCAGGCGAGCGGAAGCGTCAGTTTCACCGGGCTTCTCGCTAGCGATGAGGTGGCGGAAGCGTGGGGTGCGGCTCTGGAGGTTCACACCGTTCCTCGGCGCTTCGCAATGCAAGTGAAACCTGGCTCACCTCTTTGACCACGCTTTGACGGAATGTGAGACAGGCATGAGACGAACCCTGCGCATGACAACCGTTTGAGCTTAATTCGCGTGCGTGGCGTCAAAGAGTGGGGCTTTGCCGTCTCATACCCATGACAGCCCAGACAGATTCTGGACAGGCTCTGGACGGATTGACCGGGCGCATTTTGGTAGGTGGCGGACGGGCGCTACGGCCACCAGGGCCGGGCCAGCTCGGAATGCTGACGGCGATAGCCGAGGCGTCCAGAACAGGTGGGTCTGTTTCAGCGCAGGAGACGCCCAAATCCTTGACCATCCTTGACGGAGCCTTGACCAAACTTTTGACAGGTCTTGACGGATTGCGCTGGCATCTCCTACCACCAGCGCCATCAAGCCTAAGCACAGCCACGCTCGCAGCAATTCGCTCCGCCCTGTAAGCGCCTGCCTCGTCAAGAATTTATGATCATGGCCGACAAGGGGCGAACGGTGATGGCCAGGCCGAAACGCCTACCGCGATCGGCCAGACAAAACCTTAGCGCGCCAAGCAATTCTTGACAGGACCTTGACGGATTTTCGCTGGCAGGCGCCGGTCAATGCCTCCACAGCCCACGCACGGCGCCGTCTCCAGGGTGAAAGGTCTCGCGCTGGGGCTTGGTACTCGTCAAGTATTTACAGGGCGTCCGCCGACCTGACAGCAGGCCGAAGCAGGTTGTCTCTGTCACCGTGTTTTACAATGATCGGCCCATCTCAGAGAACAGTCAGATGACTCAAATGCCAAGCCTTAACCCGGAGGCTGCGTTACCAAAAATCGAAGTGTCCAAGGATGGAAAGTATTTCCGAGTGGACTGGGATTATCAGGAAGCCCCTGAGAGCCGAGTTCTGATTGAGAACAAGCTATTGGACGGTTACATCTGGGGCGTGATCGCCAGTCTTTGTATCGCTGAGAAATGCATCAGCTGTGCGACGCCGAGAACGGGAACAATCAAGAGGTTGGAGCAAGATGTCGCGGTAAGGCTTACAGACCTTCTTACGGAGGCACTTCACTCGATAGTTGCAAGGGAATACCAGCGACTTAAGCGCGAGGCCACCTGGCCGCATTTGAGAAATACCCAAAAAAATGCTGCCTCATAACCAGCCATACAAAAATGAGAGCCTGGGCATTACCAGCAGCCTTGAGATGCGATGATCGATCCCGAATCTGAAAATACTCCATGAATGAGCACTACCCTGATCCGGGGTAGCGTTACGTTGCTCAGCGGCAAAATGGCATGACTTCAAATTGCCAGCTAAGGTGGCTTTAGTAAAAGCCGCTTGGCTTGTCGAGTTGAAGGTACTCAGGGATCAAATATGCCTAGTCTTGATAACCACATTCTCATTGCGTTGACTCACTATCGAGGACTGATTGCGAAGCACTTCGGTTGCTCATTGCTGGCATATTCCGGCCCGATACACCCTGCGGTTCAAAGTGCGTACGTGAATGCGATCGAAGAGTTAGTGCAACATCGCGCCAATACAGCAAATCCGAACCGAATTTGCATCGTCATAGCGACGCCAGGCGGGGTAGTTGAGGCTGTTGAGAAGATGGTTGAGGTAACTCGACATCATTTTGATGAAGTATTTTTCGTGGTTCCTACGGCTGCAATGTCCGCAGGCACAATTTTTTGTATGTCCGGCGATAAGATTTTCATGGACTACACGTCCTCGCTCGGTCCGATTGACCCGCAGGTTCCCTTGGCAGATGGGCAGCTTGTCCCTGCCCTCGGTTACATCGACAAGGTAAATCAACTTATAGAAAAGTCTGCAGCTGGTAGCCTCACAGATGCAGAGTTTATGATGCTACAGCGCCTGGACCTCGCGACTCTTCGTCGCTATGAACAAGCTAGGGATCTCTCCGTGAGTCTGCTAAAGCTCTGGCTTGTGAAATACAAATTCAAAGACTGGACAGTCCATGGATGCACCAATCCGGGCACGGCCGTGTCCGAAGCAGAAAAAGAGGCACGCGCCGAGCAAATCGCAAAAGACCTGAGTGATAACAACCGTTGGCATTCGCACGGCAGAATGATCGGAATCAACACGTTAACCGGTGGTCTGAAGCTAAAGATCGAAGACTATACTGATGATCAAGAACTCAGGCAGAATCTGCGCGTTTATTCAGAGCTGATCACTGAGCATGCAGAACGCCAGCGATCTGCTTTCATGCTTCACTACACATAATCAGCGAGGGAGGGATGCCATGACGACGCTTGCAAACCGTACAGCTGAAGCGCTTGAGCGCGAGTCGGTAATCCGTTCAGGGGAGAGATCCCAGCGTCTTTCAGCGATCAACGATCGTTATGATCGCCTTGTGAAATCTGGGGCAGTTCAGCCTGAACGCTACAATATTGCTCCAATCAACCCGTCCTCGATGACTCTCCCGCCAAACTCCTTGTGAGCTTACGTTGACCTCAAAGCCCTGCTACTGACAGGGCTTTTTTGTCTTTAATCAATCAACTTTGAAGCAGACCGTCTTTGTCGTATCGACTCAAACCGCCATTTCTGGCTGGCCAATACCGTTCGTCGGTTTCACCGCGCATGAATTTACCCTAGCCATCAAAAGCGACCTTTAGGGAAAGGTGCCACTGGCTTGACCGGGGACAACTATTTGCTGGATAGTGTCAACACGCTCGTCCCGTGACGACAAACTGGCAACTCCTATACCTTCCCCAATCTATGGAAGGTGACGGTCGAGGACCTACCCTTTGGGGCAACCCAAAGGGTGGATAGGTCTCAAGGCTTCAAATTTTCTTTACGTTTTGCTTTGTGAGCTCTCGAGTCTGCCTCGCGAAGAATGCGGATTTTTTCTACAGCCTCGCAGGCGTACGGATAGTTAGTCGCTCTGAAACTACCATTCTTCCCTTCTAGATTTTTGCGTATCTGTGCAGTTATAACTGTATTCAGGATTAACAATAATTCTCGATCAGACGATTCAAGCGCCAGCCGACTGTAATAGTCCAAGAGGCGCATACATTGATCTGCTCCTGATGACTTCATTTCCCACTGGGTAACTAGATTAACTCCATCAAGGAAAAACTGGCGATCTGAATTTTGTGCTGCTTCAGCTTTCTGAGCCAGGAAAAACTCTCGCTGCTGCTTAGCTTGATGGAAAGTAAAAAACAATACTACGATAAGCGACAGTGCTCCTGAGAAAGCAGAAGTATGCCCACCAAAAAAATCGCCCATCTGACCTAGTTCTGAAAGGCTTAGTCCCGTTTGCACTCCCAAGGAAAGGTTGTTGTACCCAACCACTAATAAATTAGCTATAGGAATAAGTGCGAGCACTCCTACAATCGACACCAGAGCAATCATCCATAGC